>CBHFOL010000028.1:0-39250 GCA_965995405.1 uncultured Saccharothrix sp.
AGCTCCGGCCTGCTCAACGCAATCCCCGAGGCCAAGCCGCTGGTGGCGCCGGACATCAAGGGCCGCGGCGAGGACGTCGACTACGTCTCCGGCGAGAAGCTGAAGGTCGGCAACGTGATCGAGGTCGTGCGCACCGGCGCGGAGCCGGTGTTCTACGTGGCGCTCCAGGACGGTCTCCAGGAGATCAGCCGCGCGGCGGGCGACCTGATCCGCGCCGCCTACGCGCAGGGCGCGGAGGCCAGGCGGGTGGACATCGCGCGCATCGACACCAAGAAGGCTCCCGCCGAGCCGCTGGACTTCCTGGACTACCCGGCGGCGGTGCCGGAGATCCTGGAGCCCAACCAGAACAACAAGGTGATCTGCCTGAACTGGCGCGCGGAGAACGTCAACGCGGGCAACAAGTCGCAGCACACCCAGGTCACCATCGCGCCGTCGCTGCCGGTGCCGTCCGACGCGGTCGCCGTCGAGATCAACCAGGTCGGCGGGACCGGCGAGGTGGTCGACAAGTTCATGATGGCGTCCGGCAAGACGGCGGTGGTGCGCTCGGCGACGTCCACCGACGACTTCGGCCGGGGCCCGATCCACCTGGTGACCGGCCGCGGTGTGAAGTACGGCGTCCCCGACACCCAGGTCGCGGGCGCGCTGGGGCTGGGCGAGCAGTTCACCCCCGGACCGGAGTCGATCCTGCGGCTGCTGCCCAACGGCCCGCAGCTCAACCGGAACGACGCGGTGCGCAGCTGGGACTCCATCCCGGTGCCCAAGAGCCTGGGCCGGCAGCCTGAGGACAAGCAGACGTCCGGCGGCTGAGCCCTGCGGCGTCCGGCGGAACCGGGCCCGGTCCGGTTCCGTCCCACCCGTGGAGGAGGTGTCCCGGTGAACGAGGTGTCACGACCTGCCGGGCCGGCGCGCACCGGACGGATCGCCGTCGACGCGCGCTGGGTCGAGCTGTACGCGAAGCGGGTGGACGAGGCGGCCGAGGAGCTGACCCGGGCCCGGTCCGAGCTGCGGGCCGCCCCGGTGCGGGCGCAGAGCTTCGGCGAACTGGGCCGGACGCTGCGCAGCGCCGAGGCGTACGGGCGGGCGGCCGGGATGCTGAACCAGCAGCTCGACCGGGCGTGCGAGGTGCTCACGTCGGCGGCGCGCGGGCTGCACGCCGTGGCCGAGCACTACGGCTCCCAGGAAGAGGCCGCCGCCACGCTGATCAAGAACGCCGACCGGCGGTAAGGGGCTCGCCATGCGCAAGGACGGCAGGCAGCTCGCCGCCGAGGTCGGGCCGGAACTGGACTACCTGTCCGGGATCAGCCGCCGGCTGGGCGTGCAGGACCTGGTGGAGGACTACTTCCGGCCGGTCGTCGGGTCGTGGAACGACCTGCACGACGAGGCCGAGCGGTGGCGCAAGGCCGGGCTGGTCGCGGAGCACGTGACCCGGGACCTGACCAAGCCGCTGGGGAAGCTGGACTCGGCGTGGCAGGGGCGGGACGCGGACTCGTTCGTCGCCCACATGCAGACCGTGGGGCTGGCCGGGCACGACATGTCCGACGCCATGCACGCCATGGGCGAGGCGCTGGACCAGACGGCGGACGGGATCCGGGACGTCGTCGCGGACATGTCCCGGGTGTTCGCGGAGGCGGCGGACACGGTGTCGGGTGCGGCGGCGCTGCCGTTGGACGGCGATCGGCGGGTGATGCAGGCGCTGGACGAGCTGCGTGATCCGGCGAAGGAGCTGTACGAGTCGGTGCGGGACATCCTGGAGGCGTTCCTCCGGCTGTGTGACGGGGTGTCCGGGGCGTCCGACTTCGCCGACGTGAAGATGGAGCACCGGTACCCGGAGCAGAACTGGACGTTCAGCGAGCCGAAGAAGGCCGTGGCACCGGCTCCGCCGCCGTCGGGTGGCGGGGGCGTGAGTGGTGGTGTCGTGGCGAGTGGTGGCCCGTCCGGTGCCTCTGGCGAGCCGACCAAGCCCGCCGGCGGCTCGGGCGGTTCCGCGCCCGGTGGCGGTTCTGTGGGTGGTGGCGGCGGTGGTGTGCCCGGAGGTTCGACGCCGACGCCGGAACCGCAGCTCGCCCCCGGTGGCTCGACCATGGTCCAGGAACCGAAACCGTCCGAAGCGGGCGTGCGACCGGCTGCTGCGGCAGCGGGTGGCGGCGGCGGAGCGCACGGTGCCGCGCCCGGCGGTGGCGGGATGATGGGCGGCGGCATGATGGGCGGCATGGGTGCCGGCGGTCAGCAGGGCGGGGACAAGGAGCACAAGGCCAAGGTCCGGCTCACCGGCTCCACCGAGGAACTGCTCGGCAAGCCGAAGAAGACCGCGCCCCAGGTGCTCGGCGAGGACGACTGATCGGTTGTCAAAGCGGCGGCGGTGAGGGCTTTCCTTGTCGACTTCCTGCTAGCAGCGGCATGAGTTTTAAGGTACCTTGCAACTATGTCCCTCGCCGCGTCCGAGATCAACTTCAGTGATCTGTCGAACAAGCCGGCCGACTCCGTCCGCAAGCTTCAGGAGTCGCCGAGTCGGACGCTGCTCGTGCACCGTCGCGGTGACGAGGAGGATCTGGTGCTCACCACGGCCGGCAGGGCGCGGGAGGTGCGTGAGGTCGTCTCGGCCACGACGGCCCTCTTCGTGGCGCTGATGCGGCACAGCGAGGGTGTCCGGGATCTGGTGACCGATGTGATGCCGACGGCGTTTCCGTGGGTCCGGTTCCTGCCTCGGGAGGACATGCAGGCGTTCGTCGTCGAACTCGTGCGGACCCTGGAGGCCGCCGACTCGCTGGGCACTCCTGCTCCGGTCACGCAACTCATCAGTGAGTGGCAGCACACAGCCGAGGTTCATGCTGATCCACGACTTCTCGCGATCCTTCGTCAGGACGGCGAAGACCTCGGTGACGTTCCCGCACCGGGGCCAGTCACCGCGTGAGCCCGAAGAAAGGCGACCAGGTCGCCCCGCCTGCGGTCGACGCGGAGTGGCGCATTCGCTACTGCACCAACGAGGCGATCAAAGGCTGGCAAGACCTGGAAGTCCGGGCGGCGGGGAATCTGCGCCGAGCATGGGAGGCCATGCGCAACGACCCGGGCCCAGGGCCGGGCAAGCCCACCGGTCGGCACCACCAGCTCAAGGGCGGTTTGGCGGAAGGCACGCACGGTGGGCGAAGCTTGCCCCGTTGGCAGATCGAGGTCACCAGTGGCGACCGCATCTGGTACCTGCTGGATGTGGACAAGCGCACCGTTTGGGTGGAGTACGCCGGGGCTCACCCCAAAGCTACCGACTAGTCCTCTGAACGCGATTCTAGGGTTGGCCTACCTTCCAGCGGTCCTGATCAGCCGAAGCTGCGCAGGAAGCCGCTCCAGGTGGCGAGAGGAACCCGCAAGGCCGGGCCGTGTGGGTTCTTCGAGTCCCGGATGCCTACCGTGGTGTCGGTCAGCCGTACCTCAACGCAGTTGTCGTTGCCCCCGGTGCTGTAGCTGCTCTTGAACCACCATGTGTCGCTCACATCGCCTCCAGCTCAGCTTCGAGATCCAGATGGTGGCCTGGTCTTCGACAGTGACCCGTCGGACATGGAGGTCGCTGTAGGGAGCGCCCACCGGACACGCCAATCGGTCGGCGATCTGCCAGGCGCCGAGCCCCGGCTCAGATCACACTCCGCCGCACGGGCGGCGTGCGGCGAGCGCGGTTGCGGTTCACCGTGTGGACGATGAACAGGGTCAACAGCAGCAGCGTGACGCCCGCCCCGGTGCCGGACAGCGCCACGATCAGCGGCGTGTGGTCCGGTGGGTTGAGCGGGTCCAGGTTGGTCATGAGCTGGGTCGGCTCGGCCGGCTTCCCGCCCTTCTCGGACGGCAGCTCGGCGGTCAGCGCCGCCACCGGGTTGATCATCCCCGCGCCGACCTTGTGGTCCCGCCCGCCCGGGTTGCCGGGGTGCTGGGCCGTCGCCTTGATCCGGTCCATCACCTGGTGGGCGGTCAACCCGGGGAACCGCTGCCGCACCAGCGCCACCACGCCCGCCACGTACGGCGACGCGTAGCTGGTGCCCTGGATGGGGCTCGGCGTGCCCTTGTCGTCCAGCTTCGCGTCGGCCAGGCCCTGGCCCGCCGAGTCCAGGGTGGTGATCCGCTCACCCGGCGCGGCCACGCTGATCCACGGGCCCCACACGGAGAACGACGACACCGCGCCGCTGTCGGCGATCGACGCCACCGACAGCACGTTGTCGGCGTACCACCCGGGCGACGCCACGATGTTGACCTTGTCCGGGTTCTGGTTGTCGTTCTGCACCGTGCAGCCGTCGCCGATGTTGCCGGCGGCGGTGACGATGACGACGTCCTTCTCGTTGACCGCCCAGTGGATGGCGGCCTGCAACTCGCGCTCCTGCTCGCTCGGCGCGTTCGGCTGCTCGCACGAGGTCAGCGAGATGTTGACGACCTTCGCCCCGGCCTCCGCCGCCGCGACGATGGCCTCCGCCAGGGTGCGCACCTTGCCCGCCGATTCCCGGACGTCGCCCTTCGCCTTGTCCTCGAACTTGTAGTGGCTGCTGGTCTGCCGGTAGGCGATGATCTCCGCCTCGGGCGCCGCGCCGATGAACCCGGTCTGCTCGTCCCGGCTCGCCGCCGCCACGCCCGCCACCTCGGTGCCGTGGCCGTCGCAGTCGAAGACGCCCTTCTTCTCCGTCTCCACGTAGTCGCCGCCGGCGGTCACCCGGCCCTTCAGCCTCGGGTGCTCGGCGTTGACGCCGGTGTCGATGACGGCCAGCTTGACGCCCGCGCCGGTGGCGAACCGGTGCGCCTCCTCCAGCCGAAGCTGCATCTGGCCCCACGGCTTGTTCGGGATCGACCGGTTGCCGGTGCCCGAGCGCACGCACTCGGTCTTCTGGACGTAGTCGACGTCCTCGACGGGCGGCTTGGGCGGCTTGAGGAAGCTCAGGTCGACCGGCGGTGGAACCGAGTTCGGCCTGGTCGGCGCGGGTTTCGTGGTCTCCTGCGCGTACGCGCCGGGCGTGGCGACCAGGGCCAGCGCCACGGCCGCCGTCGCGGCGATCCTGCGTGCGGTGCGGTTCATCGGGTCAGGCCGGGATCAGCTGGCGCATGGCGACGTACAGGTCCATCACGGCCAGCGCCAGCGGCAGCACGGCGGCGATCAGGATCGCCTCCAGCACGTCCACCGTGCGGCGCAGCACCGGGGAGAACTTCTGGTTCGGGAAGATCACGCCGAGCACCAGCGCGACCGTGCCGACCACGACCAGGCTGCCGAACACGAACAGCAGCCGGTTCGCCGGGGTGGACTCCACCAGCCAGCCGACCAGCACGCCCGTGCCCGCCACCATGCCGGACACCAGCAGCGCCACCGCCTGCGCGCCGTTGGCGTAGGCCCGGCCGCGCAGCAGCAGCACCAGCGACACCACGATCGCCAGGATCGGCCCGAACATCGTGCCGTCGCCCGCCGCGATCACCGAGAACACCGCCGCGATGCTGCCGCAGCCGATGATCATGCCGGTCAGGTACTCGTGCGCGTTCGCGGTGCGCCGCTCGATCACCGCGTACTCCGGGAAGCCGGTGTCCTCCTTGAGGTCCTCGGCACTGCCCGGCACGGTCGGCAGCGGCAGCTTCGCCAGCTGGATGGTCAGCCGGGGCAGCATGGACAGCGCCGCCAGCGACACCGCCGCCGTGGCCGCCGCGATACCCACGACCGGGTGATCCACGAAGATCCCGATGAGGAACGCCAGGCCGCTCAGCGCGCCCGCCGTGGCCGCCGCGATGAACACCGTGATGCCGCGCCCGATGAGCAGGATCGCGGCCGAGGAGAAGATCAGCACCAGCACGCTGGCCAGCAGCAGGTTCGGCCGGCCGATCGCGCCCGGCACGATGTAGAGCCCCGCCACGTACGCCATGGGCAGGCCGCCGGCGGCGGCGATCAGCACGCCGGTGCCGGTCGCGTCGTAGGACCGGGCGATGACCGCGCCCGCCGCGAGTGCCACGACGGCCGTCGCGCCCGCGCAGATCGCCGGCCACAGCCCGTCACCGCCGAACAGCGGACCGGCCATCAGCACCGCCACGGCGGCGGTGAGCAGCGCCAGCGCGCCGGCGATGTGGCCGTAGCGGCGGGCGGTGTCCTTCGTCCACGGGCGGAAGCTGTCCGGGTCGGACTCCGCGATCGCGTCCACGACGTCGTCGTAGAGCGGCGGCGGGGGGTTCTCGTTGCGCTTGCGCAGCTGTAGCAGCTCGCCGTCGACCACGCCGAGCGACGCGAGCGTGCGGCTCGGGTCGAGCGGGCTGTCGCCCAGCTTCGCCAGCGTCCAGCCGCCGTGCCGCACGCCGCCGTCCGGAGTGGCCTCCTTGGCCATGTCCAGCAGCATCGGCAGCAGGTCGGCCACCGCGACGTCGGCGGGCAGCGCGACGTCGATACGCGTTCGCGGCGCAACCACCGTCACCCGGCTGAACACCGTCGTACCGGTCGCCACCAGTGCCCCCTAAGTCCTGTCGCTCGTGCTGCGTGCGGGCCGGCCCCGACCCTATTGGTCTGCTCGGCAGTCCACCGGGCGGCCCCAAGTATGGCCGCATCGGGTGTCTCAATCGGCCGGTTCGGCACAACACGTCACGCGGTGTTTTTCCCGGACCCACCTTCGCCCGGTGCCATGATGCGCCATAGTGTCCGTTGCGACTGGTGGGCGCACGTCTGCGTGCGTTGGTACGAGAGTGTGAAGAGGTGCCTGTTAGGTGAGCACGCTGCAGTTCAAGCGCACGGCACGCCTCGCTGCTCCCCGTCCGCCGGGCGGCGAGGTCCACCTCGAACCGCCGCCCGAGGTGCCCCGGGTCATCCCCGGCAACATCATGATGAAGGCGATGCCGGCCGTCATGATCGTGTCGTCCGTCGGGATGATGGTCTTGATGTTCAGCTACAGCAACAAAAACCCGGCCGCCATGATCATGCCCGGCATGATGATGATCTCCACCATCGGCATGATGGCGGGCGGCATGGGCGGTGGCAAGGGCCAGAAGAAGGCCGAGATGAACGAGGACCGCAAGGACTACCTGCGGTACCTCGGCCAGATGCGGGACCGCGCCCGCGAGGCGGCCAACGAGCAGCGCGCCGAGCGCGAGTGGGTCCACCCCGACCCGCAGATGCTCTGGTCGCTGGCCACCACCCGCCGGATGTGGGAACGCCGGCAGAACGACCCCGACTTCTGCCACCTGCGCGCGGGCCGCGGCTCGCAGCGGCTGGCGACCCGCCTGGTGCCGCCGCAGACCGGCCCGGTGGAGGAACTGGAGCCCATCGCGACGCTGGCGCTGCGCCGCTTCGTGCGCGCCCACTCGCTGGTGCCCGAGCTGCCGATCTCCATCGCGCTGCGCGGCTTCGCCGCCGTCGGCCTGCTCGGCGAGATCGACATCAAGCGCGGCCTGGCCCGCGCCCTGCTGGCCCAGATGGCGACCTTCCACTCGCCGGACGACCTGCTCATCGCGGTCGTCACCACCGGTCGCACCAAGGCCGAGTGGGAGTGGATGAAGTGGCTGCCGCACGTGCAGCACCCGAACATCGTGGACGGCATCGGCCAGATGCGGATGATGGCCAGTTCGCTGACCGAGGTCGAGCAGATGCTGGACGAGCAGCTGCGCGACCGGCAGCGGTTCACCCGCAACGCGCCGCCGCCCGCCGACCAGCCGCACATCGTGATCGTGATCGACGACGGCGACGTCACCCGGGAAGAGCAGATCATCCTGGAGGAGGGCCTGGTCGGCGTCACGCTGCTGGACCTGTCCGAGTCGCTGGGCAACCTGACCGCGCGGCGCGGCCTGCGGCTGGTGATCGAGGACGGCAAGCTGGGCGCGCGCAGCGCCAGCGGCGTCGAGTGGTTCGGCGGGCCGGACTGGCTGTCCGTGGTGGAGGCCGAGGCGCTGGCCCGCAGGCTCGCCCCGTACCGGGTGGGCGGTGTGGAGGCGGGCGGCAGCGACGAGGACCCGCTGTCCATGTCCAACAACCCGCCGCTGATCGAGTTCCTGGGCCTCCAGGGCGACCCGATCACGTTCGACGTGCAGCAGGCGTGGCGGCCCCGGCCGGTGCGCGACCGCTACCGGGTGCCGTTCGGCATCGGCGAGTTCGGTCAGCAGGTCGAGCTGGACATCAAGGAAGCGGCCATGGAGGGCATGGGCCCGCACGGCCTGTGCATCGGCGCGACCGGTTCCGGTAAATCCGAGTTCCTGCGCACGCTCGTGTTGGGCCTGCTGGCGACGCACTCGTCCACGTCGCTCAACATGATCCTGGTCGACTTCAAGGGTGGTGCGACGTTCCTCGGCCTGGACAAGGCCCCGCACGTCGCCGCGACCATCACCAACCTGGCGGGCGACCTGACCCTGGTCGACCGCATGAAGGACGCCATCGCGGGCGAGGTGGCGCGCCGGCAGGAAGTGCTGGCCAAGGGCAACTACAAGAACGTCTGGGACTACGAGAAGGCCCGCGAGAACGGGGCCGACCTGGACCCGCTGCCGGCGCTGTTCATCTGCATCGACGAGTTCTCCGAGATGCTGACCGCGAAGCCGGACTTCATCGACATCTTCCTCCAGATCGGTCGTGTCGGCCGGTCGCTCCAGATGCACATGCTGCTCGCCTCGCAGCGCCTGGAGGAGGGCAAGCTGCGCGGTCTGGACACGTTCCTGTCCTACCGGATCGGTCTGAAGACCTTCTCCGCCGCCGAGTCGCGGGCCGCGATCGGCGTGCCCGACGCCTACGAGCTGCCGCCCATCCCGGGTTCCGGGTACCTGGGCGTGCAGGGCTCGCCGCTCACCAGGTTCAAGGCGCTCTACGTGTCCGGCCCGTACCGGCCCGCCGGCATCCAGGTGGCGGGTCCGTCGGCCGTGGTGTCCAGCGACAAGCGGCCCCGGTTCTTCGTGCCGGACTACATCGAGATCCCCAAGGAGCCGGTGAAGCCGGTCGAGCCGGTCAAGCAGGAGAAGAAAGAGGACAGCAACGAGCCCAGCGAGCTTGAGGTCATCGTCGAGCGCCTGGTGGGGCAGGGTCCCCCGGCGCACGAGGTGTGGCTGCCGCCGCTGAACGAGCCGCCGTCGCTGGACACCCTGCTCCCGCCGCTCCAGCCGACCGAGGACCGCGGGCTCACCTCGCCCGGGTTCTTCTCCAACGGCAAGCTCCAGGTGCCGCTGGGCGTCGTGGACAAGCCGTTCGAGCAGCGGCGCGACCTGCTGTGGGCGGACTTCTCCGGCGCGGCCGGCCACGGCGCGATCGTCGGCGGCCCGCAGTCGGGCAAGTCGATGATGCTGCGGACCATGATCACGTCCATGGCGTTGACGCACACCGCCGAGGAAGTGCAGTTCTACTGCCTCGACCTCGGTGGCGGCACGCTCGCCTCACTGGAGAACCTGCCGCACGTCGGTGGCTTCGCGTCCCGGCTGGACGTCGACAAGGCCCGCCGGATGGTGGCCGAGCTGAGCGGCCTGATCTCGGAGCGCGAACTCCGGTTCCGCGCGCAGGGCATCGACTCGATGGTCGAGTTCCGCAACCGGAAGCGGCGCGGCGAGATCCGCGACGACGACTTCGGCGACGCGTTCCTGGTCGTGGACGGCTGGATGAACTTCCGGCAGGAGTTCGAGGCGCTGGAGCCGCAGGTCCAGGCGCTGGCCGCGCAGGGTCTGTCGTACGGTGTGCACGTGATCGTGGCCGCCAACCGGTGGGCGGAGATCCGGCCCGCGATGAAGGACCTCCTGGGCACCCGGTTCGAGCTGCGGCTCGGTGACCCGAGCGAGTCCGACGTGGACCGCAAGGTCGCGATCAACATCCCGGCCGGCCGGCCCGGTCGCGGTCTGTCGCCGCAGAAGCTGCACTTCCTGACCGCGCTTCCGCGCATCGACGCGTCCTCCGACCCGGAGACCGTGGCGTCCGGCGTGCAGGACATGATCGCCAAGGTGTCCGCCGTGTGGCGGGGCCGGCGCGCGCCCCAGGTCCGGCTGCTGCCCGACCTGCTGCCGTACGCCGACTTCATGGCCCAGGTGCAGCAGCTCAACCCGAACCGGGGCCGGCTGGTGCCGATCGGCGTCAACGAGGACGAGCTCGCGCCGGTCTACCTGGACTTCGACGCCGACCCGCACTTCATGGCGCTGGCCGACGGCGAGTCCGGCAAGACGAACATGCTGCGCGCCATCGTGCGCGGGATCATGACCAGCTACTCGTCGGCCGAGGCGCTGATCATGCTGGTGGACTACCGGCGCACCATGCTGGGGTTCATCGAGTCGGACCACCTGCTGGCGTACGCGGTGTCGTCCGCGCAGCTCACGGACATGGTGAAGGACGTGCGCGGCTCGATGCTGGGCCGGCTGCCCGGTCCGGACGTGACGCAGGAGCAGTTGAAGAACCGGTCCTGGTGGAAGGGCCCGGAGCTGTTCGTGATCGTGGACGACTACGACCTGGTCGCGCCGCAGGGTTCGCAGAACCCGTTGCAGCCGCTGGCGGAGTTCATCCCGCAGGCGAAGGACGTGGGTCTGCACGTGATCGCGGTGCGTCGGATGGGTGGCGCGTCGCGGGCGATGTTCGACCCGATCCTGGGCAAGCTGAAGGAGATCTCGGCGCCGATCATGGTCGGTTCCGGCTCGAAGGAGGAGGGCGCGATCGTGGGCACCCTCAAGCCGTCGGTGCAGCCTCCGGGCCGGGGCACGATGGTGACCCGCAAGTTCGGGCAGCAGCGCATCCAGTTCGCCTGGATCCAGCCGGACTGATCACCGGACGACGCCGAACGGCCCCGCTCGCCGGGGCCGTTCGGCGTTGGCGGGTCGGTGCCGCGACGCGGGCGGCTCCCCGGCGAGCCGGGGCCGTGGCCGGCCCGGTCCGGTAGAAATGACCGCGCACGCCGACCCCGGCGGACGAGGGGATGACCGATGACCTTGCGCGTGGCGGTCGACTTCGGCACGTCCAGCACCTGCGTCGCCATCTCGGTCAACGGCCGGGAGCCGCAGGTGGTCGTGGTGGACGGCCAGCCGATCCTGCCGTCCGCGGTGTTCGCCGCCCCGGACGGCGCGCTGTTCGTCGGCCAGGAGGCGGAACGCCAGGCGGCGGTCGACCCGTCCCGCTACGAGCCGCACCCCAAGCGCCGGGTGGACGAGGGCGAGCTGCTGTTGGGCACCAGCGTGCTCAAGGTGGTCGACGTGGTGCGCGCGGTGCTCACCCGGGTGGTGGACGAGGCCCGGCACGTCGCCGGCGGCACCCCGGTCGACCTGCTGGTGCTCACCCACCCGGCGGACTGGGGCGCGATCCGCACCAGGGTGCTGCTGGACGCCGGCCGGGGCCTGGGCAAGGAGCTGCGGCTGGTGCCCGAGCCGGTCGCGGCGGCGGTGTTCCACACCGCGACCCACGCCCTGCCGGACGGCGCGGCGCTGGCCGTGCTGGACCTCGGCGGCGGCACCGTGGACGCGAGCGTCGTGGCCCGGCAGGGCGGCACGTTCCGGGTGCTGGCCACCAAGGGCGACCCGACGTTCGGCGGCGCGGACGTCGACCAGGCGCTGCTGGAGCACGTCGGCTCGCTGGTCTCGCCCGGCGACCCGGCGGCGTGGCGGCAGCTGGTCGAGGGCCGGGAGATGGCCGACCGGCGCAAGCGCCGCGTGCTGCGGCAGGACGTGCGGGGCGCGAAGGAGACGCTGTCCCGGCACTCCTACACCGACGTGCCGATGCCGCCGCCGTTCCCGGACGCCCACGTGACCCGCACCGACCTGGAACGCCTGGTCGGCGCGCAGCTCAACCGGGCGGCGGCGCTGCTCGCGACGGCCGTGCGGGACGCCGGGCTCGACCCGCGCGGCCTGGCCGGCGTGTTCCTGGTCGGCGGCTCCAGCCGGATCCCGCTGGTCGCCCGGCTGGTGCTGGAGCAGACCGGGGTCGTGCCGACCAGCATCGACCAGCCGGAGACCGTGGTGGCCCGGGGCGCGCTGCGCGCGGTCAGCACCGATCCGATGCGCACCGGCTCGCTGCCCGAGCAGTCGGACGTGACCCGGAAGCTCACCGACGAGGCGACCCGCAAGCTCACCCGGCGCATCCCGTCCCACCTCTCGCCGCCCGCCGGGTTCCCGCAGCCGCCGCACTTCCCCCAGTCCGCGCACTTCCCGCCGCCGCCGGCGGCCCCGCCGAAGCGCGGTCGCACGCCGTGGCTGGTCGGCGCGGCGGTCGTGGTGGCGCTGGTCGTCCTCGGCACCGTGGCGTACGTGCTGAAACCCGACGGCGGCACGACCACGACGCCCACGCCCGACGCCACGCCGACGGCGACCACGACGCCCACCACGACCACGTCGGGCGGCGTGCCCGGCAAGACGATCGCCCAGTACGACTACAGCTTCGTCGCGCCCTCGGGGTGGGAGCAGACCGGCGGCGACGCGGCGACCCGGAAGGTGTTCATCAAACCCACCGCGCCCGGATTCCCGGACGACGTGATCGCGGTGACCGAGCAGAAGCTCACCTACGACTCGTCTGCCGACCGGCAGCGGGGCGTCACCGAGTTGCGCGCCAAGTACGACCAGGGCCGGAACCTGTCCGGTTTCCGGGCTTCGGCGAGCTTCGGCGGGAAGGATGTCGTTTACTACCGGGAGCAGGTGGATTCGGTCACCGTCGACTGGTACGTGCTGTTCCAGGGCGACGCGCAGGTCAGCGTCGGCTGCCAGTACCCCTCGTCCGGGGAGGACCGGGTCCGCCAGGTGTGCGAGCAGGTCGTCCGCACGCTGACCGTGACCGACTAGGAAGCGCTGGGTGGGAACAGACTGATGACCGGCATCCCGGAGGCATTCGCCAGGTTCCGCTCGGACCTCGACGCCGCCGTGACCAGAGGCCGCCGGGCCGCCGCGGCGGCCGGCGCGAAGGACGCCGACCGGCGCGACCGCAACCGGGAACTCGCCGACCGGGCCCGGGCCCGGGAGGTGAAGCCGGAGCAGCACGTGCCGACGTCCGGTGACGTCCAGCGGGTCGCGACCGGGTTCCGCGCACACCGCGGACTGCCCGTCGAGCAGTTGCCGTCCGGCGAGGAACTCCTCACTCCCCGGGAATCGCAGATGCGAACGGACGCGAATGCAAATTCCGCTCCGCCGGTCACTCCGCTCGGTTCCCGCGCGGTTGCCGGTCCGAGTGGCCGGATGCCACCGGAAACCGACGATGACGAGGACTTTTCGCAAGCGCGAATCCTCTACTGAGCCGGGGTTCCGCACCGGTTGCGTTTACTAGCGCAACTACTTCGGGGGATCTCGCGACAGCGTGGAACCGGACGTGGCAGGGTCTGCGTCGGAAGAGGCGTACGAACCGAGAAGGCACGTACTGCCTGATCTCGCCGACTTAGGGGGTTCAAACCCAATGGCTGGTTACGCAACCGGAGTCCCGGAGCTTCAGACGGCTGCCAAGGACATCATGGACACGAACGGCAACGTCCAGGGCATCCTGAACAACCTGCGCAACACCATCGACGGCCTCGCGCCGGCGTGGAAGGGTTCCGCCGCCGACGCGTTCACGAACCTGATGAACCGCTTCAACGAGGACGCCGCGAAGCTCCAGGAGGCGCTGGTCGGCATCGCCGAGCAGATCACCGGCTCGGTCCAGACCTACGTGGCCGAGGAAGAGGCGCAGTCGCAGGAGATGTCGACCATTCTGGGTCGCCTCGGCGGCGGTGCGTGACAACGGGTTTCCCGTTGCACTCCATTAGCTTCACCCGCAATTCCTCGGCTATTTTTGAATCACCTTCCAAGGGGAGATCATGAACGACGAGATCAAGATCGACTTCGGCGCTCTCGGTTCGGCCGCCGGCGACATCTCCGGTCAGGCGAGCCAGGTCCAGCAGCAGCTGGACGACCTGAAGGCCCGGATCGACCCGGTCATCGCGCAGTGGCAGGGTGGCACGTCCGAGGCGTACCAGGCCGTGCAGCGGCAGTGGGACACCTCGGCCGCCGACCTCCAGCAGGTCCTCGCCGCGATCGGTACCGCCGTCGCCTCGGCGAACGACGCCTACTCCGCCGCGGAGCAGAAGAACACCTCGCGTTGGTGAACCAGGTCACCACGTGACCCTCGCGGGCCCCGGAGCCACCGGCTTCCGGGGCCCGCGTACGCGTCCGGCCGCGTGACGTCGCCGGACGCTTCCGGGGCCGTGGCCGGGCTCGCGTACGCGCGGCCACCCCGCCTGATGCACGCTGCATCACCGCGCGGATGTCCGGGCCCGCCGGGCGTCGGCACTGAGCGCGTGCGTGCCTGCCCGAGTCGGCGCGAGCCCGCTCGGGCGCGTTCTCCAGGCCTGTGGAGGGCGTGCGCGGGCGGTCCGACAGGCGGTCTCGACCCGGTTGGTGGGGGGCCGTTTTGACCCGGCCATGCCCTACCGGTAACCTCCTACGTTGTTGTGCGGTACCCGGTGCGCACTCGCGTGCCTCGTTCTGGTCCTCTTGCCCACCTGGGGTGTCTGGCCTGAGCAGCCGCCGCAATGACCCCAGACGCAAGTGACGACGAGGTAGACCCGTGCGCACGTACAGCCCGAAGCCCGGCGAGGTGACCCGAGCCTGGCACGTGATCGACGCCCAGGACGTGGTGCTCGGTCGGCTCGCCACCCAGGCCGCGACGCTGCTGCGCGGCAAGCACAAGCCGACTTACGCACCACACGTTGACACCGGTGACTTCGTCATCATCGTCAACGCGGACAAGGTGGCGTTGACCGGCAAGAAGCGCGACCAGGAGTTCGTGTACCGGCACTCCGGCCACCCCGGCGGTCTGCGCCAGCGGTCGTTCGGCGAGGTGCTCGACACCAGGGCCGACCGGCTGGTCGAGAAGGCGATCAAGGGCATGCTGCCCAAGAACCGCCTCGGCCGTGTGATCGCCGGCAAGCTCAAGGTGTACACGGGCCCGAACCACCCGCACGCGGCGCAGCAGCCGCAGCCGTTCGAGATCAAGAAGGTCGCCCAGTGACCGAGCCGCACACCGAGGAAACCGACGTGACCACTCCTGAAGCCGAGGTCGACGCGGTCGAGGCCGCTGTCGTCGAGGCTGACGTTGTCGAGTCCGCCGTCGTCGAGTCCGCCGATGCCGAGGTCGAGGCCGTTGCGGTCGAGGCCGTCGAGGCCGAGGCTGCCGACGTCGTTGCCGACGCGACCGAAGACGCCGCCGACGAGGCCGCCGAGCCCGCTCCCGCCCCGGTCGTCCGCCCCGTGCTCAGCGCGGGCGCGCACCACCTGGCGCAGACCGTGGGCCGCCGCAAGGAGGCCATCGTCCGGGTGCGCCTGCTGCCCGGCACCGGCAAGTTCACCCTGAACGGCAAGTCGCTTGAGGCGTACTTCCCGAACAAGGTGCACCAGCAGCTCATCCGTGAGCCCCTGGTGACGACCGAGAAGCCGGAGACGTTCGACGTCATCGCGAACCTGCGTGGCGGCGGCACCACCGGCCAGGCCGGTGCGCTGCGGCTCGCCATCGCCCGCGCGCTGATCGCCGTGGACTCCGAGGACCGCCCGGTGCTGAAGAAGGCCGGCTTCCTCACCCGTGACCCCCGGGTCAAGGAGCGCAAGAAGTACGGTCTGAAGAAGGCCCGCAAGGCACCTCAGTACAGCAAGCGCTGACCTTCGCCGGTCGCACTTTCGAGCAACACCCTGCGGGAGCAGTCAGTTCCTTGTCGAACTGCCTGCTCCCGCAGTGCTTTTCCGCCCAAAGTTGTGTGGTTGATCACGGAGGTCATGGCGATCATGGGTCGGCTGTTCGGCACTGACGGTGTACGTGGTCTGGCGAACGCCGACCTGACCCCGGAACTCGCGCTCTCGGTCGCCGCGTCGGCCGCCCGGGTGCTCGCCGAACACGACCGCTCGCACCGACCGGTCGCCGTGGTCGGCCGCGACCCGCGCGCCAGCGGCGAAATGCTGGAGGCCGCGGTCGTGGCGGGCCTCACCGCGGCCGGCGCGGACGTGCTCCGGGCGGGTGTGCTGCCCACCCCGGCGGTCGCCTACCTGGTGTCGGCGCTCGGCGCGGACATGGGCGTGATGATCTCCGCGTCGCACAACCCGATGCCGGACAACGGGATCAAGCTGTTCGGCGCGGGCGGGCACAAGCTGGCCGACGCGGTCGAGGACGAGATCGAGCGCAAGATGGGCGAGACCGCGAACCGCCCCACCGGTCCGGGCATCGGCCGGGTCCGGGACATCGAGGACGCCGAAGGCCAGTACGTGCAGCACCTGCTCAAGGTGACGCCGCACCGCCTGGACGGCGTCAAGGTGGTCGTGGACTGCGCGAACGGCGCGGCCTCCGTGGCCGCCCCGGACGCCTACCGCCGCGCCGGCGCCGAGGTGATCGAGATCCACGCCCGGCCGGACGGCCTGAACATCAACGACGGCTGCGGCTCCACCCACCTGGACCTGGTCCGCGCGGCCGTGCTGGAGCACGGTGCCGACCTGGGCATCGCGCACGACGGCGACGCGGACCGCTGCCTGGCCGTGGACGCGGCCGGCGACGAGGTGGACGGCGACCAGATCATGGCGGTCATCGCGCTGGCCATGAAGGAGGCCGGCGAGCTGACCGACGACACCCTGGTCGCGACCGTGATGAGCAACCTGGGCCTGCACCTGGCGATGCGCGAGCACGGCGTGCGGCTGCGCACCACCGCCGTGGGCGACCGGTACGTGCTGGAGGAGTTGCACGCGGGCGGGTTCGCGCTGGGTGGCGAGCAGTCCGGGCACGTGGTGCTGCCCGCGCACGCCACCACCGGCGACGGCCTGCTGACCGCGCTGCGCCTGATGTCCCGGATGGCCGAGACCGGCAAGTCGCTGGCCGAGCTGGCGGGCGTGATGCGCCGGCTGCCGCAGGTGCTGATCAACGTGGTGGTCGGCGACAAGACGGCGGTGGCGAAGGACACGTCGGTGAACGACGCCGTGGCCGCCGTGACCGAGGAACTGGGCGACACCGGCCGCGTGCTGCTGCGCCCGTCCGGCACCGAGCAGCTGGTGCGCGTGATGGTGGAAGCGGCCACGCACGAACTGGCCGAGTCGGCGGCCCGCCGCCTGGCCGGCGTCGTCTCCTCGGTGGACTGAGGCCGTCACCCGTCCGTTCGGGGCGCGGTAGCCGGGTGCGGATTCATCCCACTGGGCGCGATCACCCGACCGGCACCTCCACATCCGGACCCGGCCGCCCGCATCCGTACGGCCGACTCGCGCCTGGTCGGCTCGGCGGCCCCCGTGCCCGGCAGCCGAATTCCCACGGCCCGCCGATGCCGCAGGATGCCTCGCAAGATGTCCTGCGGACGGATTTCCCGCTCAGCCGTCGCCCGGTCCTGGGACGACCCCTCGGCAGGGGCCACTCCGGCGGGTTAGCGTTTACACCTGCAAGGAGCACCTCCGAAAGCTCATCGGGTGACCCGGCCGGGTGCCACGATGGGAACCGGGCGCCGAAGCGTCACGTCGAAACGGACGAGTTCGGTCGAGGGTCGTGGCTTCGGGCCACGGAGGGGAGTGAAGCGCCGTGGCCGGTTACGGCACCAGCACCGAGGCCATGCAAAAAGCCTCGAAGGGCATTTCCGACGCCGCGAAGGACACGGCGGAAGATCTCAAGAAGGTCGGCCAGACCGAAACGGCCGACGCCGATTTCGGGCAGGCGCACAAACAGCACCACGGCAAGTACAAGACCGGGGTCGAGAATTTCGGCAAGGGCATCGCCAACATGGCGGGCACGCTCGGTTCGTTCGCGGGGAAGATCGCCTCCGGAGCCGCGACCTACGGTGACGTCGAGGCCACCAACGCGAGCAACGTGGGGAGCCAGTACTGATGGCCAAGCCGAGTTGGAACGATGTCAAGGGCCTCCTCGACGACCCGAACATCTCCGAGGACAAGAAGAAGACCCTCCTCCGCGAGTACGTCGCGAACAACCCGTGGTCCGCCTCCGACGAGGCGAAGACCTACATGGACCGGTACGACTACAGCCCGGGGGACGTCAGCCTCTGGGCCCTGGCCACCAGCGACCTCCAGGGCGCCTACGACGAGGCCAAGGCCGAAGGCGACACCAAGAGCTACAACAGCCGTGAGCAGACGAAGGCCGTCAACGAGGGCCAGACGAAGCTGGACGGCAAGCAGCCGCCGACCGCGTCCGGCTCCGGCACCAAGACGTCGGACGAGCTGTTCGACGCGGGCCAGGCGGGCCTGAAGGTCTTCGAGAAGTTCATGCCGATCTGGAACAACCGGCCCGGCGACTGCCTCGGCAACACCAGCAACCTGGACTTCGGCAACCACATCCAGAAGCCGTACGACGAGCAGCGCGGCATCAACTTCCAGAAGTTCCTGCTGGAAGCCGACGAGTTCAGCACCGCCAAGTCGAAGATCGACGAGATGAAGTCGGACGTCGACGGCAAGCTGAAGACGCTCTACGGCGAGTGGGAGGGCAAGGCCGCCACCAAGTCCCACGACCACTACAACGACCAGATCGTCCCGAAGATCACCGAGCTGGCGGACGGCCTGAGCGGTGCCGCCGACCTGACCCGCACCGCCGTGTCCGGCGTCTACCAGCTGTGCAAGGGCAAGGCCGACGAGGTCCTGGACATGTACCGGGAGCGGATCGCCAAGGCCGACACGTTCATGGCGGAGAAGGTCGTCTCGTTCGCGCGCGGCGAGGGCGACTACTCCAAGGACCGGGTGCGGGAGATCGCCGGCTGGGTCGACTCGGTGGTGCCGGGCAGCAACATCGCCGAGCGGCTCAACGACGACGACTGCGGGTTGAACGACGAGAACAAAGAGTTCGCGATCAACCAGTGCAAGCGGTGGATCCAGCAGTCGTTCAACGTCGAGTTCTGGGGCCTGTACGAGCAGTTCAAGGGCTGCTGCACGGAGACCAAGACGTCCGTGGACGCCAAGTGGGAGACGCTGGCCTCCTACATGGCCGAGTTCGAGAACCCGTTCCCCGCCCCCGGCAGCGACAAGGGCGACGGAAACGGGAACGGCAACGGCAATGGGAATGGCAACGGGAACGGGAACGGTTCGGGCTCCGGTTCGGGCAGCGGCTCCGGGTCCGGTTCCGGCGGCGGCTCGGGTTCCGGCGGCGGTGGCGGCACCCCGTCCGTCCCGGAGATCCCGAAGCCGGAGAACCCGCTGGACAAGGACGGCGACGGCAAGCCCGACGTCAAGGTGCCTGGTGACACCGACGGCGACGGCAAGCCCGACGACCTGGACGGCGACGGCAAGCCAGACACCAAGGTCCCGGGCGACACCGACGGTGACGGGAAGCCGGACGACAAGGACGGCGACGGCAAGCCGGACGGCGTGAAGGGCGACGAGGAAGCGCCCGAGACCGTCACCATCAAGAGCGGCGACAACGAGATCAAGATCACCGAGCCGGACGAGAACGGCCACGTGCAGATCACCGTCGACACGCCGACCAGTGAACCGAAGACCTACGACGTCGACTTCAGCAACAACCCGGACGCCCTGAAGGCCCTGACCGGCCAGAACGGCGGCGCGGCCCTGGCCACCGCCCTGGCCGGCGCGACTGCCGGCGGTACCGCCGGCACGGCGGGCGCGGTCCCCGGCGCGGCGATCAGCGCGGGCGGCGCGACGGACGGCGCGATCCCGATCGAGGCGGGTGCCGACGGCAAGGCCCTGATCGAACTCGACGGCCTAGCCATCACGGCCGAGGTCGACCCGTTGACCGGCGAGATCAACCTGACGGTCGACAACGGCGACGGCACGCCCGAGGAGTACGGCGTCGAGTTCGGCGAGGACTCGCCGGACGACGGCAAGCCGACCATTCCCGGCCTGGACGACGCGGTCCCCCTGCCGGCGGACAACCCCGGTCCGGACCAGCCGGTCACCACCATGCCCGCCCAGGGCGAGCCGCTGATCGGCCGGGCGGAACCGGCGTTCGACATCGCCGACCCGGCCAACGCGACCTTCGCCCCCGGCACCGCCGACCAGGGCTTCGCCTCCGGCGTCACCGACCCGTCCGAGGCGGCCTTCGCGCCGATGGCCGGTGAGGCCGCCGGTGCGGCGGGCTTCGCGTCGGTGGCCGGTGAAGCGGGCGGTGCGGCGGGCTTCGTGCCTGCCGCAGGCGAGACCATCGGTGCGTCCGCTTCGGGCGCGTTCGGCGGTGCTGCCGGCGGTGCGGTCGGTTTCGTGCCGGGCTCGGTCGAGCCAGGTGGTGCCGTCGCGGGCGGCGGACCGGTCCAGGGGTTCACCGAGCCGTCGCAGTTCCAGCCGGCGTCGGCGCAGTACGACAGCCCCCAGCACGGTGGGCCCCAGCATGGTGGGTCTCAGTTCGGCGGGCCTCAGCACGGCGGCGGGGCGTTCGGCGGGTCTCAGTTCGCCGGCCAGCACTTCGCCGGCCAGTTCGACCAGGCAGGCCCGGGCCCGGTGACCCCCACCGACTCCGGCGGCACGACGACCACGTCCGGCGCGTCCGTGTTCGGCGGCGGGTCGAGCGGCTTCAACGGCGCGGACTCGGTGCTCGGCGGCAGCAGCCCGTCCGGTTCGGACAGCACGTGGAGCAGCCCTTCCAGCAGTGCCGACCACGGCCTGAACGCCGACACCAGCGCCTCCTCCGCCGGTCAGGCGGGCTCGGCGACGCTGCCGTCCATGCAGGACGGGCACGGCCAGTCCGGGTCGCCGATGGGAGGCGGCATGATGGGCGGCGGAATGCCCATGGGCGGCGGAATGGCAGGCGGTGCCCAGCAGGGCGGTGGCGACAACGAGCGCAGCCCCGGCCAGTGGCGCACCACGGGCTCGCTGTTCGACGACGATGTGAGCCTCAGCCGCGTGCAGGGCGTGCTGGGTGAGGAGGGCCGATGAGCGTCGCGTCCGACCGGTGGGCGGCGGCGAAGAGCCGCATGGACCAGATCGCCCGAGAGCACGCCGATCGCCGGGAGCTGCGCGAACGCCACTCCCGCGAAGCACGGGACAAGGCGGGCGACAGCCTCGACAAGCAGGCGGCGACCGCGCAGAAGACCATCGAACGCATCCAGGAAGCCGGCAAACGCCAAAAGGCGGCCGGCGGCTGGGGCACCACGGCCGCGACGGAGAAGAAGACCGGCGAGTTCAGCTTCGGCAGCGAGGACGACGAGCCGACCTACGAAGCCCAGGCTCCCGGCACCGGCTGGGCCACCGGCCCGACGCCCACCCCGACCCCGGCCACCGCCTGGACCACCGCCCCGACCACCCAGGCCCCACCCCCACCACCGCCGGTCACCCCGCCCCCGACCCCGCCACCACCCCCGGCCAGGCACGCACCCCGCAGGCCCGCCCCGGCCGACGACGATGACGACTTCGGCGGCCAGAGCTGGCTGACCTGACCTGACCTGACAACCCGAGCGCCCGGCCCGTCCACCCCGGACAGGCCGGGCGCTCGTCTGTTCCGGGACCGGGGCGCGGCGCTGACTGGCGTTGTGCACTGCGGTGCGGCGTCGGGCGGTGCGGCGCGGTGCGGGGCAGCGCGGTGCAGTACGGCGCGGGTCGGCGTTGGGCGGGGCAGTGCGGGCTGGCGCAGGGTGGGCCGGCGTTGCGCGGGCCAGGGCAGTGAGGGCCGGTGTTGTGTCGGGCGGCGCGGATTGTGGGTCGCCTGGACCTGGGCCTGGGGGCCGGTTCGGGTCGGGTCAGCGGTGGGTGGCGAGGGCGGTGCGCTGGTAGGTGAGGGATGCGCCCTTCACCTCGTTCTCCAGCAGGGCGTCCCACTTCTTCTCGCCCTTGAGGATGCGGAGCAGGAAGGCGGTCGTCAGGGCCTTCGCCAGCTTCTGCGTGGCCCGCTCGCCCTTGCCGTCCAGCAGCAGTTCGCTCCAGTGCCGCCCCTCGGCGAAACCGAGGTGACTCGCCTTCGGCAGCATCCGCAGCTGCACCGGCCCCTGCCACGCCTCCGCGATCGCCTCCGCGTGCCCGACCGGCGGTGCGATGCGGTCCTCGCCCGCTGCCAGGTGCAGACCGGGCACCGTCACCAGCCGCGCCGCGTCGAGCGCCGACGGCCTGGTCTCGGATGCGGCGAACGTCACGACCGCCCGCACCCGCTCGTCCTCGGCCGCCGCGAGCACCGCCGCGCCACCGCCCATCGAGTGTCCGGCGACCGCCAGCCGGTCCGGGTCGACGCTGATCGCGCCCTCGCCCAGCCGCACGCCCGTGCAGATGTCCAGGGCCGTCCGCAGGTTGCCGGCGAGCAGCCGGGACGACATCAGCGGCCCGCGCTGGGTGCCCGGCGCGGCTGCCACGATGCCCCACGACGCGAGGTGCCGCAGCAGACCCCGGTACCGGCTGACCGGCTGCAACCAGCCGTGCCCGAACGCCACGGCGGGCAGGCCCAGCCCCGACTGGGGTGTGTAGACCAGGCCGGGCAGCCCCACCAGGGCCAGGTCGCCGCGCAGCACCGGGTGCTCGCCGGGCCTGCTGAGCTGGTCGAGCACCTGCTTCGCCGAGTAGCCGCTCACCGCGTGAACGGTAGTCGATCGCCCCACCGGCCCGCACGCCCCGATTGGTCTACACCAATAAGCGCACTGACCTGCACAAACGGTCGGAAGTGGCCCTTTCGGGTGATGCCTCTGGTCTGGTTACGCTGTGCGGCGTGTGCGGAATCGTGGGATACGTGGGCCACCGCTCGGCGCTGGACGTAGTGCTCGACGGGCTGCGGCGGCTGGAGTACCGGGGCTACGACTCGGCGGGCGTCGCCGTGCTCGACGGCGCGGGCGGCCTCGCCGTCGAACGCAAGGCGGGCCGGCTGGCCAACCTGGAGGACCGGCTGGACGAGGTGGGCCGCGAGGGCTTCGCGGGCACCGCCGGCATGGGCCACACCAGGTGGGCCACCCACGGCGCGCCGGTCGACCGCAACTCCCACCCGCACCGCGACGTGACCGGCCGGGTCGCTGTGGTGCACAACGGGATCATCGAGAACTTCGCCGCGCTGCGCGCCGAACTCGAAGCCCTCGGCGTCGAGATGAGCAGCGACACCGACACCGAGACGACCGCGCACCTGATCGCCTTCGCCTACCGCGAGGGTGACACCAAGGGCGACCTGACGGCCAGCGTGCGCGCCGTCGTCCGCCGGCTCGAAGGCGCGTTCACGCTCGTCGTGACGCACGCCGACGAACCGGACCTGGTGGTCGCCGCCCGCCGCTCGTCCCCGCTGGTGGTGGGCGTCGGCGAGGGCGAGACGTTCGTCGCGTCGGACGTCTCCGCGTTCATCGAGCACACCCGCGAAGCCGTCGAACTCGGCCAGGACCAGATCGTCGTGATCGACCGCGCCGGCTACACGGTCACCGACTTCCACGGCGAGCCCGCCGAAGCCAAGCCGTTCACGGTGAACTGGGACCTGTCGGCCGCCGAGAAGGGCGGCCACGAGTACTTCATGCTCAAGGAGATCGAGGAGCAGCCCGAGGCGCTGGCGAACACCCTGCGCGGCCACTTCCGCGACGGCCGGATCGTGCTCGACGAGCAGCGCCTGACCGACCAGGACCTGCGGGACGTCGACAAGGTCTTCGTCGTCGCCTGCGGCTCGGCCTACCACTCGGGCCTGGTCGCGAAGTACGCGATCGAGCACTGGACCCGCCTCCCGGTCGAGGTCGAACTCGCCTCGGAGTTCCGCTACCGCGACCCGGTCCTGGACCGCGACACCCTCGTGGTCGCGGTGTCCCAGTCCGGCGAGACGGCCGACACCCTGGAAGCCGTCCGCCACGCCCGCGCCCAGAAGGCCCGCGTGCTCGCGGTGTGCAACACGAACGGCGCCCAGATCCCGCGCGAGTCCGACGCCGTGCTCTACACGCACGCCGGCCCGGAGATCGGCGTCGCGTCGACCAAGGCGTTCCTGGCCCAGATCGCGGCGAACTACCTGGTCGGCCTGGCCCTGGCCCAGGCGCGCGGCACCAAGTACCCGGACGAGGTCGCCCGCGAGTTCCACGAGCTGGAGTCCATGCCGGAGGCGGTGCAGACGGTGCTCGGCACCGTCGACCAGGTCCGGGCACTCGCCCGCGAACTGGCCGACTCGAAGGCCGTGCTGTTCCTGGGCAGGCACGTCGGCTACCCGGTGGCGCTGGAAGGCGCGCTGAAGCTCAAGGAACTGGCGTACATGCACGCCGAGGGCTTCGCGGCGGGCGAACTCAAGCACGGCCCGATCGCCCTGATCGAGGAGGGCCTGCCGGTGGTCGTGGTGATGCCGTCGCCGAAGGGCCGCCCGGTCCTGCACTCGAAGCTGGTGTCGAACATCAGCGAGATCCAGGCACGCGGCGCGCGCACCATCGTGATCGCGGAGGAAGGCGACGAAACCGTCCGCCCGTTCGCCGACCACCTGATCGAGGTCCCGGCGGTCTCCACCCTGCTCCAGCCCCTGATCTCCACCGTGCCGCTCCAGGTCCTGGCCGCCGAGATCGCCCGCAGCCGGGGTTACGACGTCGACAATCCCCGCAACCTCGCCAAGTCCGTCACCGTCGAGTAGCCGCGCCGATCGCCACGAAGCCGACGCAGCCGCCGACCAGGTCCGTTCCGGTGGCCGCCAGACGCCTGCACCGTGGTCGCCGCACTGTGGCGGTGGCCGGCCCGGCGAAGCCCGCGTGGTCGGCGGCGGGGGCCGGTGCGGCGGCTGCGTTGCGGCCGGGGGAGTCGCGAGGTGGTCGGTCCGGCGAGGTCCCCGCGGCTGCCGGCCGGATCAGCCCCGGTGGCCCGAAGGGGTGCGTTGTGGCCGGCCGGTGTCCTGGTCGGTGGGTGGGAAGCAGGGTGGGCGGCTGCGGCATTCGGCGGGTAGTCGGCGACCGCCACCCGGCGGTGCGCGCCGAACCGGCAGGGGGCAGGCTGTCGCGCTATGCGGGGACTGTGGACCACTGCGCGGGTGAGGGCGGCCGAGGACCGGGTCATGGCACGGGTGCCTGCCGGGTCGCTGATGCGGCGGGCGGCGTTCGGGGTGGCGACCGCGGCGCTCGACATGCTCGGCGGTCGGCGGCGGGTCGGGTTGCTGGTCGGCGCGGGCAACAACGGCGGCGACGCGCTGTGGGCCGGGTACTACCTGCGCCGGCGCGGGATCGCGGTGTCGGCGGTGCTGCTCGACCCGGCGCGGGCGCACGCCGAGGGGCTGGCCGCGTTCCGCCGGGCGGGCGGCCGGATCGTGCCCCGGCTCACCGACGTCGACCTGGTGGTCGACGGCATCGTCGGACTGTCCGGACGCGGCCCGCTCCGCCCCGACGCGGCGGAGCACGTCGCGCACCTGGACGCGCCCGTCCTCGCGGTCGACTCGCCCAGCGGCATCGACCCGGACACCGGCGTGATCGACGGACCGGCCGTGCGCGCCGCCGTCACGGTCACGTTCGGCTGCCTCAAGCCCGTGCACGCGCTGGCCGACTGCGGCGACGTCCGACTGGTCGACATCGGCCTCGGCCCCGAACTCTCCGGACCAGACCTGGCCGAGCTCGACGTCGCGGACATCGGCGCGGCCTGGCCCGTGCCCGGACCGGCGGACGACAAGTACACCCAGGGCGTCACCGGCATCGCGGCCGGCTCCGCGACCTACCCCGGCGCGGCCGTCCTGGCGACCGGCGCGGCGCTGCTGGCCACGTCCGGGCTGGTCCGCTACGCCGGTCCGGCGGCGGAAGGCGTCCGGGCCCGCTGGCCGGAGGCGATCTGCACCGGCTCCATCACCGACGCGGGCCGCGTGCAGTCCTGGGTGGTCGGCCCCGGTCTGGGCACGGGCCTGGGCGCGGAGGACGTCCTGCGCACCGTGCTGGAGGCGGGCGTCCCGGTCTGTGCCGACGCCGACGCCATCACCATGCTCGCCAACAACCCCGACCTCTGGGACGCCCGCGACCCCGACACGCCCGTCGTGCTCACCCCGCACGACCGCGAGTTCGAACGGTTGGCCGGCGACGTCGGTCCGGACCGGGTCGCGGCTGCCCGGCGCGCCGCCGCGAAGTTCGACGCGGTCGTGCTGCTCAAGGGCCACGCCACGGTGATCGCCGGACCGGACGGCCGCACCCTGGTCAACCGCGCCCGCACGTCGTGGGCCGCCACGGCGGGTTCCGGCGACGTCCTCTCCGGGCTCATCGGCTCGCTGCTGGCCGCCAAGCTCGATCCGCTGCTCGCGGCGGGCTGTGCCGCGCGGGTGCACGTCCTGGCGGCGGAACTGGCCGCCGACGGCGCGCCCGTCCCGGCTTCGTCTTTGCTCGCCGCCGTGCCCGACGCGATCCGTGCGGTTCGGCCGTTGAGTTAGGGGACGTGTGTGGAGTGGTGGACGATTGCGTATTTTTCGGTCGGGGAATGCAGCGATCGTCTGTCATTTCACACACGCCTCTCCAACCACCACGCAACCCCTGTGTCACCATGAACGGTGTTATGGCTGCTCCTCGCGCTGAGGTCGTGATCGACCTCGACAACCTTCGGCACAACGTCGGTCTGCTGGCCGGTCTGGCACCTGATGCCGAGACCATGGCCGTGGTCAAGGCCGACGGGTACGGGCACGGCGCGGTCGAGGTGGCCAGAGCCGCGCTGGAGGCGGGTGCCACCTGGATCGGCTCGTGTTCGCTCGGCGAGGCGCTCGTGCTGCGCCGGGCCGGGATCGACGCGCCCGTGCTGGCCTGGCTCGACCCGCCGGGCACGGACTACGCGGCGGGCGTCGAGGCCGGGGTCGACCTGTCGGCGTCCTCGATGCGGCAGTTGGCCGAGATCGCGGACGCCGCGCGGGCCGTGGGCCGGCGGGCGCGGGTACACCTGAAGATCGACACCGGTCTGTCGCGCGGCGGGGCCCGGCCGGACGAGTGGGCGGCGCTGGTCGAGAAGGCCGCCGCGATACCCGAGGTCGAGGTGTACGCGATCTGGTCGCACCTGGCGTGCGCGGACGAGATCGGGCACCCGGCCACCGACGCGCAGGCCGAGCGGTTCGACGACGCGTACCGGGAGGCGGTGGCGGCGGGGCTGGACCCGTTGCGGCACATCGCGAACTCGGCGGCGCTGCTGACGCGGCCCGACCTGCGCTTCGACCTGGTGCGGCCGGGGATCGCGATGTACGGGCTCAACCCGGTGGCCGCGGAGTTCGACCTGCGGCCGGTGATGACGTTCCGGTCGTCGGTGGCGCTGGCGAAGCGGATCCCGGCCGGGGAATCGGTGTCCTACGGGCTGAGCTGGACCGCCGAGCGCGAGACGAGGGTCGCGCTGGTGCCGGTGGGGTACGCGGACGGCGTGCCGCGCAGCCTGACGAACCGGATGCACGTGTGGCTCGCTGGGCGGCGGCGGCCGGTGGTCGGGCGGGTGTGCATGGACCAGATCGTGGTGGACTGCGGCGACGACCTCGTGGCGGAGGGTGCCGAGGTGGTGCTGTTCGGGTCCGGCGAGCACGGCGCGCCGACCGCGCGGGAGTGGGCCGACCTCACCGGGACCATCGACTACGAGATCGTGACGGGCATGTACCGGCCCCGGGTGACCAGGGTCTACCGGTGAACACGCTGTGGAAGGCCGTCGGGTGGGCCGGCGGCATCCTCGGTGCGGCGGCGACCGGGATCGCGGTCGGGGTGGCGGCCAACCACAAGAAGGTGTCCGACGACCGGCGGGCGGACGACCCGTTGGCGGACGAGCCGCTCGGGCTGCTCGCGCCGAGCCGGGAGTCGACCGTGGCCGCCGACGACGGGGTGCCGCTGTCGGTGGAGGAAGTGGATCCGGCGGACGGCGGCGCGGCCGGGCTGACCGTGGTGCTGGTGCACGGGTTCGCGCTGGACCGGCGGTGCTGGCACTTCCAGCGGCGGGACCTGGCCCGGCTGACCGATCCCCGGGTGCGCCAGGTGCTGTACGACCAGCGCGGTCACGGGCGTTCGGGGCGGTCCGCGGCGGAGTCGAGCACCATCGAGCAGTTGGCGCACGACCTGGACTCCGTGCTGCGGGCGGTGGTGCCGGACGGGCCGTTGGTGCTGGTCGGGCATTCGATGGGCGGTATGACGATCATGGCGTTGGCCGAGCAGCGGCCGGAGCTGTTCGCGGACCGGGTGCGCGGGGTGGCGTTGATCGGCACGGCGGCGGGTGAGGTCGGCGGTGCCGGGCTGCCCAGGTCGGTGCTGTCCCGGTACAACCCGGTGACGCTGGGGCTGGGGCGGTTGGCCGGGCTCCAGCCGGGGGTCGTGGAGTGGGTGCGGCGGCGGGCGAGCACGTTGACGTGGAGCGGGATCCGGGCGTTGGCGTTCGGGGACCGGAAGGTCAGCGCGTCGCTGGTCGACCTGATGGAGGAGATGATCGGCGGGACCTCGGTGCAGGTGCTGACCGAGTTCCTGGAGACGTTGGGCACGCACAACCGGTACAAGGCGCTGGCCGGGCTGCGGCACTGCGAGGTGCTGGTGGTCAGCGGTGACGCGGACAAGGTGACGCCGTTCTCGCACGCCGAGCGGATGGCGGACGAGATGCCGCACGGTGAGCTGGTGCGCGTTCCCGGCGCGGGGCACATGGTGATGATGGAGGAGCCCGAGCTGGTGACCGGGCACCTGGTGGGGCTGGTTCGGCGCAGTGCGGTCGAGCGGCCGGAGAGCAGGCGGCGGTGGTGGCGGGCGTGACCCTCCCGGATGGACAGCAGGCGGCGGGCGTGACCTTGTCGGGCGGAGAGCCGGTGGCGAGCGGAGCCCTGTCGGGCGGACCGCAGCCGGCGAGCGGGACGCTGTCGGGCGGAGAGCAGGGGGCGAGCGTGACCCGGTCAGGCGGAGAGCAGGCGGCAGCGAGCGCGGCTTTCCCGGCCGGAGAGCAGGCGGCGGGCGTGCGGCTCCCGAGGACCGTGACCCTGCCGAAGGTGGAGGACACCGAGGAGTTCGGGCGGCGGTTGGGCGGGCTCGTGCGCGGCGGTGACCTGCTGTTGTTGGCCGGGCCGCTCGGTGCGGGCAAGACGGCGCTGGTGCGCGGGCTGGCGGCCGGGCTCGGGGTGACCGGGCGGGTGAGTTAGCCGACGTTCGTTATCGCCCGGGTCCACGAGCCCGCGGCCGGTGGTCGTGGGGTGTCGTTGGTGCACGTGGACGCATATCGGCTGGGTGGGGACCTGGACGAGTTGGACGAGCTGGACCTGGACACCGACCTGGTGGACGCGGTGGTGGCCGTGGAGTGGGGTGAGGGGATGGCCGAGCGCCTGTCCGAGGACCACCTGCTGATCACCCTCGAACGCCACGACGACGACGTCCGGACCGCCCACCTCGCCCCGCACGGCGCTTGGGCCCGACGCGAACTTCCCGCCTGACCGCAGCCTTCCGCGCTTTGCCCTCGGCTACCGGCTGGCCTGGACCGCGTTGCCTGGACCGCGTTGCCCGGGCGACCATGCCGCTCACCGACGCCGGCTCACCTTCGTCGCAGACCTGATCGCCCGGACCGGTCAGGCCGTGGCGCGCCGGACAGTCATCGGCAACCGGCTGGGGATCGGCAGGTTCGTGACCCTGGTGTGCACCGGCCTGCCGGGCACCGGCACCAGCCGGAACCGGGACAGCACGGTGGTCGCCACGACGGCCATCTCGGTGATCGCGAACGTGTTCCCGATGCAGTGGTGGGCCCCGACGGCGAACGGGACGTAAGCGCCGCGCGGCACGGAGCCGACCTGCTCGGGCGACCAGCGGTCCGGGTCGAAACGCTCCGGGTCGGCGAAGTACCGCGGGTCGTGGTGCAACCCGTGGGGGCTGAGGATGAACTCGGTGCCCGCGGGCAGCCGGGTCCCCGCCAGTTCCACCTCCGTCGTGCTGCGTCGCATCAGCAGCCAGACCGCGTAGTGCCGCAGGACCTCGTCGATGACCTGCCGGGTGTAGGTCAGTCGCGGCACGTGCTCCGCCGTGATCCGGGCGCCCGCGAGCACATCGGTGATCTCGGCCCGAAGCCGTTCCTCGATCTCGGGTCGCCGGCCCACCTCGTGGAAGAACCACGCGAGCGTGCGGGCCGTGGTCTCCACGCCGGCCGAGAACAGGGTCACGACCTGGTCGTGGATCTCCTGGTCGGTCAGCTCCTGCCCGGACTCGGCGTCGTGGGCGGCCAACAGCATCGACAGGAGGTCCTCGGGGCCGTCCGGGTCGGCCCGGCGGGCCGCGACCACCTGGCCGACCACGTGCCGTACCTGCTCGACGGCCTGGTCGAACCGCCGGTTCACCGGCAGTGGCAGACGGCCCAGCACGGCCGGTGACAAGGCCCGGGCGGTGACCTGACCGACGATGAGCGTGACGTTGCGGATCGCCTCGTCCCGCGTCGCGGTGTCCAGGCTGGTGGAGAACAACGCGTCGGCGACCACGGTGCTGGCGATCATCTGCATGTCCTGGTCGACGGCACGGGGCTCGCCCTCCTGCCACGAGTCCACCATCCCGGCGGCCAACCGGGCCATTCCCGCCACGTACCCGGTGATCTGTCGCCGGTGGAACGCGGGCTGCATGAGCCTGCGCTGCCGTCGGTGCTGTGGCCCGTCGACCGTCGCGAGCCCGCTGCCCAGCAGGGGCCGCACCTTGTCGAACAGTCGGCCGCGCTCGTACCGGTCGGCGTCGGTGACCAGGATCTGCTGCACCAGGTCCTTGTCGGTCGCCACGTAGCAGGGCGTCGGCCCGAGGTGGATCCGCACGAGGTCACCGTGCCGGCGTAGCGCTCCGGTGAAGTCGGTACGCCTTCCCAACAGTTGAAGCGTATGACCCAGCACCGGCAATCGGCCGGGTGCGACGGCAGTGTCGGCCATGTCGTTCTCCATCTAATGGTGAATTGACATTCGCCTAGCCAGGTGGCCACCACTGTTCAGTCTAACTGTGCGTCCATACAGTCGTTACCCTTATCAGCCGAATGGACGTATGGCGCTGGCGGTCGTGGTAGGGAGCCGGCGCCGGGGGTTACCGCAGGTCTCGTTTCAGGACCTTGCCCATGTCGTTGCGGGGCAACGAGGTCAGGTAGCGGACCACGCGGGGGCGTTTGTGCGGGGTCAGCAGGCGGGCCACGTGGTCGGCCAATTCCTGCGCGGTGGACTCGGTCTCCGATGGCACCACCCAGGCGACCACGCGTTCGCCCAGGTCGTCGTCCGGTTCGCCGGTCACCGCCACCTCGGCCACTCCGGGGTGTTCCAGCAGGGCGTTCTCGATCTCGCCGGCACCGATCTTGTAGCCGCCGCTCTTGATCAGGTCCGTCGCCCGCCTGCCGACGATCCGCAGGTAGCCGTCCGGCTCCACGACCGCCAGGTCACCGGTGCGGAACCAGCCGTCGGTGAACGCGTCGCGGGTGGCGTCCGGCCGGTTCAGGTACTCCAGGAACAGGTTCGGGCCGCGGACCTCGATCTCGCCCGGCTCGTCGCCGACCACCCGCACCTCCACGCCGTCCAGCGGCGGGCCGACCGTGCCCGGACGGCGGTCGCCCGACGCGCGCACGCTGGTGTTCATCAGCGTCTCGGTCATGCCGTAGCGCTCGACCACGCGTTGGCCGGTGAGCGCTTCGAGGCGTTCGTGCAGGGTCGCGGGCAGTGGCGCGGAACCCGAGACCAGCAGGCGGGCCTTCGCGAACGATGCCGCGTGCGCGGGTTCGGCGGCGATCCGGTGGTACATCGTCGGCACGCCGAACATCATCGTGCCGACGGTGGACATCGCCTCGGCCGCCGCCGGCACGGTGAACGACCCGAGGTGGTGCACCGTGCCGCCGCGTCGCAGCGGGCCGAGCACGCCGACGCCCAGGCCGTGCACGTGGAACAGCGGCAGGCCGTGCACCACGACGTCGTCGGCGGTCCACTCCCAGGCCGCGGCCAGCGCGTCCAGGTTGGACGCCAGCGCCCGGCGCGGCAGCACCACGCCCTTGGGCGGGCCGGTGGTGCCCGAGGTGTAGACGATCAGCGCCGGGGCCTCGGTGGGCGGTTCGGGCAGGTCCACGGGTCCGCCGTGCGGCAGTTCGTCGTCGATCACCAGGTCCGGCGCGCTGTCGTCGAGGATGTGCGCCAGCTCCCGCTCGCCGAGCTTGGGGTTCCGCGGCACCACCGGCACGCCCGCCAGCAGCGCGCCGACGACCGCCACGCAGGTCCGGACGTCCGGGCGCGCCCACACCGCGACCCGGCGCGTGCCGGTCAGGCCGGACGCGACGGCGCGGGCCCGTTCGGCCAGTTCGGGGTAGGTCAGCTCGTGGCCGGGGAAGCGCAGGGCCACTTTCGCGGGCGTGGACGCCAGGGCGGGCAGCAGCATCCGCCAACCTTGGCGTCCGGCCGCCGGGGACGCATCACAAGTGTGGTTCGAGCCACGCCAGGAGCTGCTGCTTCGGCCGCGCGCCGACGATTTGCGCGACCAGTTCGCCGTCCCGGTAGAGCTGGAGCGTCGGCATACCCATGACGCCCAGGTCGCGGGCGGTCCGCGGGTTCGCGTCGGTGTCGATCTTGGCGAACGCCACCTGGTCCAGTTCGCGGTCCAGCTCGGCCAGCACCGGCTCGATCATCCGGCACGGCGGGCACCAGCTCGCGGTGAACTCCACCAGCACCGTCTTCTGCCGGGTGCCCTCGGCGAACGTTTCGTCGGTCAGCGTGTGCACGGACGTCTCCTCTGCTCGGCCTCTGCGAGTTGTGCGCGCACCTTGGTCCGGGCGGCCTCCAGCCGGTCGATGCACTCGTCCAGCTCGGCCAGCTTGCGCCGGTACACCGCCACCGACGCGGGGCACGCGTCCCCGCTGGGATGACCGCCGCGCAGGCACTCGACGAACGGCCGGGTGTCCTCCAGCGCGAAGCCGATGCCGGTCAGCGACCGGATCTCGGCGACCAGCCGGAGGTCTTCCTCGTCGTACTCCCGCTGACCGTTGGCCGTCCGCCGCGCGGTGAGCAGACCCAGGGACTCGTAGTACCGCAGCGCCCTGGTGGTGGTCCCACCCCGCTGTGCCAGTTCACCGATGCGCACGATGCCGATCCTCCGACTTGACGTGGACGTCAAGTCCAGTGTGACTCCCGGCACCGGGCCGTTCCGCCCTCCGGGACCGGGCCGTACCGACGCCGGGTATCGGCTCGGCCGCGTCGGGAGGTCGGAACTCAGGTCGCGGCGATCGCTTTCGATCGCCGCCGGAAATCAGGGCCGACCTGCCGGCTTTCCGGCGGCCTCGCCCGCCTCAGCGGAGCCGAACGGACTCGACGCCGTACCCTTGACGATTGTGCTCGTGCTCGCTTTGGACACCGCCACCCCCGCCGTGACGGCCGGTGTCGTGGAACTGACCGCCGACGGTCCGCGGCTGCTCGCCCAGCGCGTGACGGTGAACGCGAAGGCCCACGGCGAGCTGCTGACACCGCACCTCCAGGCGGCGCTGGCCGAGGCCGGACACCGACTGGCCGACCTGGACGCCATCGTGTGCGGCGCCGGCCCCGGCCCGTTCACCGGGCTCCGGGTGGGCCTGGTCACCGCCGCCGCGCTGGGCCAGGCGCTGAACCGCCCGGTCTACCCGGTCCCGACGCCCGACGCGATCGCCCTGGACGCGCACACCGGCAGCCCGCTGCTGGTCGCCACGGACGCCCGGCGCAAGGAGGTCTACTGGGCCGTCTACGACGCCGCCGGCCGCCGCACGGACGGTCCGCACGTCGACCGGCCCGCCGACGTCCTCGCCAGGCTCCCGCACGTGGCACAGGCCGCCGGCGAGGGTGCCCGGATCTACCGGGACGTGCTGAACCTGCCGGTGGTGGACGCGGTCTACCCGTCGCCGACGTCGCTGGTCGCGGCGGCGGCCGAGGAGGTGGTGGCCGGTGCCCGGCCGGCCGCGCTCACCCCGCTCTACCTGCGACGTCCCGACGCCGTCGAACCCGCCGGGCGGAAGCGGGTGACGAAGTGAGGGGCAGCACGGTCACCATCGCCCCGCTGCGGCACGAGGACGCGGCGCGCTGCGCCGAGCTGGAGCGCCAACTGTTCCCGGGCGACGACCCGTGGAGCGAGAACGCGTTCCACAGCGAACTCGACAACGGCAACTACTACGTCGGCGCGTACCTCAACGGCGAGCTGATCGGCTACGCCGGCCTGGGCCTGACGGACTTCGAGTCCACCGTCCACACGATCGCCGTGATCACCGACATGCAGGGTGGCGGGGTCGGCAAGACCCTGCTGCGGACCCTGCTGGCGCGGGCCGACGAGCAGAGCCTGCCGGTGTTCCTGGAGGTCCGCACGGACAACGCGCGCGCGATCGCGCTCTACCTGGCGCACGGCTTCGAGCACCTCGGCCTGCGCCGCCGCTACTACCAGCCGTCGGGCGCCGACGCGTACACGATGGGAAGGCCCGCGAACCGTGACTGACCGGCTGATCCTCGGAATCGAGAGCTCGTGCGACGAGACGGGCGTCGGCATCGTCCGGCTCGGCCCGGACGGCGCGCTGGAACTGCTCGCCGACGAGGTGGCCTCCAGCGTCGAGGAACACGCCCGGTTCGGCGGCGTGGTGCCCGAGGTGGCGTCGCGGGCGCACCTGGAGGCGATGGTGCCGACCATGCGCCGGGCCGTGGAGCAGGCCGGGATCGAGCTGTCCGACGTGCACTCGATCGCGGTCACCGCGGGTCCGGGGCTGGCCGGCGCGTTGCTGGTGGGGGTGTCGGCGGCGAAGGCGTACGCGGCGGCGCTGGACAAGCCGTTGTACGGGGTGAACCACCTGGCCGGGCACGTGGCGGCGGACACCCTGGAGCACGGGCCGCTGCCGAAGCGGTGCGTGGCGCTGCTGGTGTCCGGTGGGCACTCGCAGTTGCTGCTGGTCGAGGGGCTGGCGGAGCGGATCACCGAGATCGGCTCGACCGTGGACGACGCGGCGGGCGAGGCGTACGACAAGGTGGCGCGGTTGCTCGACCTGCCCTACCCGGGTGGTCCGCCGATCGACCGGCTGGCCAGGCAGGGCAACGGGTGCGCCATCGCGTTCCCGCGCGGGTTGACCGGTCCGCGGGACTCGAAGTACGACTTCTCGTTCTCCGGGCTGAAGACGTCGGTCGCGCGGTGGGTGGAGCGGCAGGAGCGGGCGGGCGAGGAGATCCCGCTGGCGGATGTGGCGGCGTCGTTCCAGGAGGCGGTGGCCGACGTGCTGACCGCGAAGGCGATCCGGGCGTGCAAGGACCTCGGCGTGGACACCATGGTGATCTCGGGTGGGGTGGCGGCGAACTCCCGGCTGTCCGGGCTGGCCGCCGAGCGGTGCGCCGAGGCCGGCATCGAGCTGCGGGTGCCCCGGCCCAGGCTGTGCACCGACAACGGGGCGATGATCGCCGCGCTCGGCGCGCACCTGGTCGCGGCCGGCGCGAAGCCGTCCCCGATGGACCTGTCCACGACGCCGGGCCTGCCGGTCGGCACCGTCCAGATCCACTAGCGCGGGCTCGGACGTGCCTGTTCCACCTGGGGACCGGCCGGCACGTCAGCCCGTCGCGCTGCCGGGACCCGGATCGGGTTCCCGGCCGGATACCGCCGGGCGATCCGGGGTGTCGAGACCTTCGGCGAACGACCGGTCGAAGCGCTCGTCACCCAGGGCTGCCTTGGCGCGGGCGGTGATGCGGTCCACGTCGTAGCGCTGGGCCTCGGGCAGCGGCACGCCGACGGACAGCCGGTTCGCGGTGGCCCGGCCCAGCAGACGGGCGGCTTCCTCGTGGTCGCCGGCCAGCGCCCGGGCTCCGGCCAGGCCCTCCTGGGCCAGCGCGACGGCGCGCGGGTCGCCGGTCAGGTGGGCCAGGTGCAGGCCCTCTTCCTGGAGTTTCAGCGCTTTGTCGACATCTCCCCGGAGTTCGGCGACGAAACCGCGTTCGGCCAGGACCAGGGTCGCCCCGGCCTCGAAGCCGACCCGGCGGTGCCAGTCGTGGATGCGCAGCAGGAGGCGCTCGGCCTCGGCCAGGTCGCCCTCCTGGCGGGCACCCAGGGCCAGGCCCGTTTCCGCGTACACCTCGCCGGAGGAGAAGCCCTGGTCGGCGGCGATCCGGCGGGCCTTCTCGTGCAGCGCGCGGGCCTGGTCGAAGTCCTTGGTGAGCAGGGCGACGCGGCCCAGCCAGGACAGCGTGTACGACACCTCGGGCCATGACTGGAGCTCTTCGGCCAGCCTCAGGCCCTCCCGGTGCAGCTGTGCCGCTTTCGGGTAGTCGCCGTGCAGTTGGGCGAGGGTGCCCAGGGCGAACGTCGCCTGGAGGCGTCCCCAGCGGTCGCCCAGCGCGGTGAACGTCTCGCCGGCCCGTTCGGCGGCGTCCCGCGCGCCGTCCAGGTCGCCCCGGTGCATGGCCTGGCTGAACCGGTCGCTGAGGGCCGCCGCCGTGCACCAGTCGTCGCCACGGGCGGTGGCCTCGGCGTGGGCGCGGTCGGTGAAGTGCGCGGCGGTGGCCATGTCGCCGACCGTGGACAGCACGTAGCCGAGGAACCACCCGGCGCGCGGATCGTCGATCGTGGCCGGGTCGACCGGTTCGGGTGGGCCGCCGGCCAGGACGGTGAAGCCGGTGCGCAACGGGCCGGTGAGGTTGCGGCGGGCCTCCTGGATGCGTCCGCGCAGGAACCAGTACCAGGCCAGGTGTGGTGACAGGTCCGGGTCGCGGTCGAGGGCGGTGCGCAGGTTCGCGGTGTCGGCGTCCAGGCGGTCCAGCCAGGTCAGCTGGTCGCGCCCGCGCAGTTCGGGGTCGGCGCGTTCGGCCAGCTCGCGGTAGTGGGCGGTGTGCCTGGCCTGGACGGCGTCGAGTTCGCCGGCTTCGCGCAGGCGTTCGCGGCCGTAGTCGGCCACGGATTCCAGCAGGCGGTAGCGGGGGTGGCCGGCGGGGTCGGGTGCGACCACGAGGGACCGGTTCACCAGGTCGGTGAGCAGGTCTGCGACGTCCTCGGGCGGCACGTCGTCGCCCGCGCAGACCGCCTCGGCGGCGGCCAGGTCGCAGCCTTCGACGGTGACGGACAGGCGGCGCAGGACGGTGCGTTCCGGGTCGGTGAGCTGGTCCCAGCTCCAGTCGATCACGGCGCGCAGGGTGCGCTGGCGGGCCGGTGCGTCGCGGTGACCGCCGGCCAGCAGCCGGAACCGGTCGGCCAGGCGTGCCAGCAGGGCGTCCACGCCCAGTGCGCGGACGCGGGTCGCGGCCAGTTCCAGGGCCAGCGGCAGGCCGTCCAGGCGGCGGCAGATCGCGGCGACGGTGTCGTGGTTGGCGTCGGTCAGGCGGAAGCCGGGTGCGGTGGCGGCGGCGCGGGCGGTGAACAGGCGGATCGCGCCGGGCTCGTCCAGCGGAGGTACGGACCGGACGGTCTCGGCGGCGAGGCCGAGGGGTTCGCGGCTGGTGGCGAGGACCCGCAGGCCGGGTGCGGCGCGGAGCAGGCGGGACACCAGGTGCGCGACCGGTTCGACCAGGCGCTCGCAGTTGTCCAGCACGAGCAGGGTGTCCCGGCCGCGCACGGCCTCCAGCACGCGGTCGGCGATCCGGTCGGACATGCCGACCGCGAACCCGCCCGGCGCGTCCTCCCGCACCCGCAGCACGGTGGCGACCGCTCCCGCGACCCGTTCCAGGTCGACCGGCGGTGGCGTGCCGTCCGCGACCTGCTCGTGGCCGGGGTGTGCGGGGTCCGTGATCCGTTCCAGGCCCGCGAGTTCGACCAGCCACACGCCGTCGGCGAAGGTGTCGGTCAGCGCGCGGGCGGTCTCCACGGCGAGGCGGGTCTTGCCGACGCCACCCGGCCCGGTGAGCGTGACCAGCCGGGACGTGCCGAACAGCGCCCCGATCCCGCGCACCGCGTCCGCCCGCCCGATCAGCTCGGTGACCGGCGCGGGCAGGTTGGTGCGCGGCCGGACCACCTCGTGGTTCAGCAGCGCCCGGTGCACGGCCACCAGTTCGGGCCCCGGCTCCAGCCCCTGCTCCTCCGCCAACGTCCGCCGCAGCTCGGCGTAGCCCGCCAACGCCTCCACCTGCCGCCCGGCCAGGTACAGCGCCCGCATGTGCAGGCCGCGCAACCGTTCCCGCACCGGGTGCCGCGCCACCTCGTCCGCCAGCGACACCGGCAGCCCGGCCGCCAGCCGTGCCTCCGCCCAGTCCTCCAGCGCGGTCAGCCGCTCCTCGCCGACCCGCCGCGCGAACCCCACCGCGAACGGCTCGTCCGCGAACTCCGCCAACGGCTCACCGCGCCACAGCGCCAGCGCCGCGCCGTGATCGCCCGCCGCCACCAGTTCCCGGAACGCCAGCAGGTCCAGCGACGCCGCGTCGACCCGCAGCGCGTACCCCGGCGGCTCCCACCGGACCGCGTCCCGGCCCAGCACCTTCCGCAGCGCCGACACCTTGGTCTGCAACGTGTTCCCCGGCTTCCCCGGCGGCCGGTCGCCCCACAGCGTCGAACCCAGCCGGTCCACCGACACCGGACGGCCCTCGTTGACCAGCAGGTGCGCCAGCAGCGCCCGGACCTTCGCCTCCGGCACCCGGACCGGGGTCCCGTCCGCCGCCCACACCGTCAGGGGCCCCAACACGCCGAATCGCACGACTTCGACGTTAGTCGCAGCCGACCCGCAGCGAACCCGCAGCGGCCGGCGGCAGCCTCGACCACAACGACGAGGAAAGCGAGAAACCAAGCATGAGCACGCCGGTGACCCTGATCGGCCTGGGCCCGATGGGGCAGGCCATGGTCGTGAAGTTCCTGGAGCACGGCCACCCGGTGACGGTGTGGAACCGCACCGCGAGCCGCGCCGACGACGTGGTGGCCAGGGGCGCGCACCGCGCCGACAGCCCGCAGGAGGCGGTGGACGCGAGCAGGCTGGTCGTCCTCAGCCTGACCGACTACGCCGCCATGTACGACATCCTCGGCGACACCGCGCTCGCCGGGAAGACGGTCGTCAACCTCAGCTCCGACACCCCGGACCGCACCCTGAAGGCCGCTGCCTGGCTCGCGGAACGGGGCGCGGAACTCGTGGTGGGCGGTGTCATGGTGCCCGCGCCGCTGGTCGGCACGGAGCACTCGTACGTCTTCTACAGCGGCCCGACCGACGTATTCGAGGCCCACCGGGACGTCCTCAAGGTCATCGGCCGGCCCGAGTACCTGGGCGAGGACCACTCGCTGGCGCAGCTGTTCTACCAGGCCCAGCTGGACTACTTCCTGACCACGCTGGCCGCGATGCTGCACAGCATCGCCCTGGTGCGGACGGCCGGGATCAGCGCCGAGCGGTTCGCGCCGTACCTGCGGGACAACGTCGGGTCCATGGGGATGTACCTGGACGAGACCGTCGCCAATATCGAGCGGGGCGAGTACCCGGGCGACCTGGCGAACGTCGTGATGATGGGCGCGACCGCCGACCACATCGTCGGCGCGAGCGAGGCGGCGGGCGTCGACGCCGCGCTGCCCGAGGTGGTGCGGGACATGTACCGGCGCGCCGTCGACGCCGGGCACGGCCGGGACAACTGGACCGCGCTGTACGAGGTGATCAAGCCCGCGAAATGAGGGGGAACCGGCGCGGGGGGGGGGATTCAAGAAACCGCCCC
>CBHFOL010000029.1:0-38849 GCA_965995405.1 uncultured Saccharothrix sp.
CCAGGTGGACGTCCTGTACGACAACATGCCTTCCATCATCGGCCACATCCGCGCGGGCACGGTGCGCGGGCACGCCGAGATCCTGGCGGCCCCGACCGGTGGGGCCGCGTCCGGCGCGGGGAGCGGCTCACGGCAGCGCCTGCTCGACGCCGCGCGCGGCGGGCGCAGTGCCAAGGAGTAGTGCCGGCAGCAGACCCAGGAGTTGCCGAGGTCCTCGGCCCGTTTCCCGTCTTCGTTGGAGGGCAACCCGATGACGCTTGACGATCTTGCCTCGACCGTGCTCGGCGCGGACGTCGACAGCACGAGTTTCGCCACGCGGAGTTTCATCGAGCTCGGCGGGGATTCCCTGCGCGCCATGCGGCTCGCCGCGCTGGCCCACGAGCAGCTCGGCGTGAAGGTGCCGCTGAGCGTGCTGCTCGGTGCCACGCCGTTGGCCGACACCTTCGCGCAGGCGGAGGTGGTCGCGCCGGCCGCCACCGGCACGCACGAGCCCGCGCGGCCGGTCCTGGATGGACTGTCGCACGTCCAGCGGGGCATGTGGCTCATCGAGAGCGTCACCGGCGGCTCGCCGTACAACCTGGTGTTCACCGCCTTCATCGAAGAAGGGGTGCTCGACCTGGACGTGTTCACGAGCGCGGTCCGCCGCACCGTCGCCCGCCACGAGGGCCTGCGCACGGTCTTCGCGGACGGCGACAACGGGCTGGTCCGGGTGCCCCTGGACGACCACACCCCGAGGATCGACAGCTTCACCCACGACGGCCCGTCGGACGACTTCGCGGCGCACGTGCGCGCGACCGTGGCGGAGGAGGGCCGCCGGCCGTTCGACCTCAAGGCCGCGCCCGCGGTGCGGTTCCTGCACTTCGCGCACCCGTCCGGCAGGCAGGCCGTCGCGCTGACCGCCCACCACATGGTGCTCGACGGCATGGCGGTCGGCCTGGTGCTGAGCGAGATCTTCGCCCGGTACGACGGGGGCACGACGGTCGACGATTCCCCCGGCGTCCCCCTGAGCGCCCTGATCCGGCACCAGGAGGAGCTGCGGGTCGACGGGGAGTGGGACCGGCAGGCCGCGTTCTGGGCCGGGCACCTGACCGGGGTGCCGTCCGTGCTGGAACTGCCCGCCGACCGGCAGCGACCGCAGGTGCAGGACGCGGCGGGCGACCGCACCCCGCTGGACCTCGGCCCGGAGTCGAGCGACGCGGTCGCCGAGCGCGCGCGGGAACTGGGCATCACGCCGTTCGCGTTGCTGCTGGGCGCTTTCGGGCTCACGCTGAGCCGCACGACCGGCGTCCGGAGCCTGCTGGTCGGCGTGCCGCTGATCGGCCGCGGCACGTCCGAGCTGGCCGACCTGGTCGGGGTCGCGGGCAACCTGGTGCCGGTCCGGATCGACGTGGACGACAACCTGACCGCGGCGGAGTTCCTGCGCTCGGTCCACCACTCGCTGACGCTGAGCATCGACGCGGGACAGCTGCCGTTCGAGGAACTGGTCGCCCGCGCGGGCATCGAGCGGACCATCGGCTGCCACCCGCTGGTGCAGGTGTGCTTCGGGATGCACGACCAGCTCGTGCCCCAGCGCCTGGAGACCCGGTCGCTGAAGATCGGGATCGAGGAGAACCACGGCGGCGGCGCACAGTTCGACCTGACCCTGCTGATCGGCCGGTCGCGTCCCTCGCTGGCCGGGCACGTCGAGTACGCGACCGCCGTGTGGGGTCCCGACGAGGTCGACGGGTTCATCGAGGATTTCCGTGCGGCGACCGGGGAACTGGCGACGTCCGGCGATATCGCGCTGGAGGACGTGCGCTGTCTGTCGGCCGACCGGCGGGCGCGGCTCGCCGAGATCAACGAGGTGCGCCGGGAGTTCCCCCACACGTCGGTGGACGCGTTGTTCCGGGACGCGGTCGAGCGCTTCCCGGACGCCGTCGCGGTCCGGGAGGACGGCGTCGAGCTGACCTACGCGGAGCTGGCGGGCGCGGCGGCACGGCAGGCGCGATTGCTGCGTGACGCGGGCGTCCGGCCGGGCGACCGGGTGCTCATCGGCGTGGACCGGTCGGTGGCCGAGGCGGTGGCACTCCTCGGAGTCCTCACGGCCGGAGCCGCCTACGTCGGCGTCGACCTGAGCCTGCCCGCCGCGCACCTCGGGCTGATCGTGGCGAAGGCCGCCCCGGCCGCGCTGCTCGCTGCGGCTGCCCCGGCCGGCGAGGTGCTGCGGGACGTTCCCCTCGTGGAGACCTGGGCCCCGTCGTGGGCGGGCGAGGAGTTCACCGACCTGCCCCCGGCGGACCCCGCGCGCGAGGCGTACGTGGCGTTCACCTCCGGCTCGACCGGAGAGCCCAAGGGCGTCAGGGTCCCGCACCGCGCGGTGATCCGGCTGGTGCACGAGGCGGACTTCGTGCGGACCGGGCCGGACGAGACGATGCTCCGGCTCGCGCCGCTGGCGTTCGACGCGTCCACCCTCGAACTGTGGGCCGCGCTGCTGACCGGTGCCGCGCTGGAGGTGTACCCGGCGCAGGCGCTGCCGTCGCCGACCGAGCTCGGTGACTTCCTGCTCGACCGGCGGGTGACCGTGGCGTGGCTGACGGCCGGCCTGTTCCGGCTGGTGGAGGAGTTCGCCCCGAACGCGCTGGGCGGCCTCAAGCAGCTCGTGACCGGCGGCGACGTCGTGCCGCACGACCACGCCGCCCGCGCGCTGGCCCGCCACCCCGGCCTGGTCCTGACCAACGGCTACGGGCCGACCGAGAACACCACGTTCACGACCACCTACACGGTGACCCGGCCGGAGGACGTGGACGGGCCGCTGCCCATCGGCACACCCGTGCCGGGCACCAGCGTGTACGTGCTGGACGAACGCGGCCGGCAGGTCCCGCCCGGCGCGGTCGGCGAGCTGTACACCGGAGGCGCGGGCCTGGCGGACGGCTACGTCGCGGACGAGGCCGAGACCGCGCGGTGCTTCGGGCGGTTCTCCCCGGACGTGCCGGAACGCTTGTACCGCACCGGGGACGTCGTCCGGATCGACACCCGCGGCCGGCTGGTGTTCCTCGGCCGCTCCGACGACCAGGTCAAGCTGCGCGGCTACCGGATCGAGCTGACCGCGATCGCCGACGCGCTCAAGGCACAGCCGCAGGTGAAGGACGCGGTGGTCGTCGTCACGGGCGGCGACAGCGCCGAGAAGCGGCTGGTCGCGGCGTTCGTCCCGGCCGCCGGCGCGACGATCGGGACCGGCGACCTGCGCGAGCTGCTGTCCGGCATCGTGCCCGCCTACATGGTGCCGACGCTGTGGGCCGTGGTGGACGCGATTCCCGTGACACCGAACGGAAAAGTCGACCGGGCGGCACTCGCCGCGCTGGCCGCGCCCGCCGGTCCGGTCACGCCGCGCGAGGCGGAGTCCGGGCCGGGCGACCTGGAGCTGATCGTGTCGCTGTTCGCCGATGCGCGCGAGAACGCGGGCGGGCATCGGGAGGTGGGTCCCGACACGGACTTCTTCGCGGGCGGCGGCACGTCGTTCGCGGCCGTGCAGCTGATCCGGGTGCTCAAGGAACAGCTCAAGGTGACCGTGCGGCTGCGTGACTTCCTGCTCGCTCCCACACCCAACGGTGTGCTCCGGATTGTCGAGAGGTCCAAGAGCCGGTGAACGCGCCGACGACCGAAGGGGGACCGGCCGCCGTGCCTGTCGAGAACGCGATAGCCGTCGTGGGAATGGCGTGCCGGCTGCCCGGCGCGGCGGACGTCCACGAGTTCTGGCAGCTGCTGCGCGGTGGCGTCGAAGGCATCACGCGGTTCGACGTCGAAGACCTCGTCACGGAGAAGGGCGCGGACCCGGAGGTCGTGCGCCGCCCGGACTTCGTGCCCGCCAAGGGTGTCGTCGCCGACTCGCGGAACTTCGACTGGCAGTTCTTCCGGTACAACCGGGCCGACGCCGCGAACATCGACCCGCAGCAGCGGGTGTTCCTGGAATGCGCGTCCACGGCGATCGACGACGCGGGCATCGACCCGAGCCGGTTCGGCGGTCGCATCGGCGTGTACGCCGGCTCCGACCGGACGCTGCTGGACGCGGGCTCCGAGCTGGCCCCGCTGGTGCGGGTCGTCAGCCACGAGAAGGACTTCGTCGCCACCAGAGTCGCGTACAAGCTGGGTCTGCGCGGGCCGGCGGTCACCGTGCAGACGGCCTGCTCCACCTCGCTCACCGCGATCCACCTGGCGGCCAAGGCGTTGCTGGGCCGGGAGTGCGATGCCGCGCTGGCCGGCGGGGTGGCCGTGTCGCCCAAGGGCGAGTGGGGCTACATCCACGAGCCGGGCAGCGTGTTGTCGCCGGACGGCCACTGCCGTCCGTTCGACGCGAAGGCGGGCGGCACGATCCCCAGCGAGGGCGTCGGCGTGGTCGTGCTGAAGCGGCTGGAGGACGCGCTGCGGGACGACGACCGGGTCATGGCGGTGATCCGCGGCTCGGCGCTCAACAACGACGGCTCGGACAAGCTCGGCTTCACCGCACCGTCCATCCCGGGGCAGAGCGAGGTGATCCGGCACGCGCACGAGTCGTCCGCCATCGGACCGCACCAGATCGACTACATCGAGTGCCACGGCACCGCGACGCCGATGGGCGACCCGGTGGAGGTGGCCGCGCTGGTCGACGCGTTCGGGCCGGTGCCGGAGCGACAGGACGTCATCTGGCTGGGCGCGGTCAAGAGCAACCTCGGGCACACCAGCGCGGCGGCGGGCGTCGCGGGGTTCATCAAGACCGTGCTGATGCTGGAGCACCGCGAGCTGGTGCCGACCGTGCACTACACCAGCCCGAACCCGTTGCTGGACCTCGATTCGTCGCCGTTCGAGGTGTGCACCGAGAACCGGCCGTGGCCGGACAGCCCGGTGCCCACGGCGGCGGTGAGCGCGTTCGGCGTGGGCGGTACCAATGCCCACGTCATCGTCCAGGCCGCGCCCGAGCGGAAACGGCCGTCGGAGACCGGGCCCCGAGTGCTGATGGTGTCCGCCGCGACGCCGGAAGCACTCGACCGGATGAGCCGGAACCTGGCCGAGCGCCTGGAGTCCGACGACACCCTCGAACTGCCTGCCGTGGCCCGGACGTTGGCCGAGCGGCGGCGGTACGGCAACCGCAGAACGGTCGTCGCCGCCGACCGGATCGAAGCGGCGGACCTGTTGCGGGGCGCGGCATCGGCCACGGCGAGCCAGTCACCGGGCAAGGTGGCGTTCCTGTTCCCGGGCCACGGCGTCCTGCGGCATCCGGCGGGCGCGGCGGCCTATCGCCTGCTGCCGGAGTTCCGCAAGCACTTCGACGAGATCAGCGAGTTCGCCCGGGTGGAGTGCGGGCTGGACCTGTCGCCGGTGGTGACCGCGTCCGACACCTCCGGGGCGTGGTTCGAGGAGTTCGTGCACCACCAGGTCGGCCTGTACGTGCTGGGCTACGCGCTCGGCCGGCAACTCGGCGCGTGGGGGATCGTGCCCGCCGCCATGTTCGGCAACAGCGTCGGCGAGTACGCCGCCGCCGCGCTCGCGGGCGTCTGGTCCCCGACCGACGGTGCCGCGCTGGTCCACGAGCGGGCGCTGGCGATCCGGGCCACCGAGCCCGGCCGGATGGTGGCCGTGAACGCCCCCGTGGACGAGGTCGCGCGCCGCGTGCCACTGGACGGCGAGGTGGCCGTGGCCATGGTCAGCCGGGGCGGTGTGGTCCTCTCCGGCCGTGCCGCCGCCATTGACGAGCTGCTCGCGGGCGACGCGCTGAACGGTCTCGACCTGCGACCGCTGAACGTCGACCGGGCGGGCCACTGCGAGATCCTCGCGCCCGCCGCCGACCGGCTGACCGAGCTGATCGGCGCGATGTCCACCGCCGAGCCGACGTTGCGCCTGGTGTCCAACACGACCGGCGACTGGGCCGACCCGGCGGCGGTGGCCGGCCCGGACTACTGGGCGACCCAGGTGCGCCGGACCGTGCTGCTGGACGACGGGATGCGGGCGCTGCTCGACACCGACTGCCGGACGTTCATCGAGCTCGGCCCCGGCGGCTCCATGCTGGGCGCGCTGCGGATGCGCGACGAGTGGGACCCGGCCCGCACGGGCGTGCCGCTGCTCGGCCGGGCGGAGGACGGCGAACGCGGCGTGCTGCGGGCGCTGGGCACGCTGTGGGAGCACGGTCTCGACGTGGTCGAGGAAGCGCTGACGTCCACCGAGGAACGCCCGTTCCGCTGCTCGCTGCCGGGTCACCCGTTCGCCGCGCACGACCCGGAGGTGGACCTCACGCCCCGCACGGTCGTCGCGGACCGCCGGCCCGGCGTCGACCACGACCCGCTGCGTGCCCGGCTGGAACTGCTGTGGTGCCAGGCGCTCGGCGTGTCCGCGGCCCAGGACGCGGACGACTTCCTCGCCCTCGGCGGCGAGTCGCTGGTGGCGCTCCAGCTGGTGCGCCAGATCCGGGAGAAGCTGGGCGTCTCCGTCCAGGCGGCCGACTTCCTGCGCAACGCCACGTTCGGCCACCTGCTCGACGTGGCCAGGCGGCAACGTGGCAATGAGCTCGCCGCCGAGCCGACGCCGGGTGTGGTCGTGCTGCGGGAGGGCACCGGCCGGCCGCTGTTCCTGGTCGCCGACGCCGCCGAGTCCGCGCTGAGCTACCTCGACCTCGCCGACCACCTGGACGCCGGACGGCCCGTCCTCGGCCTGGAGGCGGGGGAGGACACGCCGTCCCGCACGTCGGTGGAAAGCCTCGCGGCCCAACACATCGAGACCCTGCTGCGCACCCAACCCAGCGGGCCGTACACCCTGGGCGGCTGGTCGTTCGGTGCCGTCGTGGCGCACGAGATGGCATCCCGGCTCATCGCTCGCGGCGAGCGGGTGGACCTGCTCGTCTGCCTGGACGCGCACGTGCCCGGCCGGGTGGGCAGGCGCGTCGGCGCGGACCTGCCGTGGGTGGCGGGCCACCTGCGCCTGATGGCGAACGCGGTGCTCGGCGTCGGTTTGGTGGGCGCGCAGGCCCGGCGCAACCCGGCCCTGCGCGGACTGCTGCTGGACAAGTTCCTGGTGCTCTCCCGCTACCGGGTGCGGCCCGTCGACTGTCCCGCCCTGGTCCTCAAGGTCGAGGTCGACCAGCGGGGGGCGGACGAGGTGCGCGCCGGTGTCCGGGACCTCTACCCCGGCGGTGTCGTCGTGCGCCCGGTGGGCGGCGACCACTGGTCGATGCTCCGGGCCCCGCACGCGAGCGGGCTCGCCGACGCGCTCCTGGCGGAACTGCCGATTGACGAGCCGGCGGGAGGACCACGCCATGGAACGCACTGACTCGCCCGACCGCGCCCCCGAGGTCGAAGAGGAGGCCGCGCCGGCGAAGAAGGAATCCCTGCTGCGCAACCGGTCCTTCCAGGCGCTGTGGAGCAGCGAGGCGTTCGCCGGGCTCGCCGAGAACGCGGCGGGCGTCGCGTACCCGTTGCTGATCCTGGCCACCACGGGTTCGGCGGCCTACGCGGGCTTCGTCGGGTCGGCCCAGCTGCTGACGACCGGCGTGATGTCGTTCTGGGGCGGAGTGCTGGCCGACCGGCTGGACCGCAAGCAGTTGCTCATCGGCTGCGCGCTGGCCCGGGCGGTGCTCCTCGGGCTGTTCTCCGTGCTGATCCTGACCGGCCCGGTGAACGTGTTCGTCACCCTGGGCATCGCCATGCTGTCGGCCTGCTGCGCCGGGCTGTCCATGCCCGCCGGGATGGCCATGATCAAGCAGCTGGTGCGGCCGGACCAGGTGGCGCAGGCGACCGCGCAGAACCAGGTCCGGTGGTTCGGCGCGATCACCGCCGGACCCTCCATCGGCGGCGCGCTGTTCGGCGTCGGCCGGGCACTGCCGTTCGTCGGCGCGTGCGTCTCGTTCGTCGCGTCGGTCGGGCTGATGCTGTTCGTGCGGAAGACGCCCCGGCCCGCGAACCCCGACCCGGGCAAGAAGGGGCTGCTCGAAGGGGTCCGGTACCTGATCCGCGATCCCGTCCTGCGGCCGGTGATGATCTCGATCATCCTGTCGAACCTCGCGTTCAACACGACCGGCATCACGCTGGCGCTCATCGCCACCGGCCAGGCGCGGGGCGCGTCGGAGGCGTACCTCGGCTTCACGGTGACGGTCGCGGGCACGGGTGCGCTGGTCGGCGCGCTGCTGGCGGGCACGATCATCAAGCACTTCCGCCCGTCCACCCTGTTCATCGCGGGATACTGGATCGGCCCCGTCGCGGCCCTGCTGCTCATGACGGTCCCGGGCGTGCTGCCGCTGGGCATCGTGGTCGCCTGCGTGTACCTGCGCGGTCCGGTCATCAACGCGCTGTTCCTCACCTACACCGCGAAGACCGTGCCCGACGAGCTCCAGGGCAAGGTGCTCGGCGCGATCGTCTCCACCTCCACGATCATCTCGCCGATCGGCGTGCTCGCGATCGGGTCGATCTTCGACGCGTGGGGCCCGGTCTGGGTGTTCGCCACGATCGCCGTCGTCTCGACGCTCGCCGCGCTGCCGACGCTCAGCCGCGGCATCCGGTCCCTGACCGCACCAGGCATGTTCCAGTGAACTACGGCAAAGGAATCGCCATGACCCAGGACGTCACCGACGTTTCCGCGACCGGCGGAACGGACCCGGCCGGCGGCACGGACAAGCCGCTCCCGCCGGAGTTCTTCACCCACCCGTTGGAGAACCGCAACGCGGTGTACGCGGAGATCCGCGACACGTGCCCGGTCCGCGCCATCAACCACCCGCCGGGCGCGGAGGCGTACATCGTGGCCGACTACGAGATGGCGCTCAACGCGTTCGGCGACCCGCGCATCTCCAAGTCGCTCGACAACGCGCCGAAGTGGTTCCGCGACCAGCTGTTCGGCGACAGCCCGGTGCAGTCCCGCAACATGCTGATCGCCGACGCGCCGGAGCACTCCCGGCTGCGCAAGCTGGTCAGCAAGTCGTTCGTGCCGCGGCGCATGGAGAACCTGCGCCCGCGCATCCAGGAGATCACCGACCAGCTGATCGACGAGTTCCCGGAGTCCGGCGAGCTGGACCTGATGGAGTTCGCCCGGGCGCTGCCGGTCATGGTGATCTTCGAGTACCTGCGGATCACCACCAAGGACCTCGCGATGCTCTACGAGTGGTCCAAGGTGCTCGGCGGCGCGCCTTACACGGACGAGGAGGGGAGCAAGCGCCTCAAGGAGGTGAGCTCCAAGTTCGAGAAGTACATCCTCGACCTGCTGGAGGACCGGCGCGCGGACCTCGGCGACGACCTCGTCAGCCAGCTGCTGATCGCGGCGGACGAGGAAGGCCGGTTCACGATTGACGAGATCGCGTCGACCATGTCGTTGGTGATCATCGCCGGCCAGCGGACCACGACGAACCTCATCGGCAACGGCGTGCACGCGCTGCTGACCAACCGGGACCAGTACGACCTGCTCAAGGCGAACCCGGACCTGGTGATCACGGCCGTGGAGGAGTTCCTGCGCTACGAGTCGCCGAGCTTCCGGGGCACGCTGCGGGTCGCCAAGGAGGAGATGGAGATCGGCGGTGTGCAGATCGGCAAGGAGGCGTTCGTGCACCTGCTGATCGCCGCGGCCAACCGCGACCCCCGGTACTTCGCGGAACCGGACCGGCTGGACATCACCCGCGCGACGAACAAGCACCTCACGTTCGGCCACGGCGCGCACTACTGCCCCGGTGCGCCGCTGTCCCGGCTGGAGGGCTACGTGGCGTTCCCGACGCTGCTGCGCCGGCTGTCCGGCCTCGAACTGGCCATCCCGGAGGCGGACACCGAGTGGATCTACGACAACTCGGTCAGCCGGGGCCTGGCGTCGCTGCCGGTCCGGTACACCCGGCGGCTGCCGCGTGAGACCCCGTCCGCCACGGGCTGCCCCGTCCGGCACGGGGGCGCGTAACGCATGAAGATGCTCGTACTGGGCGGGACCGCCTTCCTCTCACACACCGTCGCGGCCGAGGGTGTCCGGCGCGGGCACGACGTCGTCTGCGCCGCCCGGGGCACTTCGGGACGCGTGCCCGACGGCGCGACCCTGGTCAAGGTCGACCGCGACCGGCCGGACGGCCTGGCGGCGTTGGCCGGCCGGGAGTTCGACGCCGTGGTGGACGTGGCGACCATGTCGTACCCGTGGGTGCGGGACGCGCTGGACGCGTTCGCCGCCGGGGCGGGGCACTGGACGTTCGTGTCCTCGATCAACGTCTACGCCGACGCGGTGACCACCGGGCAGGACGAGAACGCCGCCCTGCACGAACCGGTCGACAGCGGCGCGGACAAGCAGGAGCGGATCGAGCACCCGCACCTGTACGGAAGCATCAAGGTCGCGTCCGAGAACGCGGTCCGTGCCGCGATGGGCGAGCGTGCGCTGGTCGTGCGCTCCGGCCTGATCGTCGGTCCGGGTGACCTCTCCGACCGGTTCGGCTACTGGGTGAACCGGATCTCGCGCGGCGGCCGGGTCGTCGTGCCCGACACGCTGGAACAGCCGACGCAGTACGTCGACGTGCGCGACATGGCCGCGTGGTTCGTGGACGCGGGGGAGCAGGGCATCGGCGGTACCTACAACGGCATCGGTCCGACAAGGACGTTCGGCGAGCTGCTGGCCCACATCGTCAAGGTGGTGGGTCCGCCGGACACCGAGCTCGTCCCGCTGCCCGTGGAGGAGCTGGAGGCCGCCGGCGTGCAGGTGTGGCGCGGGCCGAAGTCGCTGCCGCTGTGGGTGCCGCCGGAGGACTACGGGTTCATGGCGCACGACCACCGCCGGGCGGCGGGCGCGGGCCTGCGGCACCGGCCGTTCGAGGAGGTCGTCATCGACGTGCTGGACCACGAACGGGAGCTGGGGCCGGACCGCGAACGGGAAGCCGGGCTCACCCCGGCCGAGGAAGTCGGACTCCTGGGAACACAGAGGGGGGAACTGTCGTGAGCACGGGCTCTTGGCGGCGGATCAGCGCGGGCGACCCGGACCGGGTGGTGCTGGCCGTCGACTTCGACTCGACGGCCCGGCCGGAGGCCGGCTACCCCCAGTTGGCGGCGCTGCTGACGCCCGCCCGGGAGGTCTGGCTGACCACCCAGCCGGAGGAGGCCGAGACCGCGCTGCTGTCCGTGGACACCTACCTGCGGTGGTGGCGCGACCGCCCCGAGGGCGCGCGCGGCCGGGTCGACGCCGTCACGGGCTATTGCGTGGGCAGCGTGTTCGTGCCGGCGCTGGCCGACGCGATCGCGGAGGAACAGGGGAGCAGGCCGGCGTTGCTGTTGGTCGATCCCGAGCCGGTCGTCAACCTGAGCCTCTACCGGGACTTCACCAAGGCCGTCGACTCGATGTCGACGCTGTCCGACGAGGAGCGGGCCGGCCACGTCGCCGAGGCGTTGGCGGTCTGCGAGGCCGACACGGACTTCGAGGCCGCCGCCGTGCAGGTGATCAAGCTCTACGAGGCCGCCGCGGGCACCGCGTTCGAACGGCTGGGGCTGGACGAGGACACATCCGAGGAGATCGTGGGCGTGTTCCGCGCCTACGTGTCGTACCTGGCGGCGGCCTGGCGGATCGAGCCCGAAGCGGGCTGGGCCACGGGCGTCGCGCTGACCTCGGCCGGGTCGAGTCCGGGCGCGCCGCACGCGCGGCAGGAGCAGGGCTTCGCCGTCGGCACCGAGGAGATGCTGGACAGCGAGCTCGTGGCCGAGGCCGTGAGCCGGTTCCTCGACGAGCGCGGGGCATGACCATGGCGGAGATCCGAGTGGACCACGACGTGTTCGGCGCTGCCGAATGGACCGACCTGGCGCTGGCCGCGACCGCCGCCTACCGGCACCGGACGACCCAGGCCCGGGACATCGCGCTGGCCGTCGATTCCGGCGCGCTGCACCTGCACGTCGAGCCGACGACCACGGTCGCGGAACTGCTGGCCCACGTCCGGGAACGGCGTGCGGCGGGCGGAGCGACGCCGCCCGAGGCCGACGCGCCGCAGGTCTCGTTCGACGGAGCGCCCACGGCCGTGGCCGACCTGGCGTTCGTCTTCGCCCAGGACGCCGGACGGCTGCTGGTCGAAGCCGTGGGCAACCCCGAGCACCACACGCCCGATCAGGTGGCCGCGCACGCCGCCCGCATCGGCTGGTTCACCCGGCGGCTGCTCGACGCCGAGCCGGCCACGGAGGTCGGCGCGGTCGACCTGCTCACCCCGGACGAGCACCACCTCGTCATGCAGGTGTGGAACGACACCGCGCAGGTCGTGCCGACGCTGACGCTGCCGGAACTGGTGGAGGCGAACACGGCCGCCCACCCGGACCGCCTCGCCATCAAGCACCACGACGTGCGGCTGACCTACGGCGAGCTCAACGCGCGGGCCAACCGGATCGCCCGACTGCTGCTGGCCACCCAGGCGGGCGCGGGCGACGTGGTCGCGATGGTGCTGCCCCGGTCGATCGACTACGTGGTCGCCGCGCTGGGCATCGTCAAGACCGGTGCGGCCTACCTGCCGGTCGACACGAGCTACCCGGTCGAGCGCATCACGCAGGTGCTCTCCGACGCCAAGGTCACGCACGTGGTGACCATCGCCGAGCTGCGGGACGCGGTGCTGGTGGAGGCGGAGCAGGTCGTCCTGGACGACGAGGCCACCGCGGCGCGTCTGGCGTCGGCCGATCCGACCGACCCGACGGACGCGGACCGCCGGGTGCCGCTCACCCCGGACACGCCTGCCTACGTGCTCTACACTTCGGGCTCCACCGGGCGTCCCAAGGGTGTGGTGATCGCGCACAAGGCGATCACCAACCGGCTGCACCACATGCAGCACGAGCTCCCGCTCGGCCCGGACGACCGGCTGTTGCAGAAGACCCCCGCCGGGTTCGACGTGACCGTGCGCGAGGTGTTCTGGCCCCTGCTGGCCGGCGCGTCCATCGTGGTCGCCGATCCCGACGGCCACCGCGACCCCGCCTACCTGGCGGAGACGATCGTGGCCGAGGGGATCACCATCGCCCACTTCGTCCCGTCCGGGCTGAAGATGTTCCTCCAGGAGCCCGACGCGGCCCGGTGCGTGAGCCTGCGCCGCGTGGTGTGCGGTGGCGAGGCGCTGCCCGCCGAGCTCCAGGCGTGGTTCGCCTCCGTGCTGCCCGCCGACCTGTACAACGTGTACGGCCCGACCGAGGCGGCGGTGGACGTCACCTCGATGCTGTGCCCGCGCGACCCCGAGCCCGGTCCGGTGCTGATCGGCCGTCCGGTGTGGAACACCAAGCTGTACGTGCTGGACGAGCAACGCCGCCTGCTGCCGCCCGGGGTGCTGGGCGAGCTGTACCTGGCCGGTGTGCAGCTGGCCGAGGGCTACCTGGGGCAGCCGGAGCTGACCGCGGACCGGTTCGTCGCCGACCCCTTCGGCGGACCCGGCGACCGGATGTACCGGTCGGGCGACGCGGCCCGCTGGCGTGACGACGGCGTGATCGAGTTCTTCGGCCGGCTCGACCACCAGGTGAAGATCCGGGGCTTCCGGGTCGAGCTGGAGGAGATCGAGTCGGTGCTGCTGCGCGACGGGCAGCTCAGCCAGGCGGTCTGCCTGGTGCGCGAGGACGTGCCCGGCGACCAGCGGCTGGTGGCCTACGTCGTGTCGGCGACCGGCGCGGAACCGGACGTGCGCAAGCTCCGCGCCCAGGCCGTGGCGGCGCTGCCGGACTACATGGTGCCGACCGCGTTCGTGGTGCTGGACAAGCTTCCGCTCACCCCGAACGAGAAGCTCGACCGCAAGGCGCTGCCCAAGCCGGAGACGACGGTCACGCAGGCGGGACGCGCGCCCGTCACGCCGGCCGAGCGGCTGGTGGCGGGGCTGTTCGCCGACCTGTTGGACGTGCCGGCCGTCGGTGTCGAGCAGGACTTCTTCGAGCTGGGCGGCAACTCGCTGCTCGCGGGCCGGCTGGTCCAGGAGGTGCGCGCGCGGACCGGTGTCCGGCTGCGGATCAGGCAGGTGCTGGAGAACCCGAGCGTGCAGGCGCTCGCCGCGTTGATCACGACCTGAGCACCTGAGCAGAGCGGAGTGGTCGGAGAATGCGCACGCTGAAGGTAGCGCTGCTGGGCTGTGGAGTGGTCGGCGGCGATGTCGCCCGGCACCTGGCGAGACGTGCCGACGACCTGGCCGCGCGCATCGGCGTGCCGGTCGAGCTCGCCGGGGTCGCCGTGCGCCGGGCGGGCATCCCCCGCCCCGGCGTGCCGCCGCACCTGATCACCACGGACGCGAAGGCGTTGGTGGAACGCCCGGACGTGGACGTGGTGATCGAGGTGATCGGCGGCCTGGACACCGCCCGGGACCTGATCACGACGGCGTTCGCGCGCGGCGCGTCGGTGGTGAGCGCCAACAAGACGCTCATCGCCGCCGAGGGTGCCGCGCTGCACGTGGCGGCGGCAGCGGCGGGCGTGGACCTGTACTACGAGGCGGCCGTCGCCGGGGCGATTCCGCTGGTGCGGCCGTTGCGCGAGTCCCTGGCGGGCGACCGGGTCAACCGGGTGCTCGGCATCGTCAACGGCACGACGAACTTCATCCTGGACAAGATGGACTCCGGTGGCACGGACTACCCGGAGGCGCTCAAGGACGCCATCCGCCTCGGTTACGCGGAGGCCGACCCCACCGCCGACGTCGAGGGCTACGACGCCGCCGCCAAGGCCGCGATCCTGGCCGGGATCGCCTTCAACACTCCCGTGCGGGTCGAGGACGTGCACCGGGAGGGCATCACGGGGGTCACCGCCGCCGACATCACTGCTGCCAGGGCGCTGGGGTATGTGGTGAAGTTCCTGGCGGTCTGCGAGCGGGGTGCCGACGGCCGGTCGGCGGCGGTCCGGGTGCACCCGGCGATGGTTCCCCTGACCCACCCGCTGGCGTCTGTGCGCGGTGTGGACAACGCGGTGTTCGTGGAGGCCGAGGCGGCCGGGCAGTTGGTGTTCTCGGGTCCGGGCGCGGGCGGTGCGGCGACGGCCAGCGCGGTGCTCGGCGACCTGGCCGCGGTGTGTCGCAACAGGCTGGCCGGCGTCACCGGACCGGACGCCGCGCCGTACGCCCGGCTCGTCCTGCGGCCGATGGCCGAGGTCGTCACCCGTGGCTGTGTGCGGCTCGACGTGGCCGACCGGCCGGAGGCGCTGGCCGATGTGGCGACGGTGCTCGCCCGGCACGGCGTGTCCGTCTCGACGTTCACCCAGGAACGCCGCAGCGACGGTTGCTCGCTGGTGCTGTCCACGCACCCGGCCCCCGACGCCGTGCTGACGGCGGCCGTCACCGCGTTGCGGGATCTCGACCACGTCCACGAGGTGACCAGCACGATCCGGGTGGAGTGCGGACCGGTGCGAGCCACGGCGTAGGCGGTGCCTGAACAGTTGTCGAGTCGGGGTATGTCCCCTCTCGACACTTGTCGGTACCGCGTCGCGGTGGCATCGATCAACATTGGACATCGGTAAACCGCCGGCGGCGGTCGACGTGTCCACTGTGGTTCGTCGACGTGCGAGGTAGGCGGTCGGACCCGACGTGATATTCCAGTGTCCTGGGTCCGATCGGCTCGGCGGTGTGGGTTCCGGGCGTTCCCGGGTCCCGCACCGCCGACTTGTGAACAGGAGTTGCACGATGGACGAGTACTGGATCGTGGGTGCCACGGTTGTCGACGGCACGGGTGCCGAACCGCGTGACGATCTCGCGATCCACGTCCGGGATGGACGGATCGCCGAGCTCGGCGTGGCCCCGGCGGGCGCGGAGACGGTCGACGCCACGGGCCTCACCGTGACGCCGGGACTCATCGACGCGCACGCCCACCTCGGGTTGTCCAGCGACATGGACCCGAGCCTGCGGCAGGAACTGTCCGTCGCGGAACTCGCCGCCGACATGTTCGCCAACTGCGCCTCCACCCTCGCGGGCGGTTTCACCACGGTCCGGGACACCGGCGGCATCGACGCGGGGCTCGCCGGCGTGGTCGCGAAGGGCAAGGTGGCGGGTCCCCGGATCATCCAGTGTGGACCCATCCAGTGCCAGACCGGCGGCCACGGCCACCTCGGCGCGCCGTGGGCGGCCACGGACGACTGGTGCGACCACATGGTTCCCGGGCTGCGCGGGCTGTCCCTGCTCTCGGACGGGCCGCACGAGATGCGCAAGAACGTGCGTGAGACGTTCCGGCGCGGGGCCGACTTCCTCAAGCTCTGCGTGACCGGCGGTGTGGTGTCGCTGCACGACAAGCTCACCGACACCCAGTTCACGACCGAGGAGATCGCCGTCGCCGTCGAGGAGGCGCGTGCCCGCGGCACCTACGTCACCGTCCACGCGCACAACAACGCCGGCATCCGCAACGCCGTCGCGGCGGGCGTGAAGTGCGTCGAGCACGGCTCCGAGATCGACGAGGAGACCGCGCGCCTCATGGCGGAACACGACGTGGCGCTCGTCCCGACGCTCGCGGTGGTCCACGCGCTCGCCGCCGACGCCGCCGCGAGCGGGCTCGACCCGAGGATCGCGGACCGGATCGGGGGAGCCATGGAGGGCATGGTCGACGGGCTGCTCGCGGCTCGCGCGGCCGGCGTCCGGGTCGGCCTGGGCTCCGACCTGATCGGGGCGAACCAGCTCGGGCGCGGTGCCGAGCTGATGCTGCGCTCCCGGCACGAGGAGCCGTTGCGGGTGCTGGAGTCGGCGACCCGGATCAACGCCGGGATCCTCGGTGTCGCCGACGAGGTCGGGACGATCGAGGTCGGCAAGCACGCCGACTTCGCCTTCTTCTCCCGCGACCCGCTGGCCGATCCGGCCGTGTTCGCCGACCGCGACGCCGTCGCGATGGTCGTCCAACGTGGACGGATCGTCCACACCGCCGGGTAGCGGAGGAGCAACGCCGCACGACCGGCCGGTCTTCGTGTCCGGCCGGCGTGCCCGGCCGACCGAGAACGGCTGCTGCACCGTGCGGCATCGGCGATGACGACAAGGACCGGGAGTCACATGGAGACGTTCACCGGACAGGTGCCGGAGTTGGGTCCGATTTCCAACGCCGTCGTCAAGAACGGGCACTTCTACTGCGCCGCGGTCCCGGTTCACCCCACCGGGGAGTTCGCAACCGGTGCACTCGACGTGCAGGCCAGGCTGGCTTTCGCCAATCTGCGCTCGATGGTCGAGGACGCCGGCGGTGTCATGGGCGACATCACGCAGGTCACGGTGTACCTCACCGACATCGACGGCAGCGCGGTCGTGAACCGGGTCTGGCGGGAGTTCTTCCACCCGCCCTATCCGAACCGGGCGACGATCGGGGTGCGAGCCCTGGCCGTCGACGGCATGGCGGTCGAACTGGTCGCGTCCGGTGTCATCGGCTAGCGACCCGGCACGAGCGGCACGCCGACCATCTAGTCGGATCGAAGCGCCCGGATCTTCGACTCCAGTCGGTGTCGGCGGGCGTGGTCGGATCCACAGAATCCCTTGCATGGGCAGAAAAATCGTGATTGTCGGTGGCGGCGTGATCGGACTGTGCACCGCGTACTTCGTGCGTGGCACCACGGATCTCGACGTGACCGTGGTGGAACGGGCCGAGGTCGGCGCCGGCGCGTCGTGGGGCAACGCGGGTTGGCTGGTCCCGTCGATGTCCGCGCCGCTGCCGGCGTCCGGCGTGCTCGGCACCGCGATCCGGTCGCTGGCCGACGCGAACGGCGCGTTGCGCCTGGACCCGTCCGCCGTGCCGGGGATGCTGCCCTGGCTGTGGCGGTTCCTGCGCGCCTCCACGCCCGGCCGGCACGAGGCGGGGCTGCACGCCACCGCCGCGCTGGCGGCGCACACGATGGACGACTACGACCGGCTCGCGGCGGACGGCGTCGAGTTCCCGATGGTCGACACCGGCCTGCTGTACGTCGGGCTGGCGGGGGAGAAGGTCGAGGCGGTGCGGCGGTCGCTCGCCCCGTTCGCGGACTACTACGGCTACGCCATCCCCGACCACGTGACCAGCGGTGCGGCGTTGCGCGAGGCCGAGCCCGCACTGCTGCCGGGGGTGGAGGCGGGGCTGCTGATCAGTGGCGAGCGCACGGTCCACCCGCCCGGTCTGCTGGCCGCGTTGCGGGCACGGGTGGCGGACATGGGCGTCACGGTGCTGGAGCGCCACGCGGTGACCGGGTTCGCCGCGTCCGGTCGTCGGGTGCGGGCGGTGCGCGTCGGCGGCGGCGAGCTCGCGGCGGACCACGTCGTGCTCGCCGCCGGGATCTGGACCGGGCCGCTGGCCCGCCTGCTCGGCGTCGACGTCCCGTTGCAGGCCGGCAAGGGCTATTCGCTGTCCGTGACGCCGACGACGTCGCCGAGGCGGAGCCTGTACCTGGGGGAGGCCAAGATCGGCGCGTCGCCGTTCGGGTCGCGGCTGCGCCTGGCCGGTGGCATGGACCTGGGTCGGATCGACGAGCGGGTGGACGCCGGCCGGTTGGCCGCGATCGAACGCAACGCGGCCCGGTTCCTCGTCCCGTGGGAAGCCGGTTCGGAGACCGACCGGTGGGCCGGGATGCGCCCGATGGCCCCGGACGGGCTGCCGGTGATCGGACCCGCGCCCGGGTGGGACAACCTCACGGTGGCGACCGGCCACGCGATGCTCGGCGTCACCCTCGGCCCGACGACCGGGCGACTGGTGGCGCGAATCGTCCGGGACGGCGCGGTCGATCCGCTGCTCGCGCCGTTCCGCCTCGCCCGCTTTGGCTCCAGGGGAAGGACACCGGTATGACGCTCGGGATCGTGGCCGCCGCACGGTGGCCACGTCGGTTCGGGTCGCGCGAAGCCCAAGTCTTCGGCGCGACGGGCGGGTTCGACGGACCGCCGGCCGTGCGGACGGCCGCGTCGGGCGCGGAACTGTGCGGCGGCTGATGGCGTCGACCACTCCGGCTCCGACCACTTCGGGTGCGGACAGGCTGGGCAGGCAGCTGCTCGCGGTCGTGATCGTGGACCGGGTGCAGGCCGTCGCCCAGGTCGCGCTCGTGCTGGCCCATCGGCGGGTCGACCTCGTCGGCATGGTGGTGGGCCGGCCGGACCACGGCGTCCGCCACCTCACGATCGAGGTCGACGTCGCCGACGAGACGGAACGCAACCGCGTCGTGAAGTTCCTCGTCCGCTGCGTCAACGTGATCAAGGTGGTTCCACTGGACAAAGTGGACGCCCACCAGCGGGAGGCCGTCCTGGTCAAGGTGGAGTGCCGGCCCCAGGCGCGGGAAGCGGTGCTGGAGGCCGCCGCGTCCGTGTCGGCCGACGTGGTGGAGGTGACGCCGTCGACGGTCACCGTGTTCCGGGCCGACACCCCCGTCCGCATCCGCGCGATGATGAACGTCTTCGAGCCCATCGGGGTGCGCGAGGTGTCGCGCTCGGCGGTGTTCGGGATGACCCGCGGACCGCGTGCGCTCAGCTCGAAGAAGCTCCCGTGAGCGTCCGGGACCCGGTCGCCGCGCCGCGGACGTCGACCGTGTCGAGTGGACCGACGGTGCAGCCGCCGCCCGCCGGCGTACATTCACCGCATGGCGGCGGCGTGTCTCGGACGGGTCGTGGCGGTGCCGAATCGGCGTCCGCCGGCGGCGCGCTGACGCGGGGCGGCGCGATGCCGGAGGAGCTCCAGTCGATCTGCGAGGCACTGGCCGCCCGCCTGGGACGGGCCGTGGCGATCGACGACACGCGGCTGGAAATGCTGGTGCACACCGCGCACGACGAGCAGGTGGACCGGCACCGGATCGCGTCGGTCATGCAGTTGCGGGCCAGTGACGTCGCCTCGGCGTACGCCTTCGCGCACGGCATCGCCACGGCGGACGGTCCGGTCCGCCTGCCCGGGTCGCCCGAGATCGGCCTGCTGGCCCGGGTGGTCGTGCCGATCCGCGCGCACGACCTGCTATTCGGCTACCTGTGGCTGATCGACGCGGACCACACGGTGACCGACGAGGAGATCGGGCAGGCGCAGGAGGCCGCCGACGCCGCGGCCGAGGTGCTGCACCGGCAGCGGGCGGTGGCGGAGTTCCGCCGCGGTCGGGCGCGTGAGCTGCTGCGCGACCTGTTGTCGGCCGATCCGGCGCGGCACCCGCAGGCAGCCGACGAGCTGGCGGCCGACCGGGAGCTCGCGCCGAACACGCCGGTCGCCGTGCTGGCGGTCGGCATCGTGCCCACGCCGGACGGCTCGACCGACCTGACCGCACCGATCGACGCGGCCTTCCGCCGGGTGGCCCGGCGGGCAGGTCCGCTCCAGCTGCTCGGCCTGGCCCAGGTCGGCGGCGGGGCCGTGCTCGTCGCCGGCCGGCGCGCCCCGACCCGGCCGGAGCTGCACGAGGTCGCGGAGTCGGTGCGGACCGCACTTGACGCCGCGCTCGGCGACGGGTTCACCACACACGTGGGCATCGGTCCGTGGCGGCCGGCGTTGGCACAGGCCCGGGCCGGCTACACGCGGGCACGCGACGCGCTCCGGCTGGCATCGATCCTGCCCGACTCCCCGGCGGTCGTGGACTGGGCCGACCTCGGGGTGTACCAGGTGCTGGCACAGCTGCCGCCGGACGTGTTCCCCGACGAGGCGGTGCCCGAGGGACTGCGCAGGCTGATCGGGACACCCGGCGGCGGGCCGCTGGTGGAGACCCTGGAGGTCTACCTCGACCTGGCCTGCGACGCCCGCGCCGCCGTCGAACGGCTGCACGTGCACCGCACCAGCCTCTACTACCGGCTCAACCGGATCGAGGAGCTGACCGGGATGCGGCTGAGGTCGGGGACCGATCGGCTCGCACTGCACCTCGGGCTGAAGGTCGCCCACCTCACCGGCCTGATCGGCTGACACCCGCCTGGTTCGTCGCCGGCCACACCGGCCGGCCTGGGTGTGACTGCCCAGGCCGGCGGGCATCACCGGGTGAACCCGGTGCGCAGGTCGGCCGACCGGGTCTCGGGGATCCAGCGCAGGAGCACCGGCAGGGCGATCAGCCCGAGGGCGGTCGCGTACCACGCGGGGGACAGCAGGCTGCCCGTCGTGTCGACGAGGAACTGCCCGACCAGCGGGGCGGTGCCGGCGAACAGTGCGTACGCCAGGTTGTACGGCAGCGCCATGCCGCTGAACCGCACCGACGCCGGGTAGAGCTCCAGCACGGCGAGCGAGATCATGTCCAGCAGGCCCACGACCACCAGCATCGCCAACAGGGCGACGACGATCGCAGGGATGGACCCCGTGCCGATCAGCAGGTAGGCCGGGACGCACACGACCACCGCGCCGACGGCCGCCGCCCGGGCGATCGGGCGGCGGCCCACCCGGTCCATCAGCATCCCCAGTATCGGCGTGGTGATCACCGCCAACAGCGCGAGCGCCGTGGTGATCCAGAGCGAGGTGGTGTCCGTGACGCCCGCCGCCAGGCCGAGGTAGGTCGGCATGAAGCCCAGGAACATGTGGGCGAGCACGCCCATGGCCGCGTAGTAGACGAACAGCACGAGCAGCGTCCGCCAGTGCCCGCGCACCAGCTCGCGGAACGGCCGAGCGACCTGCTCCCGCTTCGCCTCCAGCTCGGCGAACACGGGCGTCTCGTCCACCCGCAGCCGCAGGAACAGGCCGACGAGCGAGACCAGACCGCCGATGGCGAACGGCCAGCGCCAGGCACCGGTCGCGAACGCGTCGCCGGCCAGCGACTGGACGGTGACCACGGTGACCGTGGCACCCGCGACGCCGAGCCAGGTCGACGCGGACACCAGGCTCAGCCACAGCCCGCGCCGGTTGGCGGGGGCGTGCTCGACGGTGAACGTCAGCGCCCCGGTGTACTCGCCGCCGGCGGAGAAACCCTGCACGAGCCGCGCCGCGAGCAGCAGCACGGGTGCGGCGACCCCGACCGCGTCCCACCCCGGCAACAGGCTGATCGCCGCCGTCGCCGCGCCCATGGTGACGATCGAGACGCCGAGCGCGGACCGCCTGCCCAGCCGGTCGCCCAACCGGCCGAAGAAGACCGCGCCCAGTGGGCGGGCGAGGAAGGCGACGCCGTAGACGGCGAACGTGCCGAGCAACGCCGCCGTGCCCGCGTCCGGCGGGAAGAACACCTTGGCGATCACGGCGGCGGAGAAGCCGTAGATCGTGAAGTCGAACCACTCGACGAGGTTGCCGGTCGCGCCGGCGAGGATCACCCGGCGTCCGGACGACGTCGGAGCCGCAGGGGGTGCGGAGGTGTCTGCCATACGATGTTCCTCCTCGGGGAAACCGGAGGCTCATCGTGCTGGCCGTCACGTCGGCCCGGTAACAGGCAGCAGTCGAAAAGCGCGCGGCCGTAGCCCTACACGTGTCCGGTGTGGATTCCGCGAACAGCCCCGGGTACCCGACCTCGGCCGGGCCTCATTGGCTCGCGAGGCGGTGGAAGCCGGCGGCGCGGAGCCGTTCCGTGGCGTGCACGTCGATGCTGACCCGGACCTCGCTCGCGTCCGTCGCACTGCCGCCGAGCGCGCCGAGGACGATGATCACGAAGCCCAGGGTCCGGATGAGCATCGCCCAGCCGGCCTTCCAGAGCCCGATCCGGCCGCCGTCCTTCATCCGCACCAGTCGGGTGCCCGCCATCAGCGCGCCCAGGCCGCGACCGTTGCCGTAGAACCAGCCGTACAGCAGCGGCACCACCACCAGGAGCGCCAGGATGATCACGCTCGCGCCGGCACCCGCGTCGGGGGTGTCGGTCGCGGAGACGTAGTAGGCCACGCCGACCCCGACGGCGATGCTCGTCACCAGGACGAAGTCGACCAGCCACGCCCAGATGACGGCCGCCCAGCCCGGCTCCACGTAGAGCGTGCCGTCACGGAACGCCTGGACGCGTGGTGCCATCCCCGGCCCGAGCGTGGCGGCCACCTGCGAACGCACGTGCTTCAGCGACCGCGGGCGCTCGTCCTGGTCGTTGCTGCTCATGGCCATGCCCTTTCGTTGCGTTCGCAACGAAGGATATTGCCAGGTCCCCGGTGGCGCGGTGCGGGCGACGAGTGGCGAGTGAGGTGTCTCACCGGCCGGCTGCACCGCGCCACCGGGCACGGCGGTCAGGGCGTGGGCACGTCGAGGTGGAAGTCGGTGCGGTTGTCATCGGTATCCGTGCCGAGGACGTCCCGCGTGATCGAGAGCGCCGTGAAAGGAGGCGGGGGCAGCGCGGGGCGGCCCTCTGCCGGGCAGGGCACACCGGGTGGGAGGGACGGCGACCTCCACCCGACCGCGTCGATCCTGGTCTGCCCCTTGAACAGGGCGACCATTCCGGCGGGTTCGGCCATGAACCCGTCCGGATTGACGCTGACGGCGGACAGGACGTACAGCGCGGTGGTACTCCCGGAGAAGTCCGGTCCGATGACGATCGCGCGTTCGTCCGGCGGCAGGATCACATCCCCGCCGGGGACGAGTTGCAGGACTTCCCTGAGGCGGCAGTCGGGTCCGTGGAACCGTAAGGACACCCCGGTCAGGTCCTGGTTCGTCGTGCTGATGTTGCGCACTTCAAGGAACTCGTCCTGCTGACCTGCGGCTCCGGTCGTGAGCACCTCGTTGACCACCAGTGTGGTGGACACCTCCGGTCGAATTTTCGGAGAGTCGGTTTTCGCTTCGGCGGCGACCGGTGCGACGGTGCAGACGGTGACCGCCAACAGAATGGCAATTCCTTTCGACACAAACAACCACTGTCCGCTCCGGAACCGCTCCGGGACAAGGGGCCAGTAACCGCCGGGGTCAATGGTGAAAGTATTTCCACGTCCGGTGCGGGCAATTCGCGCCATTCTCGGGAGCGCTGGAATTCACGTTTTCGCTCGGCCGGCTCCGCTGCTGCGGGCGAGGTCGTCAGCGGGCGGTTCTCGCCAGATAGACGGTGCTGATCGCTTCGCGCTCCTGCAAGGGGTTGGGGAAGCGGACGATCTCGGCTCGGGCGTCGGCGAAGTGGCGGCCGAGTGCGGCGGTGTAGTCGTCGTCGGGCAGTTCGTTGGACCACAGTGCGAACACGCCGCCGGGGTGCAGCCGTCCGGCGAGGCGTTCGAGTCCGGCGGGCTGGTAGAAGTCCGCGTTCGTCGGGTGCAGCAGGTGGTGCGGCGAGTGGTCGATGTCCACGATGATCGCGTGGAACCGCCGGTCGGGTGCCGCCGGGTCGTAGCCGGTGTCCGAGCGCGACATGGCGAAGAAGTCGGCGTGGACGAGTTCGCAGCGGGGATCGCCGGCCAGTTCCGCCCCGCCGGGCAGGAGTCCTCGGCGGTGCCAGTCGATGACCTCGCCGAGTGCGTCGATGACGAGCATCGAGCGCACGTTCCGGTTGTCCAGCACGGTCCGCGCGGTGTAGCCGAGCCCGAGGCCGCCCACGACGACGTCCAGCGGCGCGGCCAGGTCGGCGAGGGCCAGGCGGGCCAGTTCGACCTCGGACACGGTGAACAGGCTCGACATCAGGAACTCGTCGTTGAGCTTGATCTCGTGGACCTCGCGGTCGAAGAACGGGTCCCAGCGTCGGCGCAGGACGAGCTCGCCCAAGGCGGTGCGGCACCAGGCGAGCTCTTCGAAACGTGGCCTCATCCGGTGTGCCTCCGGTCGGTTGCGCGGCGGCGGTGGTCGGCCCGGGGTGGACGTTCCAGTGCGGTGACAGCGCGGAGTGGGGGCTCATGATCGCAGTGCCCGGTGCCGGGCGCATCGTCGGCACCGCGTCCACGTCCTGCGGGTCGGCGGGTTCAGTGGTGCGTGGCGAGCGCCCGCCCGATGTAGTGGGCGCTCAGCGTCGCGAAGATGTACGCCTGGAGCACCTGGATCAGGGCTTCCAGCAGGGTGATGCCGATCGCCAGCGCGAAACTGACCAGGGACACCGGAGCGGCCAGTGGTCCGGCTTTCAGCAACAGGAATTCGCCGCCGAGCACGAATACCATGACCAGCAGGTGGCCCGCGAACATCGCCGCGAACACCCGGATGGCGAGGGTCAACGGGTCGAAGAAGAACTTGAGGATGACCTCGGTCGGGATCAGCAGGCCCCACAGCACGACCTTCGGCACTTCCGGCACGATGAACTGGTTGCGCAGGTAGCCGCGCAGCCCGTGCCGGCGGATGCCGACGACGTGGTAGACGGGGAAGACCAGCAGGATCGCCAGCGCGAACGGGAAACCCGGGTGCGCCATGGTCGGGAACTGGATGAACGGGATGATCCCGAAGATGTTGTTCACCAGCACGAAGCAGAACAGCGACACGATGAACGGCACGTACGGCTTGAAGTCGTTGCCGCCGATCTGCTCCCGCGCCATGGTGTTCCGGCCGAGGTCGTAGACCGATTCGGCGGCGAACTGGACCCGGCCCGGCACGAGTTTGAGCCGCCGGGACGTGATCAGGAAGAAACCGGCGATGATCACCGTCGACAGGACGGCCAGGACCATCGGTTTGGTGACCCACCCGAAGATCTCCGGCGGGTACAGATCCGCCGCTCGCGGTGGGGTGAACTTGTCGTCGGCCATGGGCGTCCCCTCGTCCAAGGTCTTGGGCCGATGTTATCGGACGGTGATCCGCGACGGGTGCGTTTCCGGGGGTTTCGCCGTCGGCGATCACTTCCGCCCTAGGGTTGGCGGCATGGACGCCGATCGCCCGGCACGGGTCGTCTCCGGACTCACGTCGTTCTTCGCCGACACCCAAGCTCAGGGCACGGTGCTGGACCTGTTCCACCGGGTCGCCGCCACCGTGCCCGCCTACCGGAAGTTCCTGGCCGAACACGACGTCGACCCGGCGCGGATCGTCACCATGGACGACTTCCGCCGCCTCCCGCCGACCGACAAGGAGAACTACCACCGCCGCCACCCGCTGCCCGAGCTGTGCCGCGACGGCCGGCTGGACGGGTGCGACATCGTCGCGGTGTCGTCCGGGTCGAGTGGGCAGCCGACGGTGTGGCCCCGGTCGTTGGTGGACGAGCTGGCCGTCGCCCGGCGGTTCGAGCAGGTGTTCCGGGATGCTTTCCGGGCGCACGAGCGCAGCACGCTCGCCGTGGTGTGCTTCCCGCTCGGCACCTGGGTCGGCGGGCTGTTCACGACGTCGTGCGTCCGGCACCTGGCGGCCAAGGGCTACCCGGTGACGGCGGTCGCGCCGGGCAACAACAAGGCCGAGATCCTGCGCGTGCTGCCGGAACTGGCCGGGCACTTCGACCAGGTCGTGCTGCTGGGCTACCCGCCGTTCGTGAAGGACGTGGTGGACACCGGGGTGGCGGCCGGGTTCGACTGGGCGCGGCACGACGTGAAGCTGGTGCTGGCGGGCGAGGTGTTCAGCGAGGAGTGGCGTTCGCTGGTCGCGTCCCGGCTGGGCATGGCGGACCCGGTGCGCGGCACGGCTTCGCTGTACGGGACGGCGGACGCCGGGGTGCTGGGCAACGAGACACCGCTCTCGGTGTCGATCCGGCGTTTCCTGGCCGGGCGACCGGACCTGGCGCGTGAGCTGTTCGGCGACTCGCGGCTGCCGACGCTGGTCCAGTACGACCCGGCGAGCCGGTTCTTCGAGGTGTGGCAAGGCAAACTGCTGTTCTCCGGGGACAACGGCGCGCCCCTCATCCGCTACCACATCGCCGACGACGGTGGCATCGTGTCCACTGTGGACATGCGGGACTTCTGCGCCCGCAACGGTTTCGAGGTCGATTTCGACAATGACCAGCCGTTCGTGTACGTGTTCGGCCGGTCGCTGTTCACGGTGTCGTACTTCGGGGCGAACATCTACCCGGAGAACGTGACGGTCGGCCTGGAACAGCCCGGCGTCAGCGACTGGGTCACCGGGAAGTTCGTGCTGGAGACCGTGTCCGACGCCGACGAGGACGTGTCGCTGCGGGTGACCGTCGAGCTCGCGCCCGGCCGGACCGGCGACCCGGACGTGGTGGCGGCCTCGATCCGGGCCGAGCTGGTCCGGCTGAACAGCGAGTTCGCCCACTACGTCCCGGCCGTACGCCAACTGCCACAGGTGGTCCTGCGCCCGGCCGGCGACCCGGAGTACTTCCCGATCGGCGTCAAGCACCGCTACACCCGGCCGAAGGGGTGAAAATCGGGCGGCCGGCTGTCCGAACAGGACGTAGGGTGGCGGCAAATTGTCGTGGGCAAGGGGAGACACAGGTGGACATCCGCAGGGGCGGGCCGGACGACCTGCCGGCGATGATGGCGATGCTCGACGGTGCGGTGGCGTGGCTGGCCGAGGCCGGACGCCCCGGGCAGTGGGGCAGTGAGCCGTGGTCGGCGGACGAGAAGCGGACCGCGCGGGTGGCCGACCGGCTGCGCACCGACGTGGTGTGGATCGCCGAGATCGACGGTGAGCCGGCCGGTGCGCTGACCCACTCGTCGGATTCCCCGGACTACGTGCCCGATGCCGGCGAGCCGGAGCTGTACGTGCGGGTCCTGGTGACGTCCCGGGCGTTCACCGGGCGCGGAGTCGGTGGGGCGCTGCTGGACCACGCCCGCGAGCAGGCCCGTGCGCAGGGCGTCGGGCTGGTCCGGGTGGACTGCTACGCGGGTGACGGCGGCGGTCTCGTCCGGTACTACGAGAGCCAGGGGTTCACGCCGGTCCAGGAGTTCGTGCTGGACGACTGGCCCGGACAGCTGCTGTCCGACCGGGTCGGCCCGGGGCGGGTCGCCGGGTAGGGCGAATCCGGTCGGGAAGACCGACCGCCCGCGAACGCCGCGTGATGGTCCGCATCCGGTCTGTAGCCGGATGTTCGTTGGGGGACACCGGTTTCCTCCTCCGCCGGAGTTCCGCACAGCGCGGCCTCCGGTGTCCCCTCATCACCCGGAACGCGGCCGGGGTTGGGCCGGTCGGGTGTGCGGTCGCGCGGCGAACCGCCGAGCCGCTTCGCCAGACCGCAGTGACCCGGGGCCGCACCGTTCCGGATCGTCCCGTCGGCGCGCATCGTCGCAGGTCCGATAGGCGTGCGGGCACGGGGGAGTTGGTCGTCATGGCGGTGTTGGTGCTCGGGCGGCCCACCATCCAGGTCGGCGGGGTGGCGCGGTACCCGGCGCGGCGGATGGTGCGGATCCTGTTGGGGCTGCTGGCGGTCCGGGCCAACCGGGCGCTGCCGCCGGAGTGGATCATCGACGCGCTGTGGCCGGGGAAGCCGCCCGCGTCGGCGGCGGCGAACGTGCGCACCCACCTGGCCGAGTTACGCCGGATGCTGGGCAAGGTCGACCCGGACGGGCCGTGCATCGTCACGTCCCGGGCCGGCTACGTGTTGGCGGCCGACCCGGACCAGGTCGACGTGACCCGGTTCCAGCGCCTGCTGGGGGAGGGCCGCGAGTTGCGCGCCCACGGCGCGGACGTGCCCGCCGCGCGCTGCCTGGCCCGTGCGGTCGCGCTGTGGCGTGGCCCGGTGATGTCCGGTGTGCCGGTTCCGGACGTCGTGCGGCCGGACGTCACGGTGCTGGACGAGCAGCGGCTGTGCGCGATCGAGGACCTGGCAGAGGTGCGGCTGGCGCTGGGCTGCCACGACGGGCTGGTGCCCGCGCTGGCCGGATTGGTGGTCGAGTACCCGTTGCGGGAACGGCTGTGGCGGCACCTGGTGGCCGCGCTCGCGGCGGGCGGGCGGCGGACCGAGGCGCTCGCGGCGTACCGGCGGCTGACGCACGTGCTGGAGTCGGAACTGGGTGTGACGCCGAGCGTGGCGACGGTGGAGCTGTACGAGTCCGTCCGGCGTGACGGGCGCGATTGACCGCCGGAACACCACGTCTTCGTGTGCGCTTCCGTGTGCACCGCATTTCTACACTCGCCGCTCCCTCGAAGGAAGGAGTCCGATGACAGCCGCACTGCTGCTCGACGCCGAGGAACTGGTCGCCCGCTGGCGGGCCGGCCTGGACGAACTCGACAACCCGGCCGGCCCGCTGTTCGCCAACGGCGAGTTCGCCGAGGGCGACATCGTGGCGTGCAACCCGCCCGGCAGTCGCTGTTCGTCGTGCACCGCGTCCCGTCCGGTGTACTGCTGCTGATCGACGATGACCCGCGACGAGGTCGGCGAACTCGACCGAACCCTGGAATGGCTGACCGGTCCGGCGACGGACCGGCTGGCCCGCTGCCTGGCCGAGGTCGCCGGCCTCGGCGCGTCCGAGGCGGGCGCGGTGCTCGCCGCCGCACGTGACGTGCTGCTGGACGTGGTGCGGCGCAAGGTGATCCGCGTCCTCGTCCTGGAGTTGAACGCCGCCCGGGTCACCGGCCGGCTCACCTCCGACGACCCGGCGGGCCGGTGGCGGGAGTTCCTCGCCCGGGCCGCCGACGAGTCGTACTGGCACGACCTGACCCGCCACTACCCGCACCTGGTGACCCGGCTGCGGGCGGCGGTCGACAACCGGGTCGACGCCGTGCACGCCATGGCCCGGCGGTTCGCCGAGGACCGGCTCCGGCTGGCGGACCTGCTCGGAACCGACGCCGGGGAACTGCTCAAAGTCGAGTTCGGCGCGGGCGACAGCCACCGGGGCGGGCACACCGTCACCCTCGTGCACTGCACGGGCGGAACCGCCGTCTACAAGCCGCGTCCGATGGCGGTCGACCTTCGGTTGGCCGAACTGCTCGCGGTCCTCACGGCCGGGGACGAGCACCCGATCCGGGTGCCCCGGGCCGTGGTCCTGGCAGGCCACGGGTGGGCCGAGCACGTCGCACACCGTTACTGCGCAACCGAAACCGAGCTGGACGCCTTCTACACCAACCTCGGCCACTGGCTGGCCGTCATGCGCCTGGTGTCCGGCACCGACCTGCACGCCGAGAACATCATCGCCTGCGGCCCGGTGCCCGTCGTCGTGGACTGCGAGAGCGTTTTCACGCCCCGTCCGCCGCACCCGCCGACCGGAGCCGGCGAGGCCACCGACCGGGTCGCCGAACAGCTCAACCGGACCGTGCTGCGCACCGGTCTGCTGCCGGGACGCGGCGCGGGCCTGGGCTGGCGCGGCGTGGACGGCTCGGCGATGGGCGGTCTGCCCGGTGAACAGCCCGACATCGGCCTGCCGGACCTGGTGGGCGCGGGCACCGACACCGCACGGGTCGCGATCGTGCCGCAGCAGCTTCCGCCGACCGGCAACCTGCCCAGCCCGCAGCCCCGTCTGGCCCACCACTGGCCGCGTGTGGTCGCCGGGTTCGACGCGATGGCCGCCCGCATCACGGGGCTGGACCGGGTGGGTCACCTGGAGGCACAGCTGGCGACGTTCGCGGACTGCGTGGTGCGGGTGATCGTCCGCGACACCGAGTCCTACACCGAACTGGCCCGGATGCTGTGGCACCCGGCGGGCCTGCACGACCAGGAGTCCGCCGAACGCAAAGCCCGCGCGCTGTTGGCCCGCCACTCGATGAACACGCGCGGCCCCGGTGACCCGGACGTGCACGCCGCCGAGGTGGCCGAACTGCTCGTCGGCGACATCCCGGTGTTCACCACGACCCCGGCCGAAGGCTGGCTGCACACACCGGGCGGCCTGGTCTGCGGGCCACGTGTGGACCAGGTGGCGCTGGCCCTGGAGAACTGGCGCACCGCCGACTTCGACCTGGAACGGCGGGTCACGCACGCCGCCCTGGTCAGCGCGTACCTCAACCAGGGCGCGGAGCCCGAACTGGGCCGGATGCCCGCTCCGCCTCCGGACAAGTCCGATGTGGACGGACGGCGGCGGGCGCTGGCCGCCGGGCTGATGCGCGAACTGGCCGCCGAGGCGGTCCGGGGCGCGGACGGCACGGCGACCTGGTTCGCCCCGATCCTGGACCGCTCCGGCTGGCAGACCACGCCGCTGACGCCGGACCTGTACGGCGGGACGCTCGGCGTGGCCGTGCTGCTCGCGGCCTACGAGGGCGAGGTCGCGGCGGGCCGGGCGGACACGGTCGGCGAACTCGCCGGACTGCTCGACGCGACGGTGCGCACGGCCCGGCTCACCCAGCGGTGGTGGGCCGCGCAGGCCGAGCACACCCGGCGCAGACCGGACCCGGCCGGCGGCTACATCGGACTGGGCTCCCAGGTCTGGTGCTGGCTGACCCTGCACCGGCTGGGTCTGGACTGCGTCGACGACGCCCTTTTCCTCGCCCGCCAACTACCCGCCGCGATCGACGCGAGCGAGGGACCGGACCTGGTCGTCGGCACGGCGGGCGCGATCGTCCCGCTGCTCCGGCTCGCCGAACGCACCGGCGACCACCGCTGGACCGACCTCGCCGCACACGCCGGACGCGTACTCGCCGCCGACGCCCGCACGTCCGGCGGCCGGGTCCGCTGGGCCGCGCCCAACTGGCCGGACGGCATCGGCGGCTTCGCCCACGGTGCGACCGGAATCGGGTGGGCGCTGGCGAAACTCGCCGCAGCCACCGGGGAACAGCGGTTCGCCGACCTGGCCGAGGGTGCCGCCGCCTACGAGGAGACCTGGTACGACCCCCGCCGGCAGGCGTGGCTGGACCCGCGCGAGCCGGACACCGTCGCCGCCGCCTGGTGCCACGGCGCGATCGGCGTCGGCCTGGCCACGTCCGATCCGGAGGTGCTGCGCCGCGCGGCGGTGTCCGGGCTGCGGGACGGGCTGGGGTGGACGCACACCCTGTGCCACGGCGACCTGGGCACGTGGGAGCTGCTGGTGGCCGCGCTGGCGGCCGGCGTCGCCCCGGACGGGCTGGACCGGGCCGCGCTGGACGCGATGGTGCTGGGCAGCCTGGAGGCCAACGGGCCGACCACGGGCCTGGCGCGTGAGGTGTACTCGCCGAGCATCATGTCCGGGTCCGGCGGCATCGCCTACCAGCTGCTGCGGATGCACCCGGACTGCGACCTGCCGTCCGTGCTGCTGCTCGGCGACGGGCCGCCGCGGTGACCGGGGACCCCCGGGACGGCGCGCTGGTCACGCCGCACTGGCAGCTGGACGACTCGGCGACCACGGAGCGCCGCTCGCTGCGCGGCCTGCCCGCCGCCACGTGGCCGGTGTTCCGGATGATCCGGCGGGCCGCGCCCGGTGCGGCGCTCGCGGTGGCCGTGATGCAGGTGGTCTCTGGGCTGGCGGCGGCGTTCGGGCTGTTCGCGACGACCGGTGTGCTGACGGAGCTGCTGGCGGGCGGGCCGACCACGGACCGGGTGGTCGCCGCGTTGCCGCAGCTGCTGGTGGTGGGTGCCGCGTTCGGGCTGCGCGGCGCGATGGACGTCGGTGTCGCGCTCGCCCACGCGCGGGTCACGCCGGCTGTGCGGCGGCTGGCCGAGGAACGCCTGTACGCGGCGAGCCTGGGCGCGGACCTGGCCTCGTTCGACGACGCCCGGTTCTACGACCGGATGCACCGGGCCCGCGACCGGGGGCTGTTCTTCCTGGAACGCGCGGCGGACAACCTGGTGGAGCTGATCGGCTCGCTGCTGGGCATCGCGGCGGCGGCGGGCAGTCTCGCCGTGCTGCACCCGGTGCTGCTGCCCGTGTTGCTGCTGGCGGTGATCCCGGACGGCTGGGCGGTGCAGCGCGCGGCCCGGCTCGCGTATGCCAGCGTCGGGCGGACGGTGGCGCTGGACCGGCGGGTGCAGATGGTGTCGGACCTCGCCACCGAACGCGAGCCGGCCGCCGAGATCCGCGCCTACCAGGCCGGGCCGTTCGTGCTGCACGAGTACCGGGTCGCGGCGGATCCGTTGCGGGACGAGGAGATCCGGCTCGCCACCGCCCAGGCGCGGGTGCGCGGGATCGGGCGGGCGCTCGCCGGGCTGGGTCTCGCCGTGACCTACGTCGTGCTCGGCCTGCTGGTCCACGACGGCTGGGTCGCGCTGGCCGTCGCGGGCACGGCGGTGATCGCGATCCGGGTCGCCACCACGGCGTTGAACCGGCTGGTGCTGGCCGCGAACCAGCTGGTCGAGCAGGGTATGTACATCGCGGACTACCAGGAGTTCCTGGCGTCCGCCGAAACATCCACAGTGGATGGTGGGCCGCTGGATCCGGGCCGGGTGGTGCTGGACCGCGTCACGTTCCGCTATCCGGAGAGCGACCGGACCGCCGTCCGCGACGTGTCGCTGACCATCGAGCCGGGGGAGACGGTCGCCCTGGTCGGCGAGAACGGCTCCGGGAAGACCACGCTGGCCAAGCTGATCGCCGGGCTGTACCGGCCGAGTTCCGGGCACGTCCGGTGGAGTGGGCACGACCTGGCCGACGCGGACCGCCGGCAGGTCGCGGACCGGGTGATGATGGTGCTCCAGGACCCGATCCGCTGGCCGCACACCGCACGGGTCAACGTCCGCGTCGGCAGGCACGACCGGCCCGACCCGTCCGGCGCGGCGGTGCGGGACGCGGCCGGGCAGGCGGGTGCGGACGAGGTGGTGGACGGACTGCCCGCCGGCTGGGAGACGTTGCTGTCCAAGCAGTTCCGGGGCGGGGTCGAGCTGTCCGGCGGGCAGTGGCAGCGACTGGCGGTGGCCCGGGGCCTCTACCGGGACGCGCCGCTGCTGATCTGGGACGAACCCACCGCGCCGCTGGACGCCAAGGCCGAGTTCGCGGTGTACGAGTCGCTGCGGGCGCTCGCGGCGGACCGCACCGTCGTGCTGATCACGCACCGGCTGGCCAGCGTGCGGCACGCGGACCGGATTCTCCTGCTGCACGAAGGGGAACTGGTCGAGCAGGGCACGCACGACGAACTGCTCGCGGCCGGGGGCCGGTACGCCGAGCTGTACGGGTTGCAGAGCCGGATGTACGCCGATGCCTGACCTCGTCCACCCCGGTGACGAGCGGTATGCGTTGTCCCGCAACCAGTTCATCGGCCGGCCGACCGAGGTCCTGCCACAGCTGGTGGCCCGCTGCGGTTCCGCCGACGCGGTCGCCGAAGCCCTGGCGTTCGCGCGCTTCCGGGACCTGCCGTTCGCGATCCGGGGCGGCGGCCACAGCAACGCGTGCTTCTCCAGCACCTCCGGCCTGCTGATCGACCTCACCCCGGCCGGCCGGATCGACCTGGTGGGCTCGCGGGTCACCGTGGGAGCCGGAGTCCGAATAGGACAGTTGGCGGCCGTGCTTGCCCCGCAGGAGAGACTGGTGCCGGCCGGGTCGTGTCCGTCGGTCGGTCTGGTGGGTGCGGCGCTGGGCGGCGGGTTCGGCAGTCACGGCCGACTGCACGGGCTCACCTGCGACACGTTGGTGTCGGCCGAGGTCGTGTTGGCGGACGGCCGGGTCGTCGTGGCGGACCGCGACCGCGAGCCCGAGCTGTTCTGGGCGTTGCGCGGCGCGGGGTGCGGCAACTTCGGCGTCGTGACCACAGCCACGTTCGAGACCGTGCTTTCGTTGCCGCGCACGCACTTTCGCATCGAGTGGGAGTTCCGGCACGCCGCCGACCTGGTGATGTGGTGGCAGCACTGGGCACCGGACGCCGCCGACGACGTGTCGGCGGAGCTCGTGCTGCTCTGCCCGCAATACCCCGACGAGGAACCGGGGGCGCTGCTGCTGGGCGCGGCTCCGGACCGGGCGACCGCATCCGCGTTCGCGGCGGACTTCGGCTTCGAGCCGCGTTCGGCCGAGATCGTGGACCTGACACCCGCCGACGCCGCCCTGCGGCACGCGACCCCGTACTCGGCCGCCGCCCTCGACCCGTCGAGCATCCCGTTGGTGCACGAACGTCCGGGGATGACCACGGCCAAGACCGAATTCTTCGACCGACCACTGCCTCGCTCGGCGGTGGAGACGCTATTGGCGCACTTCGTCGCCGACCGGGAGATGGGGGAACTGCGGGAGATCGCCTTTACGCCGTGGCGCGGGGCGTACGGCCGCACGCCCGAGACGGCGACGGCGTTCCCGCACCGGGACGCGGCATTCCTGGCGAAGCACACGGTCCTGGTCGGTCCGGGCGGCGCGGCCCGGCGTGGCCGCCAAGTGCTGGACCGGCTGCGGGCGGGCTGGGACCTGCTCCACCCGTGGGGGACCGGCCGGGTCTACGGCAACTTCCCCGACCCGGACCTGCCCGACTGGCAGCACGCCTACTACGGACGCAACGTCGACCGCCTGCGCGCGGTGAAGGCCCACTACGACCCGGGGCACGTGTTCCGGTTCGCCCAGTCGGTCCGCTGAACGGCCCGGGCCGCGTGGGGCAGCCCGGGCCGGCGAACGTCAGCCTCGGCGACCCTGCACGCGGTCGGCCACGATGAGCAGGTAGTGGAAGCTCTGCTCGCGGTACGCGGTCAGGAACGACGACTCGACACCCGTCGCCACCGACGACTGCTCCCGCAACTCCCAGTACGGGATGGTGGCCGGGGTCAGGTCGACCACCTCGATCGGCACCAGGTTGTTCGCGGTGAGCGCCTTGAAGTACGCGCTGCGCGGGTGCACGCTGCACGTGTAGCGCTCGTCGATCTGACTGACCGCCTTGGACCGGCCGCCGGTCAGGTCGTTGTAGCAGCCGGTGATGCACACATAGCGCCCGCCGTGCTCCAACAACCGGGAGAATTCGCTGAACAGGTCGAACAGGTCCACGTACATCGTGGTCTCGTTGGTCCACACACCGTGGAAGTCGCCGGTCTCGAATCCGGTGTCCAGCATGTTCCGGAAGTGGAACCGCACCCGATCCGCCACACCCCATTTGCGGGCGGCGTCGTTGGCGAAATCGACCTGCTTCTCGGAGATCGAGACGCCGTCCACTTGGGCGCCGTAACGCCGGCCCATCATGATGCTGGTGCCGCCGCGCCCCGAGCCGCCGTCGAGCAGGCGGTCCTGCGGGCCGGTGCCGGCGAACCGGTCGATCAGGAAATCGGCCTGCGCGGTCTCCAGTCGGTGCAGTTCGGCGATCACCCGCGCGTCGCGGGTCTCCGCCGGGCCTGCCAGCACGGACTTGTCGTACTGGCCGAGGCCGTAGTGGTGGTGGTAGATCCCGTCGACCTCGCCGAGCCGGATGTTCACCGGGTCCTGTTCGGCGTTCCAGTACGCCGCGATGGACCGCTGGTAATCGGTGTGCAAAACACCGGGTGCGACAGTGGTCATGAGCGAGTGTGCTCCTTGTGTGCTCCCGCGCCGATGCGCGGCATTTGCCGGCGAAAACAAATCGTGGAGATGGTTGACTATTGTCCTGCTATTTATTCTTCGGTCGCGGCCGTGGACGACGCTAGCAGCGGCTATTTGACCGTGTACAGTCGCCCGAATGGGTAGGCCCGTCCGCCGATCGGGTAGCTACTCCGGTTGGTGCGGTCGATCGACCCGATTCGGCGAATTTCCCGATTTCTGCGGAAACCCACCGTGTCCGAACCTGCCCGGTCAGAGCCCCTGGAAGACGGCGACCATGAACCACTGCACCAGTACGGCCCAGAACGCGGTCGCCGCGGTCACCACCAGTATCCGGCTGCGCCACGGCAGGAGGAGGAACGGGAACACCCCCGGCAGCACCCACTTGCCGTACTCCCGGACGACATCTGCCGCCGCCGCCCGGATCGGCTTCGACCCGGCCCGGCGGGCGAGCGCCTCGCCCACCAGTCCGTAGCAGCCGAAGACCACCGGGAACAGCCACAGCGGGATCACCCGGGTGAGCCGGGTTTCGGACAGCCGGTCGAAGAACACGAAGTACAACAGGCCGAACGCGCAGACACCGAGCGCGAGCGAGACCGCGTACAGCGCGCGCGGCCCGACCGGACCGCGTCCCTGCGGAATCCCGATCCGATCATGTGGGCGCGGGTGGGTACGTGCCAGGTGCTCCTGGAGGCGCAGGTGCCGGAACTGGTAGGTGGCGCCGGACTGCCGCAGCACGCCGCGCCGGTGGGCGTCGGCCAGGAATCCCATGACCCGCACCGGCAGCCGGGTCGGCCAGTGCGCGAGCGTCCACATCCGCAGCACGGCCAGCGCGCCCCACGCCGAGGTGAGCCACAGGACCAAGCCGAGGACCGGCCCGGCGAACGCCCCGAGCGCCGGCCAGGTGCGGAACCACAGCAGCGGGCCGGCGGACAGCGCGACGGTGGCCACCACCAGCAGCGTCCGGTTCCGGTCGGCGCGCAGCGCGGCCCGTGGCGTGGTGGTGCGGGCGATGTCGGCGGGTGTCGTCATCAGCATCACCAGCGACAGCGGCAGGGCGAGGACGACCGCGATCACCACCGCGGCGGCCAGTCCGTCGGCGAGGTACCTGCTGTTGCCGACCAGGGCGAGCCTCGCGTACCCGTAAATGATGCCGAACCCGAACCCGGCGGCGACGCTCGCCGACAGGCCCGCGACGAGCGCGCGCGCCGAACGGGCGAGTTGGGTAGTCGTCGTCGGCAGCCGCAGCACGGTTCGCAACGGCAGGCTTGCGTGGACTTCGGCCAGCATCAGGCCGACGCCCACCAGGAGCCCGATGCCCAGGGCGGAGACCGGTGTGATCGATTCCGGCACGAACAGCCAGTCGACCAGCGCGACGAGTAGGCACAGCAGACCCACCACGGCCACGTAGAACGGCCGGGGCACGGTCAGCGGCAGCTCCCACCACGCGATGTCCTGCGCACCGCGCCGGTCCAGCTGCCACGCGAGGAAGCGCAGCCACCGCAACGCTTTCGGGTCGTCCGGGTACAGCGCCGGGACGAACCGCCCCACCAGGTGGTCCTCCACCGCAGCCCGGCTGTCCAACCGCACCAGCACGGCCGGGTCGGCGTTGGTGCGGCTGTAGGCGGCACGGGCGAGGGCGGCCATCAGCGGCGTGGACAGGGCACACGCCAACGGCCCGTCCGGGACCCGGTCGAGTTGCTCCGCGATCGGATCCCATTTGCCCGCAAGGCGTTCCGGGGTCGCGTTCCGCAGGTACACCGCCACGTCCCCGGGCCGCAGCGGCTCCAGCCGCACGACCACCGCGCCGGACAGCGGCTCACCGGGTCGGTCGGCGTCGGTGTGCACCAGTTCCCGGTAGGCGTCCGTGCGGCAGGTCAGGACGATCGGCTCGGACCTGGGCAGCCACCGGTTGACGGCGTGGATCGCGGTGGCGCGGGACGGTGCGGCCATCTCGTCCAGACCGTCCAGGACGGGCAGCACCCGGCGGGTCCGGACGAGGATCGCGGCGAACGTCGCGGCACCCTCGGTCGCGCCCAGCGCGGGGTAGGTGTCGGCGATCCGGTCGGCCATCCACGAGTCGAGTTCCTCGGCGGCCGGGTCCCAGGACGCGATCGGCAGGAGCACCGGCACCGGGTCGCCGGGGGAGCGGTCGGCCAGCAGCCCGAGGACGAGTTCCAGGGCCACCACGGACTTTCCCGCGCCCGGCTCGCCGAGGATCACCAGTCGCCGGTTGGGCAGCCGGCGGAACGCGCCCGCCGCGTCGTCCACCGCGCCCGGGACCGGGATCGGGTCGCCGCCGAACACCCGTTCCGGCCGGTCCGCCAGTGCCGGCTCGGCGGCCGACCAGCGGACCGGCAGGAGGTCGTTCAGGTCGCGCGTGCCGTGTTCCCGCCGCCATTCCACGGCCAGCGCGGCGGCCAGCTCCTCCAGCAGCCGGTCGGCGGGCGCGGCCCGGCCCTGCCGGTGCGCCAGCCGGAGCGAGGCGACCGACACGAACAGGCCGGGCACGCCGACCGTGACGCCCAGCACGAGACCGCCGACGCTCGCCCAACTGTCCGCGTCCGACAGCGATTTCCCGGTCAGGAACCACACGACACCCGCGACCAGCGCGGCGAGGGACACCCCGCCCAGGACGACCCACGCCGCGCCGGATAAGCCGGACCTCCGCATGGGGACAGGATGGCGCACCGGCCGGGCGCGCACGTGGAGGTCGGCGCACGAGTCGCGATCCGGGTCAGCCGGCCCCGGACGCCGTGAGCAGGAACGCGGGCGACGACCAGTAGTCGTGCAGCGGGGCGGTCCGCACGTCGGTGAAACCGGCCCGGGTCGCCTGCTCGGCCCACTTCGCGGCGGGCTGCTCCCACGTCGAGCGGACCGCGCCGGGCAGCAGTTGGCCGGTGAGCACCGGCATCAGGAACCCCTGTGCCACCAGGTCGCGGTCGTCGTCGTACTCGGCCAGCCCGCGTTCGTAGGTCTCGGCGAGGAACCGCAGCCGGTCGTCCGGCGCGAGGTCTGGCACGTCGAACTCGACCACCGCGAGCGTGCCGACGCGGGGCGCGAGCGCGGCCAGCAC
>CBHFOL010000030.1:0-38265 GCA_965995405.1 uncultured Saccharothrix sp.
GCCAAGAACTACCGCAACGACGGCGACAGCGTGCACCGCCTGTTCTACGACACGGTGAAGGGCGGTGATTTCCGCTCCCGCGAGTCGAACGTGCACCGGCTGGCGCAGATCAGCGTCGAGATCATCGACCAGTGCGTGGCGCAGGGCGTGCCGTTCGCCCGCGAGTACGGCGGGCTGCTGGACACCAGGTCTTTCGGCGGGGCACAGGTTTCCCGCACGTTCTACGCCCGGGGCCAGACCGGGCAGCAACTCCTCCTCGGCGCGTACCAGGCCCTGGAACGCCAGATCAACGCCGGCCGGGTGGAGATGCACCCGCGCACCGAGATGCTGGACCTGCTCGTGGTGGACGGCCGGGCGCGCGGGGTCGTGGTGCGGGATCTCGTCACGGGCGAGGTGTCGACGCACTTCGCGGACGCGGTGGTCCTCGCGACCGGCGGCTACGGCAACGTGTTCCACCTGTCCACGAACGCCAAGGGCTGCAACACGACCGCGATCTGGCGGGCGCACCGCCGGGGCGCGCTGTTCGCGAACCCGTGCTTCACCCAGATCCACCCGACGTGCATCCCGATCAGCGGCGACCACCAGTCGAAGCTGACCCTGATGAGCGAGTCGCTGCGCAACGACGGCCGGGTGTGGGTGCCGAAGAACCCCCAGGATTCCCGCGCACCAAACGACATTCCGCAGGCCGAGCGTGACTACTTCCTGGAACGCATGTACCCGGCGTTCGGGAACCTGGTGCCGCGCGACATCGCGTCCCGTGCGGCGAAGAACATCTCCGACGAGAAGCGCGGCGTCTACCTGGACTTCGCCGACGCCATCGAACGCCTCGGCTCGCTCGCCGTCGAAGAGCGCTACGGCAACCTTTTCGAGATGTACCAACGGATCACCGGCGACGACCCGTACCGGGTGCCGATGCGCATCTACCCGGCCGTGCACTACACGATGGGCGGCCTGTGGGTGGACTACGACCTGCGGTCCAACATTCCCGGCCTCTACGTCATCGGGGAGGCCAACTTCTCCGACCACGGCGCGAACCGGCTGGGTGCCAGCGCGTTGATGCAGGGCTTGGCGGACGGGTATTTCGTGCTGCCGGGCGTGATCGGCGACTACCTGGCCGACGCGCCGTTCGAACCACTCTCCGAGGACCACCCGGTCGTCGCCGACACGATGTCAGAGGTGCGCGGCCGGGTGAAGACCCTGCTCGCGGTGGACGGAGACCGCACGGTCGAGTCGTTCCACCGCGAGCTGGGGCGCCTGATGTGGGACGAGTGCGGCATGGAACGCAACGAGGCCGGGCTGCGCAAGGCGTTGGAGCGGATCCCGGAGCTGCGGGAGGAGTTCTGGCAGCGGGTCAAGGTGCCCGGCACGGGAGCGGAACTCAACCAGCAGCTGGAGAAGGCGGGCCGGGTGGCCGACTTCTTCGAGCTGGCCGAGCTGATGTGCGTCGACGCCCTGCACCGCGCGGAGTCGTGCGGCGGGCACTTCCGGTCCGAGAGCCAGACCCCGGAGGGGGAGGCGATGCGCGACGACGCCCGGTACTCGTACGTCGCGGCCTGGGAGTTCACCGGGTCGGAACCCGTGCTGCACAAGGAAGAGCTGGTCTTCGAGCACGTCCAGCCGAGCACCCGGAGCTACGCGTGAAACTCACCTTTCGGATCTGGCGGCAGAACGGCGCGACGGGCCGGCTGGTGGAGTACCCGCTGGACGACCTTTCGGCGGACATGTCGTTCCTGGAAGCGTTGGACGTGCTCAACGAGCGGCTGATCACGGCCGGCGAGGAGCCGGTGGCGTTCGACCACGACTGCCGCGAAGGCATCTGCGGCATGTGCGGCGTGATGATCAACGGCGTCGCGCATGGCCCGCAGAAGGCGACCACGGCGTGCCAGTTGCACCTGCGGAGCTTCCAGGACGGGGACGTGCTGACCGTCGAGCCGTGGCGGGCGGACCCGTTCCCGGTGGTGCGGGACCTGGTGGTGGACCGTTCGGCGTTCGACCGGATCGTGGCCGCCGGCGGTTACATCAGCGTGCCGACGGGCAGCGCGCCGGACGCGCACGCGACCCCCGTGCCGAAGCCGGACGCGGACACCGCGTTCGAGGCTGCGGCCTGCATCGGTTGCGGCGCTTGCGTGGCGGCCTGCCCGAACGGGTCCGCGATGCTGTTCACCGCCGCCAAGGCCACGCACCTCGGTGTCCTGCCGCAGGGCCAGCCGGAACGGTATGCGCGGGCCCGGAACATGGTGGCCGAGCACGACGCGCTCGGGTTCGGCGGCTGCACCAACGCCGGGGAGTGCACTCCGGCGTGCCCCAAGGGGATTCCGCTGACCACGATCGCCCGGCTCAACGCCGACCTGTTGCGCGCTCACACGACCCGCAGCGACAGGTAGCCGACCGAGCACACCAGGATCGTCGACAGCAGGCCGAGCAGCAGGGCACGTGGTCCGGTCGCCAGCAGGCTCCGGGGCCGGACCGCCGTGCCCAGGCCGAACATCGCCGCCGCGAACAGCACCGTCGTGGCCGACTTCGTGACGTCCAACACGCCGGTGGGCAACAGTTCCGTGGACCGTAGCGCCACCATTCCCAGGAATCCCAACAGGAACAGCGGCACCACCGGTCCCTGCCGCCGGTTCACGCCCGCCGCGATCGGCGCGAGCAGCGCGACCCGGCTCAGTTTCACCGCCATCGCCGTGGCCATGCCGGTGGCGGGCGCGGCGGCGGCGACCTGCGCGACCTCGTGCACGCTCAACCCGATCCACTCCGGTGACGCGCCCAGCAGCGGCAGGGCGATCATGGTGAGCGTCCCGAACAACGTCACCAGCGCCACGCTCGTGGCCACGTGCTCCTCGTCCCGCTCGGTCGACACGGCCGCGATCGCCGACGCCCCGCAGATCGAGAACCCGCTCGCGACCAGCACGGTCAGCCTGTGCGGCAGCCGCAGCCACCTGCCCAGGCCCAGCGTGCCGAAGAACGTCACGCCCACCGTGACGACCGCCGCCAGCAGGATTCCCGGTCCCAGCGCGAGCAGTTGCGGCAGCGACAGTTGCAACCCGAGCAGCACCACGCCCGCACGCAGCAGCTTCCGGGTGACCGGAGCCAGGTTCGGCAACCGGCCACCCACCAGGACACCCAGGACGAGCGCGGCGATCAGCACACCACCAGCGTCTGTCCTGATCGGACGTGCCGGTAGGCGGACCTTGGCTGTGAAGTCATACCCTGGGGCTATGACCGAGCCGCCGGATCTTGAGTCGCTGCGCCTGTTGGTGCTGGTAGGCGAGCTGGGCAGCCTGGGGCGGGCGGCGCAGGAGCTCGGGGTGGCGCAGCCGTCGGCCAGCAAGCGGCTGTCCACACTGGAGCGCCGCCTGGGCCTGGTGCTGGTGGACCGGGGTCGGCGCGGCTCGGTGCTGACCCCGGCGGGGGTGGTCGTCACCGAACGCGCCCGGCGTGTGCTGGACGAGCTGGCCGGGCTGCTCGCGGGTGCGGACGCGTTGCGCCGTGAGCAGGAGGCCGGGATCCGGGTCGCGGCCAGCATGACCGTGGCCGAGCACCTCGCGCCCGGTTGGCTCGGCGAACTCCGGCGCACCCACCCCGACCTGCACGTGGGCCTGCGCGTGACGAACTCGGAGACCGTGCTGCGGATGCTCCGGGACGGTGCGGTCGACCTCGGGTTCGTGGAGGCGCCCGGCCCGTTGACCGGGCTGTCGTCGCGGAAGGTGGCGGTGGACCGGCTCGCCGTGGTCGTGCCGCCCGGACACCGCTGGGCGAAGCGGCCGGTGACCGTGCGGGAACTCGCGGACACCCCGCTGGTGGTCCGGGAACGCGGCTCCGGCACCCGTGACACCCTCGACAAGGCCCTGCCGGACGCCTGCCCGCCCGCGTTGGAGTTGGGCTCCACGACTGCCGTGCGGGGCGCGGTGGTCGCCGGGGTCGCGCCGGCCGTGCTGAGCGTTCTCGCGGTGGCGCTGGATCTCGCGGACGGTCGGCTGGTGGAGGTGCCGGTGGCCGGGCTGGACCTGCGGCGCGTGCTGCGGGCCGTGTGGCCGGGCGGGCGGCGGCTGGTGGGACCCGCGGCGGAACTCCTCGCGGTGGCGGTCCGGCGTAGTTCAATGGGCGCATGAGCTGGTTCCGCCGACGCACCGAGCCCGAGACGCCGCCCGTGCACCTGCCCAACCCGTCCGAGGCTGCGGAACGGTTCTGGCTGCGCTGGTTCGACCTGCTGCCCACGGTCAGCGCGGCGTTGGGCGACCGGGAGCCGCACCGGGTGGAGAACGAGCTGTGCGAACTGGTCGCGGCGATCCACCCCGACCTGCACTTCGCGCTGGAACGCGGCCACCGCGCCATCTACGCCCTGGTGCTCAGCGGTCAGGAGGACCCGCGCCTGCGCCCGTACACCGACGCGTGGCTGGCCGCCGCGCCGCCGGAGGACATGATCTGGGAGTACCACGACTCGGTGCCGCCCGTGCCGGACCCGACCGAGGTCACGGTGAACCTGGGCGCCCGGCCGATCCGGCTGGCCGACATCCGGGTCGTGGCGCAGGTCGCGGACGGCTTGGTGGACGTGGCCGTGTACCACCCGTCGTTCGGTGACCTGGACGACACGCAGCGGCGGACCATGACGTTCCTGCCGCTGGACGTGACGCTCGGTGAGCGGCTGGCGGCCGAACGGCTGGGCCGCGTCGAGACCGCCACCGCCGAGCCGTCGGGCGCGATCAGCCTGCTGGACCTCCGCGAGCTGGTCCAGGGTCTCGACCAGCAGCCCAGCTGAAAATCAGCAGCCCACCTGAAATTGTCGTACCCCTGTGGTGGAATTAAGACAGGGGACCCCCTGGCGGGGACTTTTGCGTGAGCCTGCTCGGGGCAGGGCGGACCCCGGCGGCGGGGTTCGGGCAAAGTCGTTGTGGCTGTTCAGGCTGCGGGCCCGGACCAGGGCGACCGACCATGCTACAACGCCAACGCGTCCGGAACCCGTGCCTCTCACAGAGCTTCCTGCCGGGGCTCCCTGCCGGCGCTTCCACCAACGCCCGGACCAGCGCTTTCCGTCAATGCTCTCTACGCAGCGGGACCACGGCAGCGGGACCGAGGACTCAACGCGCCCGTCTTCTACGCAGGTCTCCACTGGTGTCGGGAACGCTATTCAGATGGACCACATCATCCGCTTGTCACCCCTTCCCAGCCCCGGACGGGACACGCTGCGGAGGGGTCACCCCGGCCACTGGTTCTTCAGGGCCGATCAGTGTCGATTAGCCCGCCCCGTGCGGACTCGATGACGGCGAGGACCGAGGTGGGCGGTCGTGCGTGGCTCCCGGCCGGGTTTGGCTCTGGTCGGGGCGTGGGTGAGGTGCACAGAGGTGCGCCGAAGAGCTTGTGGCGACGTGGTCTGTCCCCGCCGTGCCCGTCCGGGGCCGGGAACTGGTCACAAGCGGATAATATGGTCATTTTGATTGACGTTCCCGACACGAGTGGAGACCTGCGTAGAAGACGGGCGTGCTGAGTCCTCGGTCCCGCTGCCGTGGTCCCGCTGCGTAGGAGAGAAGATCAGTGTTCCGGCAGTACCCGCAGCACGGCAATCAGACTTGGCGACTTTGCCGACCCCTGCCCCTGGCGGGGACTTTTGCGTTGAGCGTGCGCCGGGGTGGCTACGATTGAACCACCCTGCCCTGAAGCAGCACGTTGTAGCCGACGCGCAATATGTGGCCGTCGATGTCTCGTACCACGAGTGAGCAGTTGATCGTGGCCGTTCGCGAAGGAGCGGCGGGCTTGGTCAACCAGAAATTGTCGACACCCCATCCCACCCAGTCGCCCTCACCGTCGTTGGTGATCGTCTGCAAAGTGCAGAACACGGTCCAGTGGTCGAGCTGGAACCCGTATCCGGTGTCGATGTCGGGTAGCGTGAGTCTCATTTCGAGGCGGGTCTTCGTGAAGCCGGTGTCCTGCCCCTTGAATGAAACCAGGGCCACGCCGGTCATCGAGATGACCTCGTTGTCGCCCGCCACCGGGAATCGGACGAAATGCTGTGCGTCGTAGCCGGTGGGCGTGATGTAGTTGAACTCGTCTGGCATGGTAGCTGCTCCTGTTCGGATCTGGCCTTACCGGACGATCGATCGCCTGGGTGAACGCCCGGCGCTAAATCGAGGATTTGTCATGTCGACGGCTTCGACGTCGGCCACCTCCAAACAACTTCGGACGGTCGCGTTGTGCTTTGAGTCGTACGTGGATATTGGTGCGTTACACGGCGAGGTCGTCGTTCCCGGACGACAAGCGCACAGCCCGTCCACAGCGATCTTGCAGGGGTTCTTCAGAACCGAACTGTCGTACCCCTGTGGTTGAATGAAATCAGGGGACCCCCGGCGGGGACGCTTGCGTGAGCGTGCGCCGGCGCGGGTTCGTCTGACTGGCGAGCCCGTACGGGCCGGAAAATGTCGTACTCCCTGGTTAGGCTCACCCCGTGACCGACTCACTCGACCAGACCAACGGTGCCGCACCGGGCGTGGAGGACGTGCCCGCCGACGTGCGGGACAGCCACGCCGCGCTCGCGGAAGAGGTGCGGGACCACCAGTTCCGCTACTACGTCAAAGACGCGCCGACGGTCAGTGACGGTGAGTTCGACACGCTGCTGAAGCGGCTGGAGGCGATGGAGGCGCGATACCCCGCGCTGGCCACCCCCGACTCGCCCACCCAGTTGGTCGGCGGCACGTTCTCCACCGAGTTCCGCGCGGTCGACCACCTGGAGCGGATGCTCAGCCTGGACAACGTGTTCTCCCGCGACGAGTTGCAGGCGTGGGTGGAGCGGGTGGAGAAGGAGATCGGCCCGGACGCGCACTACCTGTGCGAGCTGAAGATCGACGGGCTGGCGATCAACCTGCTGTACGAGCAGGGCCGCCTGGTGCGGGCGCTGACCAGGGGCGACGGGCGGACCGGCGAGGACGTGACGCTGAACGTCCGCACGCTGGAGAACGTGCCCGAGGTGCTGACCGGGACGGCCGAGTACCCGGTGCCCGCGCTGGTGGAGGTGCGCGGCGAGGTGTTCTTCGCCGTGGAGGACTTCCTGGAGCTGAACGCGAAGCTGGTGGAACAGGGCAAGCCGCCGTTCGCGAACCCGCGCAACACGGCCGCCGGCTCGTTGCGGCAGAAGGACCCGAAGGTGACGGCGTCCCGCCGGCTGCGGATGATCTGCCACGGCCTGGGCAAGCGGGAGGGCTTCGAGCTGGTCCGGCAGTCCGAGGCGTACCGGGCGTTGCAGGCGTGGGGCCTGCCGGTGTCGTCACACACCACGGTGCTGAAGACGTTCGACGAGGTCAACGCGCACATCGAGTACTGGGGTACCCACCGGCACGACGCCGTGCACGAGATCGACGGCGTGGTCGTGAAGGTGGACGAGGTCTCCGCGCAACGCCGCCTGGGCACGACATCCCGCGCCCCGCGCTGGGCGATCGCGTTCAAGTACCCGCCGGAAGAGGCCACCACGACGTTGCTGGACATCAAGGTCCAGGTGGGCCGCACCGGCCGGGTGACCCCGTTCGCGGTGATGGAGCCGGTGAAGGTGGCCGGCTCGACGGTGGCGCGGGCGACCCTGCACAACGGCAGCGAGGTGAAGCGCAAGGGCGTCCTCATCGGCGACCGCATCGTGATCCGCAAGGCAGGCGACGTGATCCCAGAGATCCTGGGCCCGGTGATCGACGCCCGCCCGGCGGATGCCTACGAGTTCGAGATGCCCGCGTCCTGCCCCGAGTGCGGCCACGCGCTGCGCCCGATGAAGGAGGGCGACGTGGACATCCGGTGCCCCAACGCCGAGGGCTGCCCGGGTCAGCTGCGGGAACGCCTGGCCTACCTGGCGTCGCGTTCGGCGCTGGACATCGAGGTGCTCGGCTTCGAGGGCGCGGCGGCCCTGGTGGAGTCCGAGGTCTACACCGACGAGGGCGACCTGTTCGTCCTGGACGCGGAGAAGCTGGCGCGGGTCGAACTGTTCCGGAACAACCAGGGCGAGCTGACCAAGAACGCGCAGAACCTGCTGGACAACCTGGAAGCGGTCAAGCAGCGTCCACTGTGGAGGGTGCTGGTGGCGCTGTCCATCCGGCACGTGGGCCCGACGGCCGCGCGGGCGCTGGCCCAGGAGTTCGGCTCCATGGACCGGATCCGCGCGGCGACGGAGGAGGAGCTGGCGGCGGCCGAGGGCGTGGGCCCGACGATCGCCTTGGCGGTGCGTGAGTGGGTGGACACACCGTGGCGGCAGGAGATCGTGCGCAAGTGGGCCGAGTCGGGCGTCCGGATGGCGGAGGAACGCGACGACTCGATCCCCCGCAACCTGGAGGGCCTTTCGATCGTGGTGACGGGTTCGCTGGACGGCTTCTCGCGGGACGAGGCGAAGGAGTCGATCCTGTCGCGCGGCGGCAAGGCGGCGGGCTCGGTGTCGAAGAAGACGGCGTTCGTCGTGGTCGGCGAGGCCCCGGGTTCCAAGGCGGACAAGGCACTCCAACTGAAGGTGCCGGTCCTGGACGAGTCCGGTTTCCGCGTGCTGCTGACCAAGGGCCCCGACGCGGCCCGCGAAGTCGCGACGGTGGTGGCAGACGAGGAAACCCCGGCCGATGACGCCACCGCTGCGGAAGGCTCGCCCGATGACGCATCGGCTACGGAAGCCTCGACTGAGGATGCTCCGGCAGAGGGTGCTCCGGCAGCGGAAACCACCCCAGCCGAAGCATGACCCCATCAGCCGACGCACAAACCCCGCCGGCACGTGTCCCGCCAACGTCCACCGGCCCGAACCCTGAAGACCGGCCCGGCCAACGCACTACCGCTCTCAGCTTCCGCCCACGTTTCTGTCGTACCGCACTGCTTGGATACACGCAGGGGTTCCCCGACCGGGGGTACCCCTGCGCGCGCATGGGCTGATCGACCGCGTGCGCCGATCGACGCCGGCGAAGCCTGTGATACCTGGGCCGAGCTCGTGATATCCCGGCCAAGCCCGTGACACCGATAAGGTCCGAACGGCGACAGGCCCGGTCAGCCGACCGGCCTGCCGGCCCCGGACCGGCGCGGCGGGACACCGGGAACGGGGGAGTGGTGGGAGAACGCGGTCTCCAGCGCGCCCTCCCCGCGCGTCAGGCCGGGTAGCAGCACCTGGAGTTCGCGCACATGCGCCGCCGGCACGTCACCCTCCAGCACCGACACCCCGCCCGCGAGGACCTCCGACGAACGCGGCACCGCCCGCAGCCGTGCCAGCACCGGCGACACGACCCCCAACACGTCGGCAGGCAGCTCCAAACGGAACGCGTGTACCGGCTCCAACACCTCCACCCCGGCCCGCCGCAACGCGTTGCGCAGCACGAGCGGCGTCAGGGCGCGGAAGTCGCCGGCGGTGCTGGACATGCTCTTGTCGAACGTCCCGTGCGCATGACTCTGCCGCGCCCAATAGCCGGACCTGGTCATCGTCACCACGCAGTCCACCACCTGCCACCCGTGCACACCGCCCCGCCGCAACGCGTCCCGCACCGCCTCCTCCACTGCCGTGAAGAACGCGAACGGCATCGAGCCGAGCTCCACCTCCAGCCGGAACTCCACCCCGGACCCGGGCGGCGTCGGGTCGACGCGCAGGCCGACGGTCGCCAGGAACGGGTTGCCGTCGGTGTCGATGACCGCGATGTCCTCGCCGCTGCCGACCGGCCGTTCCAAGCAGATCGTGGTGGTCTCCCGGAACTCGACCGCCAGCCCGACGTCCGCCAGCCACGCCTGCACGACCTCCTTCTGCACCTCCCCGTACAGCGACACGGAAATCTCCCGCCGCTCGTCGTCCTGCCGCAGGTCGATCAACGGGTCCTGCTCGGCCAACCGGGTCAGCGCCGCGTGCAGCGCGCCCACCTCGTCCGGACGCACCGGCACCACGACGGTCTCCAACGTCGGCGGCGCGAACGCCCGCCCCACGCCGCGTGCCGCGCCCAACGCGTCACCGATCCGCACGTCCACCAATCCCCACAGCATCGCCACCCGCCCTGCGGACACCGCCGCCGAACGCACCGCCGTGCCACCGGAGAACACGCTGATCGCGGTGACCTTCCCGACCGCCAACCGGTCCCGCACCCGCACCGTCCCGGCGAACACCCGCGCGTAGGCGATCTTCTCCCCGGACGGCCCGCGCTCGACCTTGAACACCGACGCCGACAGCGGTGCCGCCGCGTCCCCGCACATCGCGGGCAGAAACTCGGACAACGCCGCCAACAACCGGTCCACCCCGTGCCCGGTGATCGCGGACCCGAAGAACACCGGGTGCACCACCGCCCGCCGCGCCAAAGCCGCGAACGACTCCAGCAACCGCGCCCGCCCGACGCCGCCGGCCACGTACTCGGCGAGCAACACGTCGTCGTGCCTGGTCAGCAGGTCGGCCAAGGTCGAGTCGGACGCGTTGACGGGTGCGACATCGGGCGTCAGGCGCGTGGCGATCTCCCGCACCACCCGCTCCGGATCGGCACCGGCCCGGTCGGTCTTGTTCACGAACAGCAGCGTCGGGACCCGCAACCGCCGCAACGCCCGCATCAGCACCAGCGTCTGCGGCTGCACGCCCTCCACGGCGGAGACCACGAGCACCGCGCCGTCGAGCACACCGAGTGCCCGTTCCACCTCGGCGATGAAGTCCGGGTGGCCGGGGGTGTCGATGAGGTTGACGGTCACGTCGTCCACCACGAACGACACGACCGCGGATCTGATGGTGATGCCACGCTGCCGTTCCAGCGCCAGCGAATCGGTCTGCGTCGACCCGTGGTCCACGCTGCCGATCTCGTCGATCACACCGGCCGCGTGCAGCAGCCGTTCGGTCAGGCTCGTCTTACCGGCGTCGACGTGCGCCAGGATGCCGAGGTTCAACGTCCGCACAGAGCGTCATGTCCTTGAGAGAGGTGTGGATGACCTTCCGGAAGGGCACGCGAACCCACGGCATGATCGTCTCCTCACTCGTGCGGGCGGCATCACTAGAACAGTCCGCGATCCGATCCGGCAACCGAATTGCCCGGGACCGTGCCGACCGGTGGACGTGGTGACGGCGAGCCACCGAAAGTCACCTGAAAGCGCACATGGACCCGCAGATGTGCGGATCACTCACCTGGAGATGTGGCCGGTGTCTTGATCGAACCCCGGGTCGCGCGTTTGGCTGGACCACGACACAGCGGGAGGGGAAGCAGATGGCCGATGTCTTGGTGAGGCCGGCACGCGAGGACGAGTGGGCGGCGGCCGGTGCGATCACGGTGGCGGCGTACCGGGCCGACCGCTACATCGAGAGCCACACCGGCGGTTACGCGGACGAGTTGGCCGACACGCGGGCGCGGGCCCGGGACGCCGAACTGCTGGTGGCCGTGGACGTCGAGGACACCCTGCTGGGCACGGTCACGATCGCCCGGCCCGGCACCCCGTACGCCGAAGTCAGCCGTTCGGGGGAACTGGAGTTCCGGATGCTCGCGGTCAGCCCGGACGCGCGCGGCCGTGGCATCGGGGAGGCGCTGGTGCGTGCGGTGATCGCGCGGGCCCGGGAGGTCGGGGCGCGACGGGTGGTGATGAGCAGCGCGGAGACCATGACCACCGCGCACCGGCTGTACCGGCGACTGGGGTTCCAGCGGTTCCCGGAACGCGACTGGAGTCCGGTGCCGGACGTGCAGCTGATCGCGTACGCGTTCAGCCTGGAGCTGTAACCCCCACCTGGACTCTCAGTTCCCGACCCTGGTCTTCGCGGACTCGGGGACTCCGGGCACTGGTTTCCCGAGCTCCCGGACACCCGGGCAGCGCGCGTCCGAACGTGTCGGCGGGTCGCCGGGCCGGCCGTGCCGTGCGACGCTGGTCGACGTGCTCCAGGCCTGTCTGAACGGTGCTCGCGTGCCCGACAGTCACCCGGCGCTGCCGGTGACCCCGCAGCAGTTGGCCGCCGACGCCGCGGCGCTGGCGGAACTGGGGGTGGCGCACTTCCACCTGCACCCGAGGGACGTGGTGGGCTTGGAGGTCCTGGCAGGCCCGGAGGTGGCGACCACCGTGGCCGTGGTGCGGGCGGCCGTGCCACACGCCGAACTCGGCATCACCACCGCCGCGTGGATCCTGCCGGACCCGGTACGGCGGGCAGAGCTGGTGAAAGGCTGGGCGGGCTTGGCCGCCGGACGTCCCGACGTGGCTTCGGTCAACGTCCACGAGGACGGCTGGCTCGACACCGTGCGGGCACTCCAAGAGGCCGGCATCGGCATCGAGTTGGGCATCTTCCACGAGGACGCCGCCCGAACCCTGGTCCAGTCCGGAATCCCGACCGGCACCCGCCGAATCCTGGCCGAGGTCCAACCCGGCGAGACGACCACCGAAGCCGAAACCCTCCTGCGCCTCCTGGAACCCCTGGGCGTCCCGATCCTCCTGCACGGCGAAGACGACAGCACCTGGCCGGTGCTCGACTACGCCGCCCGCCTGGAACTGGACACCCGAATCGGCCTGGAGGACACCCTCCACAACCCGGACGGTTCCCAAACCCAGGACAACGCCCAACTGGTCACCTACGCCCAACGCACGATCCACGCCACCAAACCGCGCTGACCGGCGTGTAAAACTCACATTGTAAACTTTGCAAAGCAAGCTTCACGATGTGGACTGTGATGTGTAAGCGTTGCAAAGCAAGCTTTACAACGTGAACTTTGCGTTGCGGGCCTCACTTGCCAGGCCGCACTTGCCAGGCGTTACGAAGCAAACTTTACGAAGTTAGGTTTGCAATGTGGGGTCTACGGCGTGGGCGTGGGGCGGGCTTGGGGCGGATGTGGGGTTTGCTTTGTTGAATTTACTTTGTGGGGTTTACTGGTGGTTGGAGGTGTCAGTCGGGTAGGACGACCGAGACGATGCCTGCCAGGTGGGCCAGGCGGGCCACTTCCGCCGCGCGGAACATCGGGCCGCCGGGGCGGCCGACCAGGAGCACGCGGTCCGGTTTGCCGAGTGGGGTCGCCGCCAGTTCGGTGCCCAGCTCGCGCCACGTCTCGGGCACCCAGCTCTCCTCGCCGTCCAGCACCGTGGCCCGCGCCAACGGCATCCACGGCGGGTTCTGCATACGGGTCTCCGGGGCCGCCGTCGACGCCGTCACCCGGTGGACGCCCCCGCTGTCCGACGCCAACACAACCGCCCACCCCGCCCGGATGATCTTCGGCACGCCCTCGGTGAACACCTCCAGCCCACGCGCCGGCTCCTCCGCGACCTCCTCCACCAACTCCAGCTCGCGATGGGTGTCGAGCACTCCCGCGTACGGCCGCACGGCGTCCACCTCGACCCCCTCGATCGACTCCGCCGCCGTGATCAGCACATCCGGCAACCGCCCCGACGGCAGCTCCACCACCAGGTCGTCGATGGCCAGGCCGGCCCCACGCTCCACCACGTCCACGCTGAGGATGTCGGCCCCGATCTCGCCGAGCGCGGAGGCGACCGCGCCCAGGGTGCCGGGACGGTCCGGGAGCTGGACCCGGATCAGGAAGGACACGGTGCACGCCTCCAAGGGGGGATCGGACATACCGGCCGATGATTCTCGCAGACGCAGCTTCGCTTTCCGACCCACCAGCCACGTTGCACAACGGTAAAATCCCGCACCCCCGCGCGCGACCGCCGGGAACCCCGTCGGGCTCCGCGCTGACCTGCCCATAGACTCGGCAGGTCCAAATCCCGAAAACCGACCCACGGGGGTTGACGAGGTGCCCAGCATCTCCCGCGACGAGGTCGCGCATCTGGCCCGCCTGGCCAGGCTCGCCGTCACCGAGGACGAGCTTGACCTGTTCGCCGGCCAGCTGGACGTGATCCTTCAGTCGGTGGCCACGGTGGGCGACATCGCCACCGCGGACATCCCACCCACTTCGCACGCCGTTCCGCTGACCAATGTGTTCCGCGAGGACGTGGTGCGTCCCAGCCTCGGTCAGCAGCAGGTGCTCGCGGGCGCCCCCGCCGCCGAGGAAGGCCGCTTCCGCGTCCCGAGGATCCTGGGGGAGGAAGCATGAGCGACTTGATCCGCAGCACGGCCGCCGAGCTCGCCGCCAAGATCGCGTCCCGCGAGGTGTCCGCGTCCGAGGTCGCGCAGGCCCACCTCGACCGCATCGGCGAGGTCGACGGCGCGGTGCACGCGTTCCTGCACGTCGACACCGAAGGCGCGCTCAAGGCCGCCAAGAAGGTCGACGACGACATCGCCGCCGGCACGCCGGTCGGCCCGCTGGCCGGCGTCCCGCTGGCCCTGAAGGACGTCTTCACCACCGAGGGCATCCCGACCACCTGCGGGTCGGCCGTCCTCCGGACCTGGAAGCCGCCCTACGACGCCACGGTCACCCGCCGCCTCAAGGAGGCCGGCATCGTGATCCTCGGCAAGACCAACATGGACGAGTTCGCGATGGGCTCCTCCACCGAGAACTCGGCGTTCGGCCCGACCCGCAACCCGTGGGACCTGGACCGCATCCCGGGCGGCTCGGGCGGCGGCTCGTCGGCCAGTCTCGCCGCGTTCGAGGCGCCGCTGGCCATCGGCACGGACACCGGCGGCTCGATCCGCCAGCCCGGCGCGGTCACCGGCACGGTCGGCGTGAAGCCCACCTACGGCGGCGTCTCCCGCTACGGCCTGGTGGCGTTCTCGTCGTCCCTCGACCAGGGCGGGCCGTGCGCCCGCACGGTGCTGGACGCCGCGCTGCTGCACGAGGTCATCGCCGGCTACGACCCGCTGGACTCGACGTCGATCGACGCGCCGGTCCCGCCGGTCGTCGCGGCGGCCCGGGAGGGCGCGAACGGCGACCTGTCCGGGGTCCGGGTCGGCGTCGTCACCCAGTTCAGCGGCGACGGCTACCAGGCGGGCGTGCTGCGCTCGTTCGAAGCGGCCGTCGCGCAGCTCAAGCAGTTGGGCGCGGAGGTGGTCGAAGTCTCCTGCCCGAGCTTCGACTACGCGCTGCCCGCCTACTACCTGATCGCGCCCAGTGAAGCCTCCTCGAACCTCGCCCGGTTCGACGCGATGCGCTACGGCGCGCGCTACGGCGACGACGGCACGCGCAGCGCCGAGGAGGTCATGGCGATCACCCGTGACCACTGCTTCGGCGCGGAGGTCAAGCGGCGCATCATGATCGGCACCTACGCGCTGTCGTCGGGCTACTACGACGCCTACTACGGCTCGGCGCAGAAGGTGCGGACGCTGATCACCCGCGACTTCGAGCAGGCGTTCGGCCAGGTCGACGTGCTGGTGTCGCCGACCACGCCGACCACGGCGTTCAAGATCGGCGAACGCGCGGACGACCCGATCGCCATGTACAAGGCGGATCTCTGCACCATCCCCGCGAACCTGGCCGGCACGCCCGCCATGAGTGTCCCGAGTGGACTGTCTGATGAGGACGGTCTGCCGGTCGGCCTCCAGATCATGGCCCCGGCGTTGCAGGAGCACCGGATGTACCGGGTGGCGGCGGCGTTCGAGGCGGCTCGCGGTTCCGTGATCGCGAGCGTGCCGGAACTGGCGGTGGCGCGGTGAAGAAGGCACGCGGGATCCTGGCGCTGATCGGCGCGGCGGGCGCGGCGACGAGCGCGTTCTCCACGCTGAAGTCCGCGCGCGGCAAGAACGACAAGCTGGCGCTGGCCAACGCCGTCGCGAGCATCCTGGTGGCGATCACCGGCGCGGCGCTGGCCGTGCGGGGTCTGCGGAAGGACGGCAGGGCATGACGTCGGTGCACGAGCTGATGGACTACACCGAGGTCCTGGAGCGGTTCGACCCGGTGCTGGGCCTGGAAGTGCACGTCGAGCTGCACACCAACACGAAGATGTTCTGCGGCTGCGCCAACCTGTTCGGCGGCGAGCCCAACTCGCACGTCTGCCCGACGTGCCTGGGCCTGCCCGGCGCGCTGCCGGTCGTCAACGGCAAGGCGATCGAGTCGGCGATCCGGATCGGACTGGCGCTCAACTGCTCCATCGCCGAGTGGTGCCGGTTCGCTCGGAAGAACTACTTCTACCCGGACATGCCGAAGAACTTCCAGACGTCCCAGTACGACGAGCCGATCGCGTTCAACGGCTGGCTCGACGTCACTTTGGACGACGGCGAGATCGTACGCGTCGAGATCGAGCGCGCGCACATGGAGGAGGACACCGGCAAGTCCCTCCACGTCGGTGGCGCGACGGGCCGCATCCACGGCGCGGACTTCTCCCTCCTGGACTACAACCGGGCGGGCGTGCCGCTGATCGAGATCGTCACCAAGCCGATCGAGGGCACCGGCGAGCGCGCGCCCGAGGTGGCCCGCGCCTACGTCACGGCGCTGCGGGACCTGTTGAAGGCACTGGACGTCTCGGACGTCCGGATGGACCAGGGTTCGCTGCGCTGCGACGCCAACGTGTCGCTGATGGCCAAGGACGCCAAGGAGTTCGGCACCCGCACGGAGACCAAGAACGTCAACTCGCTGCGCAGCGTGGAACGCGCCGTGCGGTTCGAGATGACCCGCCAGGGGGCTGTGCTGGCGGGCGGCGGCACGGTGACCCAGGAGACCCGGCACTTCGACGAGTCGACCGGCGGCACCTCTTCGGGCCGCACCAAGGAGACCGCAGAGGACTACCGGTACTTCCCGGAGCCCGACCTGGTGCCGATCGCACCGTCCCGCGAGTGGGTCGAGGAACTGCGCGGCACCCTGCCGGAACTGCCGTGGGAGCGCCGCAAGCGCGTGCAGGAGGAGTGGCGGCTGACCGACGCCGAGCTGCGCGACCTGGTCAACGCGGGCGCGGTGGACCTGGTGGCGGCGACCGTCGAGGCGGGTGCCACGCCGGCCGAGGCCCGTTCCTGGTGGGTGGCCTACCTGACCAAGGAGGCCAACAACCGGGGCGTCGAGCTGGCGGAACTGGCCATCACGCCCGCGCAGATCGCGCGGGTCGTGGCGCTGGTGAACTCCGGCGAGCTGACCAACAAGCTGGCCCGCGACGTGGTGACCGGTGTGCTGGAAGGCGAAGGCGAGCCGGACGCCGTGATCGAGGCGCGCGGCCTGAAGGTCGTGTCGGACGACTCGGCGCTGGAGAAGGCCGTGGACGAGGCGCTGGCCGCGCAGCCGGACGTGGCGGCCAAGATCCGCGACGGCAAGGTCGCGGCGGCCGGTGCGATCGTCGGCGCGGTCATGAAGGCCACGAAGGGTCAGGCGGACGCGAAGAAGGTCCGCGACCTCGTGATCGCGCGCTGCTCGTAACGCTGTAACACTGCAACGCCGCAACATCGCCACACCGCCGAACTGCGGGGACAGGCCGACGCCTGTCCCCGCAGTCGCGTCTCCGGGCCGTGTTCGCCTTGGGGCACTTGGATGTCCGTCGAATCCCACGGCGCCCTCCGCTGAGTCCTCAGCCGCATCGTGATCATCCACACGGCACTCGGCGCGGCTGCCCGACGTATCTGGCGACCCCTGTGCCGCTCCTCCACGTCGAAGCCTCGACACGGCTTCGCGTCGGGATGGCGAACAGTGACGGAGGGGGTGCCGACAGTGCCTATTCCAAGTGGCCGGTCCGTCGGGTCGTCCCCTTATTGCGGACACCGGAACACCTTCTCTGTGTTAACACGTTCGCCCATTAGAGTGGTAACGTCCGACACGAAAGAGACCTTCGCCCAGGTCAGCGCTGCCCGGTATGTGGGACGTGATTGCTCTCGGTGAAATTTGTCCCTCGAAGGTGCGTCCATCTGTGTCAGGCTTGAGCCGTTCGGCCGGGCCGGGGGGCCGCCGAAATGATCAATCCCACCAGCTGAGCATCCCCGGATATCCGGGGTCGTTGTAGGGGAGGACAACGCATGTCTGCCGGTACCGATCCCAATCTTGTCGAAGAGCCCGAGGCCGTCGAGAACGGGGGGCCCGAGAACGCCGCCAAGGCCGAACTCTCCGCCCGCCGCAACGGAAACGGCAAGGCCAACGGCCGGCACAACGGCAAGGCCAACGGCAAGCGCAACGGTGGCAACACCCCGCAGGGTGGTCCGTTCAAGACCACGTCCGACCCCGTCGTCACGCCGGAAGGCGGCCCGTTCAAGACGACGTCCGACCCGGTCGCGGTCCCGGAAGGCGGTCCGTTCAAGACCACCTCCGAGCCGGTCGCCGAGGTGCCGGACGACACCGACCCGGAGGGTGGTCCGTTCAAGACCACCGAGCCCCCGGTCGAGCCCGAGGGCGGCCCGTTCAAGACCACGGGCGAGCCGGTCCCCGCGAACTGAGCTGAACGCGAACGTGCTGCCGGCCGCCCGTTTTTCCCCGGACGGCTGGCAGTACACCCCCGCGTTGTGTGCTCTCATATGAGCGTGCCCGATCACCGCGGTCCCTCTGGTCGACCGGATGCCGTGGCTGTGGCGAGGGCTTTCCACAAAGACGCGGTGGAGGCCGCCACGGCCGACCGCTACCTGGTGGCGATCCGGCTCCTCCGCAAAGGACTCGCACTGGTCGACCCGCCCGCCGGCGTCGACGAGCGGCTGGAAGTGCGCACCCGGCTGCTCAACACCCTCGCGTTCTGCCTCGCCGAGACCGGCAGCCTGGAAGACGGGCTGGCGCAAATGGCCGCCGCCCGGCAGGGACTCACGGCACTGGCCGACCCGGCACTGCGCGACGAGCTCTACAGCCTGGTCGACGGCAACCGGGGCGTGCTGCTGTGCCGCGTCGGCCGCATCGACGAGGGCATCGCACAACTCGACATCGACATCGCGTTCAACGAACGCCGACTGGCCGCGGCCACCGACGAAGCCGACGTGCTGCGCATCGCCGAACTCCTCGTCACCGGCCTGTCCAACCGCGGCATGGCCCACGCCTACCGCACCGACCAGGGCCCGGACCCGGCGATCGCCGACCTCGACCGGGCCGTGGCGCTGGCCGGCAGGCACGGTTTCGAGATCCGGGAAGCCATCGCCACCCACGCGCTGGGCAACGTCCTCCAGCGCGCCGGCGACATCCCGGCCGCACTGCGCCGCTACACCGAGGCGCAGCGGGCGTTCCAGAAACTCGAACCCGGCCTGCTGATGCGGTTGCGCATCGACCAGTCCGAGGCGTTGATCAGCGTCGGGCTGGCCGACGAGGCGGGCACCCTGCTCGACGACGTGCTGCCCGAACTGCGCCGGCAGAAGATCGGCCAGGACGTCGCCGAAGCCGAACTGTTCCGCGCCGCCGCCGCGTTGCTGGACAACGACCTGATGCTGGCCAAGCGGATGGCGAACGCGGCCCGGCGCAAACTCGCCCGGCGCGGCAGCCCCGCGTGGGCGGCCGTGGCGAGCCTGATCGCGTTGCGCGTGGACGCGTTGAAAGCACTCGACTCCCGCCGCCCGTCCGCGTCCGTGGTCGAGCGCGCGCTGGCCATCGCGGACGAACTGGCCGAGCTGAAACTGTTCGACCAGGCCGCGTTCGCCCAAGTGCTGGCGGCGCGGCTGCAAGTGCGGCGCGGCGATACCGAGACCGCCGAACGACTGCTGGGCAGCGTGCCCAAATCCCGCCGCATCCTGCCCATCGACCACCGGATGCTGCTGCGGCTGTGCCGGGCGGAACTCGCGCTGGCACACGGCAACCAGCGCGCCGCGCTGGCCCAGGCCAAAGCCGGACTCGCCGAACTGGGCCGTATGAGAGACCGCCTGGGCGGTCTGGAACTGGTGTCCGGAACCGCACTGCACGGCCGTGAGCTGGGCGAACTGGCGGTGCGCCTGGTACTGGCCGGCGGCGACTCACCCGCCCGCGCCCGCCGCCTGTTCACCTGGCTCGAACGCACCAAAGCCCAGCTGTACCGGTACGACCGCTCCGAGACCGCCGCCGATCCGGTGCTGGCCGAACGCATCACCGAGGTCCGCCGGCTGAGCCGCGCCCTGCTGCGCGCGAGACTCGACGGGCTGCCCACCGCGAAGCTGATCAGCCGCTTGGCCGCGAGCCAGCGCGACGCGATGCGCCTGGGCTGGAGCGCCAGCCCGTGGGGCAAACCCCGCCCGGTGGCCACCGCGGACGACGTGCTGACCCGCCTCGGTGACCGCGCGCTGGTCACGTTCGCCTTGTCCGACAACGAGATGATCGCCGTGGTCCTGGCCGGCGGCCGGGTCCGCCTGGTCCGGCTGGGCGCGGCGGAACCCATCACCGAAGCCGCCCGCAGACTGCACGCCGACCTGAACGCCCTGGCCCCCGACTACCAGCCGCCGCCGCTGGTGGCGGTCGTCTCGGCGTCCGCGAAACGCGAAGCCGAACGCCTGGACCAAATCCTGCTCCAGCCGCTGGCGTCGATGATCGGCGACCGGGAGGTGGTCGTCGTGCCGACCGGTGCGCTGTACGTCGTGCCGTGGGGCGTGCTGCCGACGTGCGTCAACCGGCCGACCGTGGTCGCACCGTCCGCGACCGCGTGGCTGTCCAGCAGCCGCGTCGACACCGAGCCGGGCGACGGGGTGCTGCTCGTGCGCGGACCCGGACTTCAAGCGGCACAAGGGGAGATCGACCGACTCGCGGGCTACCACGGTGACGCCAAACTGCTCGGCGTCACCGAAGCGCGGGTCAGCGTGGTGTTGGAGGCGCTGGACGGTGTGTCGCTGGCCCACATCGCCGCACACGGCGAACACGAGCCGGAGAACGCCCTGTTCTCCCGGTTGGAACTGGTCGACGGCGCACTGTTCGCCCACGAGGTGGGCCGAATGCGCCGTGCCCCTCGCCGCGTCGTGCTGGCCGCGTGCGAACTGGCCCTCAACCGGGTACGCCCCGGCGACGAACCGCTGGGCTTCGCGGGCGCACTGCTGGCCGGCGGCACCCGAACGGTGATCGCCGCGTCCAGCAAGGTAGGCGACGAACCCGCCGCGGCAGCCATGGCCGACTTCCACCGCAACCTCGCGGCGGGCGCAACCCCCGCCGTGGCACTGGCCGACGCGGTCGCCGTCGACCCACTACGCCGCCCGTTCGTATGCCTGGGCTCAGGCTGAGGCACCTGTCCCATCGCAGCAGGCCCGCCCTGGCTCTTCCCGTGCATTCTTGGTGGCCGGCCAAGCGGCGAGCGTCGCTTTGACGCACTTCAAGCACTGCGGCTTTCAAGCACTTCGACCGTCACAGCACCCACCCCACAGCACTGTCACGGCACCCACCCGCAGCGCCGCCGCAGCGCCTCACCCAAGCAAGCTCACGCAGAAGTCCCCGCCAGGGGATCCCCTGTCTTAATTCCACCACAGGGGTACGACAATCCGAATGGATCTCACGAACCGGACCGGCCGCCCCAGCCGAACAACCCGACCGGAACTAGTCCTTGCTGCCCGAACTGCTGTCCCGGACGACAATCGCCACCCGGTCGTCACTCGACACCGGCGCACCACCCGGATCCTTGTTCACCGTGCCCACCAACGCCGTGTTGTCATCGATCGCAACCAGCGCACCAAGCCGCCCGAACCCGTTCTCCTTGTCCAGATACGGCTCCGGCTGCCCGGTGAAGCTCCCGTCCGGGTTCATTGGCAACACCAACGACCCCGCCGTGTTCGCCGTGCCCACCCACATCGCATTCGACAGCGACGCACACCCGTTCACACCCGGCTTGTCCGCCCACGACCAAGCCGGATTCCCCAACGCCTTACCCGCCTCCACCCGGTACAGCAGATCCGCCGACGCGCCCGCGTCCGTCACCCACGTCTTCGAACCGTCACCCGACACGCACAACCCCGCCGGCGACCGCAGACCCGACGTCAACACCCGCGACCCCGCCGTCGGATTACCCCGCGCCGGCTGCCCCGAGCCGTCGATCCGCAGCACCTTCCCCGCCAGCGACTCCGGATCGGCCGCCGACGCCGGATTCCCCGCGTCACCGGTAGCCACCAGCAGCGCGCCCGTCCGGTCGTAGGCCAGCTTGCCCCGGTTGCCCGACGGCCCCTTCGGGATACCCGTCAGCACCGGCTTCGGCACATCGCCCGGTGCCAGCCGCATCACCCGGTTGTCCGTCGCCGTCGTCAAGTACACGTACACCAACTGGTCCTCGGCGTACGTCGGCGACAGCGTCAGCCCGGACAACCCGCCATCGGACGACGCGTCCACCTCGAACGTGTGCAGCACCACCGGGTCGACGTCCTTCGTCACCCGCACCAGCCGCCCGGTGGTCCGCTCGGTCGCCAACGCCGTCACCACACCGGACGCGTTCACGTCCATCAGCGCCACACCCGACACCGGCGACAGACACGTGCCGACCACCATCGGGCTGAAGTCCTTGCAACCCTGCGGCGGCGGCACCGGCGTCGGCTGCTGACCCTGCTGCTGGCCCTGACCCGGGTTCTTCGGCAGTTCGCCGGGCAGTTCCGGACGCGGACCCGCCTGCGGCGTCAGCTGCGGAGCGGGACTCCACCCGGCCGGGGCGGGCTGCTCCGAGAAGCTCGCACAGCCGGCGGCCAGCAGGCCGACAGCCGAGCCGATCAGCAACGCGCGGAGACGAGACACGACACCCAGGCTAAGCGCGCGGCCGTGAACGTGAGGTGAGCAGGTCCTCCACCGTCCGCGCGCGGTCCAGCAGCAGGTCCAGCTCGTCCACCACCACCTGAGGATTCTCCAGCGGCAGGAAGTGCGTGTTCGGCAGCACCCGCACCCTGGCCTGCGGCAGCCCCGACACCGGGCCCACCATGCTGTCCGGCGACGTCAGCCAGTCGTACCGGCCCACCAGCACCGTCGTGGGGCACGTCACGCCCGTCAGGTCCAGGCGCGGGGCGCGGCCCAGCGCGAGCGCCAGCGTGAAGTACCAGCCCCAATCGTGCTTCAGGAACCGCCGCAACGTCCCCACCAGCGGCGACGGCAGGTCCGGCACCGGCACCCGGTGCAGCACACCGTCCAACAGCGGCCCGACCAGCCGCAACGCCGTCGCCGAGGACACCCCGATCAGCCGCCGCACGTCCGCCGGCAACCCGGGCAGCCCCGGCACGCCCAGCACGCCCGCGAACGAGTCACCCGGCGCGCCCGCCACCAGCATCAACCCCGACACCCGGTCCGGGTGCCGCAACGCCAACTCGGCCGCCACCGTCACACCCATCGACCAACCCGCCACCACACACCGCTCGACGCCGCCGTCGTCCAGCACCGCCAGCGCGTCCGCCACGTGGTCGTCGAGGGTGATGCGGGACGGGTCGTCCGGGCGGTCCGAGCCCATCGTGCCCCGGTGGTACCAGCTGTGCACCCGCACGGCCGGCGACTCCGGCCACGCCGTCGGCACCGCGCCCAGACCCGGGCTGAGCAGCACGTCGGGGCCTTCGGCGTCGGTGCGCCACAGCCTGATCCGCGTGCCGTCGGTGGAGAACACGTCATGCTCCCGCATGTTCCGACAGTGTGCCGTAGTGCGCGGGACGGTGCCGTAGCGTGCGGGTGTGACGCTTACCGTGTTGGTTCCCGATGAACTCGGCGTTCGCGTTCTGTCCGACGTCGAGGGTGTGCGCCCCGTGCTCTACACGGTCGGTGGAGAACTGCCGCCCGAGGCGGAGACGGCCGAGGTGCTGGTGCCGAAGTTCCTCCAGAGCGCCGACCCGCGGGAATTCTTCGGACGGCTGCCCAAGCTGCGGCTGGTGCAGTTGTTGAGCGCGGGTGCGGAACGGTTCATCGGCACCGTGCCGGACGGGGTGCTGCTGTCCAGTTGTCGCGGGGCGCACGGTGGGAGCACGGCGGAGTGGGCCATCGGGGCGTTGTTGGCGATCTACCGGGACTTCCCGGTTTTCGAGCGGGCCCGGGCGGCGCGGCAGTGGGACTACCACGTGACGGATACGTTGCAGGACAAGGAAGTGCTTGTCGTGGGTGCGGGCGACCTGGGCGTGCAGTTCCGGCGGCGGTTGGAGCCTTTCGGGGCGCGGGCGACGTTGGTCGGGCGTACCGCGCGGGACGGCGTGCGGGGGATGGACGAGCTGCCGGACCTGCTGGGCGAGTACGACGCCGTGCTGATGGTGGTGCCGCTGACGGCGGATACCACCGGGATGGTGGACGCGAAGTTCCTGTCGCGGATGAGGACCGGGGCGGTGTTGGTGAACGCGGCGCGTGGGCCGGTGGTGGACACCGATGCTCTGGTGGCGGAGCTGGAGTCCGGGCGGTTGCGCGCGGCCCTGGACGTCACGGAACCCGAGCCGCTGCCCTCCGACCATCCACTGTGGACCGCGCCCGGGTTGTTCCTGACGCCGCACGTGGCGGGTTCCTGTGCCGGGCACACGGAGCGGGCCTATGCCGTCGTCGCCGAGGAGATCGGGCGCTTCGCGCGCGGCGAGGAGCCACGCAACGTGGTCCGCGGCGACTACTGACCGACTTCGGCCGGCCCGCCTCGACCACCCATACACGCCAACTCCCACACGACGCTCTCGCGTTGAGCACGCTCCACCACCCGCGCGCACACCCGCCCACCACACTCACCACCGTGCTGGTCGGTGCTCTATGCACTCGACAGCGGGTCGAAACTACGTCATTCGGGTGATAGGTGGCAGCACAACGGACGCTCGCGGTAGTCGTCCAAACCTCCTAACGTGCGGGTTCGTGGCTACTCACGACGACGGCTCGAAGACTTCGAGCGGCTACTCCGACGACGGTTTCTATTCGCCATCGACATCGACGAGTGGCGTGGCCGGAGGAGCACACCACTTCGACGACGGCACCCAGGCGTTCACCAAGGACACCCGCGCGTTGGACACCAGCGCGTTCAACAAGGACACCAACACCTTCGACACCACCGGCTACACCCCGGTCGACACCTTCGGCCAGACCGCCACCCACTACGACGACGAGGACGAACGCCGCCCGTTCGGCTGGACCGGCAGCGCCGACCTCGGCCTGCTGGTGCTGCGGGTGGCCCTGGGCGCGGTGTTCATCGGCCACGGCCTGCAAAAGGTCTTCGGCCTGTTCGGCGGTCCCGGCATCGACGGCTTCGCCCGCCAACTGGCCGACTTCGGCTACCGCGAGGAACGCATCCTCGCCTGGGTGACCGGCATCACCGAGTTGGCCGGCGGCACCCTGCTGGTACTCGGCCTCTTCACCCCGCTGGCGGCGGCCGGGATCCTGGGCGTGATGGCCAACGCGATCGCCCTGAAGTACGGCGCGAGCATCATCCCGCCGGACGGCTTCCACCGCTTCCTCAACCCCGACGGCGTCGAGCAGGAGGTCGCCTACGCGGCGATGGCCCTCGCCCTGACCTTCACCGGCCCGGGCCGCGCCGCGCTCGACCTCAATCGCAGCTGGTTCCGCCACCCCCTGCTCACCGGCTTCATCTGCTTCTTCCTCGCCGCCGGCGCGACAGTCGCAACCCTCCTCGTGTTCCGCACCTGAGCCCTGCCCTCCGCATCCGACACCTGTCCCCGCTCTGTCCGCACCCCGCCATATCCCGCACCTGGCGGGTCCGTCTCGCCGACCCACGCCTGACCGGCCCGCGCCTGGCGTGCCCGTTCCGGTCGCACTCGTTCCGGCACGCCCGTTCCGTTCAGCCCCGCTGTGGGTCCGCCCGCAGCGGGGCTGGTGCGTTGCGGGGCTGGTGTGTTGGTCGGGACCGGTGCAGTCCGTGTCGGGGCTGGGTGTGCTTGAGGGCTTCTGGCGGGTCTCGGGGCTTCGGGTGTTCAGTTGTGATGAGGGTGGGGCCTGGGCGGGGGCCTTCCTTGCTCATACTTCGCCGCCGTGAGCCGCGCTCCTTGTTTACGGCAACGAAATTCCGGGCGGAATAGTGCCCGGAGCAGGGTCGCTCTTCCGGGTGATCTTGACGAGCGGGATTGTCGGGTATTGGTGTACTGGGTGTAATTGCGACGACCCGCCCTTGGTACTGGTGCGTACCTCGGACGGGTCGTAGACGAAATAGATTGGTGAAAAAAGTTCGGGAAGTTAGCGGTTCACGTCGCGGACCGCGCCCTTTGAGGCGTCGGTCGTCAGGAGGGCGTAGGCGCGCAGGGCCGTGGTCACCGGGCGGACCCGGTCCGTGGGCTGCCAGGGGCGTTCCGACGTCTCCATCTTCGCCCGTCGTTCCGCCAGCACCTCGTCCGACACCAGCAGCTCCAACCGCCGCTCGTGCACGTCGATGACGATCCGGTCGCCATCCCGCACCAGGCCGATAGCGCCACCACCCGCTGCTTCGGGTGACACGTGCCCGATCGAGAGGCCCGACGTTCCACCGGAGAACCGGCCATCGGTGATCAGGGCGCACTTCTTGCCCAGGCCCGCCCCCTTCAGGAATGCCGTCGGGTGCAGCATTTCCTGCATTCCGGGGCCGCCCGCCGGGCCCTCGTACCGGACCACCAGCACATCACCCGGCTGGATCTCCTTGTTCAGGATCACCGACACGGCCTGCTCCTGCGATTCCACCACCCGCGCCGGACCCTCGAAGTGCCACAGGTCCTCGTCGACACCGGCCGCCTTGATCACCGCGCCCCGCTCGGCCAGGTTGCCGCGCAGCACCGCCAGACCGCCGTCCTTCGTGTACGCGTGCGCCACGTCCCGGATACACCCGCCGGCGGCGTCCGCGTCCAGCTTCGACCAACGGTTGCTCGTGGAGAACGCCTGAGTCGTCCGCACCCCGCCCGGCGCGGCGTGGAACAGTTCCACCGCCGTCTCCGACGGCTCAGCCGCCCGGATGTCCCACGACGACAGCCACGACGCCAAGTCCGGCGAGTGCACCGAACGCACGTTCTCGTTCAACAGCCCGGCCCGCCACAACTCACCCAGCAGCGCCGGAATGCCACCCGCCCGGTGGACGTCCTCCATGTGGTAGTCCGAGTTCGGCGACACCTTCGACAGGCACGGCACGCGCTTGCTCAGCGCGTCGATGTCTTCGAGCCCGAACTCGATCTCACCCTCCTGCGCCGCGGCCAGGATGTGCAGGACCGTGTTGGTCGAGCCGCCCATCGCCATGTCCAGCGCCATCGCGTTCTCGAACGCCGCACGGGACGCGATGGAACGCGGCAGCACCGACTCGTCGTCCTCGCCGTAGTAACGCTTGCACAGCTCCACGATGGTCCGGCCGGCCTCGGCGAACAGCTCCCGCCGCGCGGCGTGCGTCGCCAGCGTCGAGCCGTTGCCGGGCAGTGCCAAGCCCAGGGCCTCGGTCAGGCAGTTCATCGAGTTCGCGGTGAACATCCCCGAGCACGAGCCGCACGTCGGGCACGCCGAACGCTCGACCGCGGTCAGACCCTCGTCGTCCACGTCCGGGGACGCCGACGCGGCGATCGCGGTGATCAGGTCCGTCGGCGCGACCGCGACGCCGTCCACGACGACCGCCTTGCCCGCCTCCATCGGCCCGCCGGACACGAACACCACGGGGATGTTGACGCGCATCGCGGCGTTCAGCATCCCGGGCGTGATCTTGTCGCAGTTCGAGATGCACACGATCGCGTCGGCCTGGTGCGCGTTCACCATGTACTCGACCGAGTCCGCGATGATCTCCCGCGACGGCAGCGAGTACAGCATCCCGCTGTGCCCCATGGCGATGCCGTCGTCCACCGCGATGGTGTGGAATTCGCGCGGCACGCCGCCCGCCTCGCGCACCGCTTCCGCCACGATGTCGCCGAGGTCGCGCAGGTGCACGTGGCCCGGCACGAACTGCGTGTACGAGTTGGCGATGGCGATGATCGGCTTGCCGAAGTCCCCGTCGGTCATGCCGGTCGCACGCCACAGCGCGCGGGCGCCGGCGGCGTTGCGGCCGTGGGTCGTGGTGCGGGAACGGAGCGGTGGCACGGCTCCTCCAGAGTGTGCTCGATAAGTCGCGAACGGGCGCGGGGGTGGGGCGCCGGGGGTCCGGGAGCGGTGCCTACGAGGCTACTCCGCGCGCATAGCCGCAGTGACCAGCACCGCCGCCAGCGCGAGTGTGACGACGTGCACCACCGTGCACCACTGGCAGATCTTCTTGATGATCACCAGCTCGGCCGCCACCAGGTACACCACGAACAGCACGCCCACACCGACCGAGCCGAGCCGCACCCAGCGCAGCCGCCGGTCCCGCCACGCCACCGGCAGGCACAGCAGCGTGATGAACGCGAAGAACGCCAAGCCCAGGACCGCCACCGGGATGCCGAGCAGCTCCGACTGCGCACTGCTGGTCACCGTGCCGCAGTCGATCACCTCGCCCTCGGCGCACAGCAGCACGTCCGCCGAGAAGTGCGCCACGGTCAGGTAGGCCGACACCGCGAGCCCCGCGAGTGACAGCACGAGGCTGACCGGCGCGACCCAGCGGACCTGCGTGTTCGAAGTCACTCGTCGGACTCTACGGAGCCGGGTGTTGCGTTCGGGTCAGGGACCCGGCCGCCGCTCACGGACGCCAGCGCGGGCAGGTGACCCGCCCGGACGGCGGGCAGCCGGACCAGTGAATCGTCGGTCAGCACGGCGCTCAGCCAGCCCTTCGGCACCACCTTGATGGCCTTCACCTCCGCCCAAGGCAGCACCCGCTTGCCGAACGTGCTCCGCGCCACGAGCTGCGCGGAGTCCACCGTCGTCCGGTTGCGCAGCACCCACCAGGCGAACGCCGCCGGAGCCAGGTAGAGCCACTTGCCGTAGGGCATCGCCCACGCGACCGGGGTCACGCACAACGCGATGGTGGCCGCCGCGAGCAGGGCGGGAGCGGGGATCCGGAACACGAGCTTGTCCACGTACCGAGATGCTGCCACCGGCCTTCCCGCCGCCCGACCCCGGCCCGGTGACGCCGATTTCACCCGGTAGTGAACGTCCACCATCCGGGAGTGCCGTCCCGCACAGTTGACGCCCGTCGTAGTTGACGGTTAACGTCACTGCCATGCAGCGCAACCTCATTCTCGTACTTCCCAGGCGCGTCGACGCCTAGGCGGTACCAAGCTGCGTCGACGCGCGACCCTCGTTCGACCCGTCCGGGTTGACGAGGGTTTTTTCGTGCCCGGACCGTGCATTCTCCACACCCACGAGGCAGACAGATGACCAGCGCAACCTCGCGACCGGCTCCCGGTGAGTCGTCGCCCCGCCCTGGACCCCGGCCGCCGAAACCGGCTCCGCCGAGCGGCGCCCCCATCCGCGTGACCGGCGCGCAGTCCCTCGTCCGCTCGCTCGAAGCGGTCGGCTGCGAGGTGGTCTTCGGCATTCCCGGCGGCACGATCCTGCCCGCGTACGACCCCCTCCTGGACTCCACGAAGGTGCGCCACATCCTGGTCCGCCACGAGCAGGGCGCGGGACACGCCGCCACCGGCTACGCGCAGGCCACCGGCAAGGTCGGCGTGTGCATGGCCACCTCCGGCCCCGGCGCGACGAACCTGGTGACACCGCTCGCGGACGCCAACATGGACTCGGTGCCGGTGGTCGCCATCACCGGCCAGCAGTCCCGCCCGCTGATCGGCACGGACGCGTTCCAGGAAGCGGACATCTGCGGCATCACCATGCCGATCACCAAGCACAACTTCCTGGTGACCGACGCGGCGGACATCCCGCGTGCCATCGCCGAGGCGTTCCACCTGGCCTCCACCGGACGTCCCGGCCCGGTCCTGGTGGACATCCCCAAGGACGTCCTCCAGGAGATGACGTCGTACTCCTGGCCGCCGGAGCTGCGCCTGCCGGGCTACCGGCCGACCACCCGTCCGCACGGCAAGCAGGTCCGCGAGGCGGCGAAGCTCATCGCCGCCGCCAAGCGGCCCGTCCTGTACGTCGGCGGCGGCGTGATCAAGGCCGACGCGTCGCCCGAGCTGCTGCGGCTGGCGGAGGACACCGATATCCCGGTCGTCACGACCCTGATGGCGCGCGGCGCGTTCCCCGACTCGCACCGCCAGCACCTGGGTATGCCCGGTATGCACGGCACCGTCTCGGCGGTCGCCGCGATGCAGAAGTCGGACCTGCTGATCGCGCTGGGCGCGCGGTTCGACGACCGGGTCACCGGGCAGCTGGCGTCGTTCGCGCCGGACGCGCAGATCGTGCACGCCGACATCGACCCGGCCGAGATCTCCAAGAACCGGCGCGCGGACGTGCCGATCGTGGGCGACTGCAAGGAGATCATCGCCGAGCTGATCGACGCGGTCCGCGCGGAGAAGGGGAACGCCGGGCGGACCGTCGACCTGACGCCGTGGTGGGAGCAGCTGGACAAGCTGCGCGACACGTTCCCGGTGGGCTACGACTGGCCGGAGGACGGCACGCTGTCCCCGCAGTACGTGATCGAGCGGATCGGCGCGCTGACCCCGCCGGACACCCTGTACACGGCGGGCGTCGGGCAGCACCAGATGTGGGCGGCGCAGTTCGTGAAGTACGAGCGCCCGCGCACCTGGATCAACTCCGGCGGCCTGGGCCCCATGGGCTTCGCGGTGCCGGCGGCGATGGGCGCGAAGGCGGGCGTGCCGGGCGTCCAGGTGTGGGCGATCGACGGCGACGGCTGCTTCCAGATGACCAACCAGGAACTCGCCACCTGCGCCATCGAGAACATCCCGATCAAGGTCGCCGTCATCAACAACGGCAACCTGGGCATGGTCCGCCAGTGGCAGACCCTGTTCTACGGCGAGCGGTACTCCAGCACCGACCTGGGCACGCACAAGCACCGCATCCCGGACTTCGTGCTGCTGGCCGAGGCGATGGGCTGCGCCGGGCTGCGCGCCGAGTCGAAGGAGGAGGTCGACACGGTGATCAAGCAGGCGATGGAGATCAACGACCGGCCGGTCGTGATCGACTTCGTGGTCGGCAAGGACGCCCAGGTGTGGCCGATGGTCGCGGCGGGCACCGGCAACAGCGAGATCATGGCCGCGCGGGGCATCCGCCCGCTGTTCGACGAGGACGAGTGATGATCAGCGCCTTGGGCGTGGATCGAAACGACGAGGACGAGTGATGACGAGGCACACCCTGAGCGTTCTGGTCGAGGACAAGCCCGGTGTCCTCGCCCGGGTGGCGGGCCTGTTCTCCCGGCGCGGCTTCAACATCGAGTCGCTCGCCGTCGGCCGCACCGAACACCCCGACATCTCCCGGATGACCATCGTGGTGTCCGTGGAAGAGTTGCCGCTGGAACAGGTCACCAAGCAGCTCAACAAGCTCATCAACGTCATCAAGATCGTGGAGCTGGAGCCGACGGCGTCCGTCCAGCGACAGCTCCTCCTGGTGAAGGTCCGCGCCGACGCGACCGTCCGCAGCCAGGTCCTGGAGACGGTGCAGCTGTTCCGCGCCAAGGTCGTCGACGTCTCGCCGGAGGCCGTCACGGTCGAGGCGACCGGCACGTCCGAGAAGCTCGACGCGCTGCTGCGGATGCTGGAGCCGTACGGGCTCCGCGAGATCGTCCAGTCCGGCATGGTCGCCATCGGCCGTGGCGCCCGCTCCATCACCGCGACCGCGGTGCGCTGAAATCCGTTTGTAGGGAAGGGAAGTACCACCAGTGAGCGTCGAGATCTTCTACGACGACGATGCCGACCTGAGCATCATCCAGGGGCGCAAGGTCGCGGTCATCGGCTACGGCAGCCAGGGCCACGCCCACGCGCTGAGCCTGCGCGACTCCGGCGTCGACGTCCGGATCGGCCTCCCCGAGAGCTCGAAGTCCCGTGCCAAGGCCGAGGAGGAGGGCCTGTCGGTCCTCACCCCGGCGGAGGCGGCGGCCGAGGCCGACCTGATCATGATCCTGGCTCCGGACACCGCGCAGCGGCACATCTACGCCAACGACATCGCGCCCAACCTGAAGGACGGCGACGCGCTGTTCTTCGGCCACGGCTTCAACATCCGCTACGGCCTGATCGAGGCCCCGTCCAATGTGGACGTGGCGATGGTCGCGCCGAAGGGCCCCGGCCACCTGGTGCGGCGGCAGTTCGTGGACGGCAAGGGCGTGCCCGCGCTGATCGCGATCGAGCAGGACGCGTCCGGCGGCGCGCAGGCGCTCGCCCTGTCCTACGCCAAGGGCATCGGCGGCACCCGCGCGGGCGTCATCAAGACGACGTTCAAGGAGGAGACCGAGACCGACCTGTTCGGTGAGCAGGCGGTGCTGTGCGGCGGCGCGTCCGCGCTGGTGCAGGCCGGTTTCGAGGTGCTGACCGAGGCCGGTTACGCACCCGAGGTCGCCTACTTCGAGTGCCTGCACGAGCTGAAGCTGATCGTCGACCTCATGTACGAGGGCGGCATCGCGCGGATGCGCTACTCCATTTCGGACACCGCCGAGTACGGCGACCTCACCCGCGGTCCGCGCGTGATCACGCCCGGTGTCAAGGAGGAGATGCGCAAGATCCTCGGTGAGATCCAGGACGGCAAGTTCGCCACCGAGTGGGTGAACGAGGACGACGCCGGCCGGGGCAACTACAAGAAGTTGCAGCAGGAGGGTGAGCAGCACCCGATCGAGGAAGTCGGGAAGAAGCTGCGCGGCCTGATGTCGTGGGTCGACCACCCGATCACCGAGACCGCCTGAAGTCTCTTGTCCCGGACGGAGCCCGCGGTGTTCACCGACGCCGCGGGCTCCGGTATACCTAGGGGCCATGAGCGACAGTGCCCCGATCTACGACGACAAGGCCCACGTGCGGGGCAACCTCGACCTCACCGGTGCGAACTGGATCCGGAGTGACGAGGGTGCGGAGGACGAGGACGAGCACGTCGAGATCGCGTTCGTCGAGCACACCGACGGGGTGACGTACACGGCGATGCGCAACTCGGCGCACCCCGAGGGGCCCGTCCTGGTGTTCACGCCGGCCGAGTGGGAGGCGTTCATCCTGGGTGTCAAGGACGGCGAGTTCGACGAGCCCTGGTAGGCCCGTTCGCCGGTCAGTCGCCGCGCCAGAACCGCCGGGCTTGGCCGAGCAGGCAGTCGCACGAGGACTCGGCCAGGCCGCACCACCAGCAGTTCGACTCGGGCACGACGAGCCGTGGCACGACTTGGCGCGGTGTCGTGAGACGTGGTGTCGTCAGGCGCGGTGCGGTGGCGCGCGGTGCGGCCGGCGTCGGCGCGGTGCAGGTCGGCCATGTGGTGGGGTGCAGGCGTCCGCAGCGCGGGCAGAGACGCAGCCGGTAGCCGCCGGACAGCTTGAGGTCGCTCGCGATCCGGGGCGACAGGTTCAGCACGTCCCGCCCACCTGCGAGGACGGTCCGCCCGTCGACGGCCGTGAACGGGTGGGGGCGGGTGAACAGCTGGTCGCGCCGGGCCGCGAACGCGCCGAGCGAGTACGTGCCGCGCGGTACGGCGATGTCGACGCGTTCCCCGATGCGTGCGGGCACGACGAGTCCGCTGCGGGTGGTCGTGCCGGTGAGGATGAGCCCGACCGGGTCGCCGTCGCGCAGGCCGAGGCCGCGAGCCGATGCGGAGAGGCCGGGGCGGACCGACAACCGGTCCCCGTTGCCGGTGCGGGTGAGCGGTATGGCCGTGCCCGACACGTCGAACGCCTGCGCCGGTCGGCCGGCCCGGTCGAAGATCGCGTCGCGCCGGTCGTAGAGGTAGCGGGCGGCGAAGACCGCGAACGGGGCGATGGGGCCGAGCACGATCGACGCGGCCAGCTCGGCCACCAGGGTGTAACCCTCCCGGCGCTCTTCGGCGGTCGGGCGGAACGGGTTGTCGGTCATACCGGTCCGATGCCGGCGGTGTCGCTTGGGATACACGCTTGACCAGGCGTCCCCCGGATCGAGACGCCCCCGACACACAGCCAACCACGGGGGTACGACATTTCCGCCCACAGCGCTTCGCCCCAGCCACGCAGAAGTCTCCGCCAGGGTTCGGGCAAGGTCGTTTCGTCCGGTAGCCGTGCCGCGGGTGTTGTCGCAACAAGAAAGAAGATCGTCCAAGGACTTGTCTTCTACGCAGCGGGACCCACTCGGCCCGGCGGGCAAGCTGTCGCTGGCGCGGCGGGCAAGCTGTCGCAAGCGTCCCCGCCCAGGGGGTCCCCTGTCTTCATTCGATCACAGGGGTACGACAAAACGCCGTGCTGTGGCTGAGAGATCGCTGAGAGCGTCAGCAGCGGCGGGGGGTTCGGCGTTGTGGTCGAGGTTGGCGGGTCTCGGGACGGCAAGGGTGCTTCTGGCTGCGGCGGGTGGGTCGTTGAACCGGTAGGGCCGTCCTGCACCGACGGGAGGTAGACCACCTGGCGGCCACCGTTCCCTCCAGGAGCGACGCACCGCGGCCCCCGCCACCGCGCCATATAGGACGCTCGTACCGGAAACCAGCAGGTGAGACAGCGCACCCGGGTATCGGAACGAGCCCCCGCGCCGGCTATGCTCGTTAACAACCCGGACACATTGCCGTGGCCGGCCGCGCGGGTCTCGGCTCGCTGTGACGGCCCCCGCGCTCCCCACCCGCCTTGCACACCCTCGGGAGCACGTCCGTGACCAAGCCCGTTGTCTTGATCGCCGAGAAGCTAGCCCCGTCCGTTCTCGACGTCTTCGGCGAGGACATCGAGGTGCGCCACGTCGACGGCACCGACCGTCCCGCGCTGCTCGCCGCCGTCGCCGACGCCGACGCGCTGCTGGTCCGGTCCGCCACGAAGGTGGACCGCGAGGTCTTCGCCGCCACCACCAAGCTCAAGGTCGTCGCCCGCGCGGGCGTCGGGCTGGACAACGTGGAGGTCCCGGCGGCCACCGAGCGCGGTGTCATGGTGGTGAACGCGCCGACGTCCAACATCGTCAGCGCCGCCGAGCACGCGGTCGCCCTGCTGCTCGCCACCGCGCGCCAGATCCCCGCCGCGCACGCCACCCTCCAGAACCACGAGTGGAAGCGCAGCAAGTTCAACGGCGTCGAGATCAACGGCAAGACCGTCGGCGTCGTCGGCCTGGGCAAGATCGGCCAGCTGTTCGCCGCCCGCCTCGCCGCGTTCGGCACCAACCTGATCGCCTACGACCCGTACGTCAGCGCCCAGCGGGCCGCGCAGCTCGGCATCGAGCTGGTGACGCTGGAGGAACTGCTGGAGCGCGCCGACGCGATCTCCATCCACCTGCCGAAGACCCCCGAGACCAAGGGCCTGATCGGCGCGGAGCAGCTGGCCAAGGCCAAGCGCGGCGTGATCAACGCCACCGCCGCGCGCGGCGGCCTGGTCGACGAGGACGCGCTGGCCGAGGCGATCAAGGAGGGGCAGGTCGGCGGCGCGGGCATCGACGTGTTCAGCACCGAGCCCACCACCGAGTCGCCGCTGTTCGGCCTGCCGAACGTGGTCGTCACGCCGCACCTGGGCGCGTCCACCACCGAGGCGCAGGACCGGGCGGGCACGGACGTCGCCAAGTCGGTGCTGCTCGCGCTCCAGGGGGAGTTCGTGCCGGACGCGGTGAACGTGCAGGGCGGCGGGGTCGGCGAGGAGGTCCGCCCCTACCTGCCGCTGGTGCAGAAGCTCGGCACGGTCGTCGCGGCGCTGTCCGCGAAGGCCCCGACCAGCGTCACGATCGAGGTGCGCGGCGAGCTGTCCAACGAGGACGTCGCGGTGCTGCCGCTGGCCGCGCTGCGCGGCGTGTTCTCCAGCGTGGTGGAGGAGCAGGTCACGTTCGTCAACGCGCCGAGCCTCGCCGCGTCGCTGGGCGTGTCGGTCGACCTGACCAAGGAGCCGGAGAGCGCCAACCACCGCAGCCTGGTGACGGTGCGCGCGGTGCAGTCCGACGGCGCGGTCATCACCGTGTCCGGCACGCTCACCGGCCTCGACCAGGTGGAGAAGCTGGTCGGCATCAACGGCCGCGGCTTCGACCTGCGCGCCGAGGGCAACGTGCTGCTGCTGGAGTACCCGGACCGGCCGGGTGTCATGGGCACCGTCGGCACCCTGCTCGGCGAGGCCGGCGTGAACGTCGAGGCCGCGCAGATCAGCCAGACCAAGGACGGCGCGGACGCGTTCATGCTGCTGCGCGTCGACCGCCCCGTGGACACCGCCGTGCTGGACCCGATCGGCGCGGCCGTCGGCGCGCACACGGTGCGCTCGGTCAACTTCGACTGACGTCGACACGAAGGCCTCGACACGAAGGCCGGGGCGCGGATCACGCGACCCCGGCCTTCGCCGTTCAAACCCCCGGCATTCGGGTTCCCGTACTCGGCCGGTGATGGGACGTATCCGGTCGTCACTCGTCCGGCGGCCTGCGGCTGAATGCGTTTGACCTGTTTGGCGAGGTACTGCCGGAAACCCTGTTCCGGTTATATCGCCGCTGGTCGCGGCTTTGTCACAGTTGACGGTTGATTGTCAAATCTGTGGGTGTCGTCACTCGTTCGGTCTAATTGATCAGCTCGGTGGACAGATTAGGTTCCACCCCACGAGGTTGACCCGGTGTCGTAGAGGGCACGGCACCGCGCGGGCAGCTCCACCCCTACCGGACGCACAGCGATGCTGCCCGCTGGGTCCAATCAGACCTCGGTTGGGGCACGTTGTGAGCCGATCTCGCGTTGTCGCCAGATCAGCCGTACCGGTGTTGGCCGCGATTCTCGTCGCGGGCTCGACCGCCGGCACCGCGCTGGCCGCGAATGATCAGCTGGCGCAGTCCGTCACCGCCGCGAACGGGCTGGACGCCGGCAATCTCCAGTTGAAGGTGGGCGGTCGCCTGTCCGCCGCCCAGGGCACGGTCACCGCGTTCGTGGAGTTGGAGGCCAAGCCGGCCGTCGACACCTACGCCGAGCAGACCAGCCAGGGCGCGACCAAGCAGCAGGCGAAGGCCGCCGCCAAGGCCACGAAGGACGACACCGCGAAGGTCGTCGACTCCGTGGTGAACGACCTGAAGGGCAAGGACGCCGCCACCAAGGAGGTCTACCGGACCACCAACGGTGTGCCCGGCGTGGTGGTCAACGCCGACGCGACCAAGATCCGGGAGCTCGCGCAGCGCCCGGACGTCAAGTCCGTCCGCACCGTGGTGCCCAAGTCCCGGCAGAACTCGTCCGCCGTGCAGCTGACCAACACGCTCAACGCGTGGCAGCAGTACGGCAAGCTCGGCGACAACGTCCGGATCGGCATCATCGACACCGGCATCGACTACACGCACGCCGACTTCGACGGCCCCGGCACCATCGACGCCTTCAAGGCGATCGACGAGACCAAGGTCGACGCCTCGTACTACCCGACCGCCAAGGTCGTCGGCGGCTACGACTTCGTCGGCAACGGCTACGACGGGGCCAGCAAGGACCCGGCGGTCAACACGCCGAAGCCGGACCCGAACCCGATCGACTGCAACGGCCACGGCTCGCACGTCGCCGGCACCGCGGCGGGCTTCGGCGTCAACGCCGACGGCAGCACGTTCAAGGGCGACTACACCAAGCTCACCGGTGACCAGCTCACCGCGCTGCGCATCGGTCCCGGCACCGCGCCGAAGGCCCTGCTGTACGCGCTGAAGGTGTTCGGCTGCGACGGTTCGACCAACGTCACCGCGCAGGCCCTGGACTGGGCGCTCGACCCCGACGGCGACGGCGACTTCACCGACCACCTCGACGTGGTCAACCTGTCCCTGGGCCAGGACTACGGCTCGCCGGACGACCCGGACTCGCTGTTCGTCCGCAAGCTCAACGCCTCCGGCGTGGTCACCGTGTTCTCCGCCGGCAACGGCGGCGACCTGTACGACATCGGCGGCTCGCCGGGCAGCACCCCCGAGGCGCTGACCGTGGCCAGCACCCGTGACTCCTACGTGCTGCGCGACGCGGCCGAGGTCACCGCCCCTGCGGACGTCGCGGGCCGCAAGGCCGGCCAGTACAGCCAGAACTACAACTACGAGGGCAAGTCGGTCACCGGCCAGGTCGTGCCGCTGAGCGACCCGAACAACAAGGACGGCTGCCTCCCGCTGTCGGCCGCCGACCAGGCCGCCGTCGCGGGCAAGATCGCGTGGCTGGAGTGGGACGACAACGACGCCAGCAGGCGTTGCGGCTCCGCCGGCCGCTCGAACAACGTGACCGCCGCGGGCGCGGTGGGCGCGGTCTTCAGCTCCACGCTGGAGAACTTCAGCGCGGGCATCGCGGGCAACGCGGCCATCCCGGTCATCCAGATCACCGGCAGCGCGACCGCCTCGGTGCGGCCGGCGCTGGCGGCGGGCACCCTGACCGTCCGGCTCGCGGGCGACCTGCGCACCGTGCTGCCGACCTACGACCAGGCGCTCACCGACACGCCGAGCTCGTTCACCTCGCGCGGCGTGCGCGGCCCGGCCGTGAAGCCGGACGTGGCCGCGCCCGGTGACACCATCGCCTCGGCGGCGGTCGGCTCCGGCAACAAGACGTCCGTGCTCAGCGGCACGTCGATGGCGGCCCCGCACACCACGGGCATCGCCGCGCTGGTCCGCCAGGCCCACCCGGACTGGACGCCGGAAGAGGTCAAGGCCGCGATCGTCAACAGCGCGTCCGCCGACGTGAAGGCCGGCGGCAAGACCTACGCGCCCAACCGCGTCGGCACCGGCCGGATCGACGGCAAGGCGGCCCTGGACAACCAGGTGCTGGCCTACGTGCAGGACGACCCGGGCGCCGTCAGCGCGTCGTTCGGCGTGGTCGAGGTGACCAGGCCGGTGGCGCTGTCGAAGACCG
>CBHFOL010000031.1:0-37913 GCA_965995405.1 uncultured Saccharothrix sp.
CGGCAGGTGTTCCATGTCGCCGACGCAGAACCCGCCCGACGGGGCGCGTCGGCGGGCGATGGCGAGCAGTGGGGCGGATGCGTCCAGCCCGACCACCCGCGCGCCTCGGCACCCGGCGAGAGCGGCGAGGTCACCCGCGCCGCAGCCGATGTCCAGCATGGACTGTCCCGGCCACGGGGCGAGTACGTCGAGGATGGCGTGCATGGCCGGTCGGGCCATGGGTTGCTGGATGTCGGCCCAGTCCGTGGCTGAGGTCCCCCACAGCACGCCTTGGTGCTCGGCGGAGTTCATGCTGTCCCTGATTGGTGGTGGGTATCGGGGGTCAGCCGCCGGTGATGGCGGTGAAGAACTCGATCCGGTCGGCATCCGACAGTCGCATGTCGATGTCCGGCTGGGGGACCAGTTCGCCGTTCACGATCATCCGGTGGGCTCGGCGGACTTGTCCGGAGTTGTCCAGCAGGACGCGTTTCATCTGGGGGAATTGGGAGGTCAGCTCGGTGATCGCGTCACCGAGCCTGGTCGCTTGAAGGGACACCGAGCGCTGGTGCTGGGCCGCGCGCAGCAGGATGCCGTTGAACTCGAAGACCATCTCCTCTACCCCATTCTTCTGAACGTGCTTTGCCGGTTGAACGCGTGATCACCCGGTGGGTGCGTTGCGGGGGTGAGTGCCGGACTGGCGAGTGCGGGCCACGACGCTCGCACCGAGGTTGACTTCCAGGGTGTCCTGGGTACCGGCGGCCAGGACGAGCCCGACGAAATCGCGCAGGTATCGTCCCGGGTGCGGTGTTCCGTAGAAGCCGAACCCGCCCAGGACGTTCAGCGCTCGTTCGAGCACGAACCGGATCCGGTCGACGGCGTGGTACTTGGCCGCGGCGATCACCGGGTCGAAGACCGGCTCGGCGCGGCCGGTGTCCATCCAGCTCAAGGCGCGGTACAGCATGGCCCGGGCCGACTCGATCGCCACGTACATGCGCCCCAGCGACGCCTCGACGTTCTTCAGCCCGGCGACCGGCTCGCCGTACCGGATCGAGGACGCTGTCCGGGCCGCGCATTCCTCCAGGACCGCCCGGGCGCGGCCCAGTGGCGCGCAGGCCAGCCACAGCCGCTGGTGGCTGAGGAAGCGCTGGGCGTGGGTGAGCCCGTCGGTGGCTTCGAGGATCCGGTCTGCCGGCAGCGGGACGTCGTCGAACGTGACCGACGCGGCCCCTGCGGTGCGCATACCCAGCGGCTCGGCCGCGGTCACCGTCACGCCGGGGTCGTCCGCCTGCACCAGGCACGCCAGCATGTCCCCGGACTCGTCCAGCGGGTAGGTCAGGAACACGTCGCTGATCAGCCCGCCGGTCACATAGGACTTGTAGCCGGACAGGACGTAGCCGTCGTCTTTCCGGCGCAGCACCGTGCGGAAGGAGAAGGCGTCGGCGTCTTCGGTGTAGGCGATTCCCGCGCCGTACTCCCCACGGGCGATCGGCACGGCGTAGCGCTCGATCAGATCGGTGCGGCCGGACTCGCACACCAGCCGCGCGATGTCGATCTGATGGTTGAGGATCAGCGGCAGCGCCGAATCCGCGCACCGGTAGCCCACCTGTTCGAGCACCATTCCCCAGGTCAGCGCGCCGGCCTCCGCGCCGCCCGCCGCTCGCGGGAGTGAGTAGGCTTGCAGGCCGCTGGTGCCCGTGGCGGTCATCAGTCCGGGCGGCGGTGGCAGTCTCGCTTCGTCCCGTTCGACCACGGTGCTGCCGATCTCGGCCAGGAGATCTCCCCATCGCGCGTCCACGAGGTCGGCGACCTCGGCGCGGCGGTCCGTCACGTCGTCCATAACCTGTTCTCCGGCAGTGAGGTCCGGATCCCGTTCCGGGAGACCCGGCGGAACGAATGCTTCCCTGCCACCGCCCATACCGCAGCCGGAATGGGCGACTGGAGAGTGGTGCACGGGAAGGCATTGTTTGCGGCGCTTCTCTTTGCGGAGGAACGACGCTCTGTCGATTGCCCGAGTGTCGTGATCCCGGACTCCGAAGTGTCCAGATCGGTCGTGGGAAACCGTGCCGATTTGAACGGTGAGGCGGGCTCTGTAACCTGGTGTCCGCCAATCCTGCCTACCGTAGCAGACTTTCGTTCGTCACGAAAGAAACTTCGCCACTTTGTTTCAAGGGGGTTCATGATGACATTTCGCCGACGGGCGAACAAATGGGCGGGTGCTGCTCGGGCCTGCCCCTGGGTTGAGCCGACGGCCGGATAACGAGTGAGTGGGAATAATTTCTTCGTCTGAATTCGGGCCCGCACCTGCCTGGCAACGGGTCACCGGGCCGGTGCCGGGCGGCGGTCGTGCAGGTCGGCTTCGGCGCGGGCGATCGCGGCGTCGAACGCGGACCGGAAGTCGGCGATGTCCTGGTCTTCGAGGCGGAAGCAGAAGCTCTCGCCGGGCCCCAGAACTCCACGGTGCCGTTGGCGACGGAGATCGAGCAGACGCTCATCTTGCCCGGCTCGTCCACGCAGCGGACCAGCCACTCGCGTCGGTCCCGGGTCCTCCGGATCAACTGCCCCTGCTTTGCCATGTCGACCTCACTCGTTGTGTATGATCGAACACGTACCGCTAGCTAGGAACTATAGAGATAAAGTTCACGGTTGGCCGTGCTCAAACGAGTGAAAGAGGCATGACATGGCCACCGTGCGAGCATCAGTCGAGCGGCTCCAGCTCGGTTTGACCTTGGCCCGCCTGCGGAAACGGGCGCGGAAGACGCAGTCGGACGCCGCGAGGCTGATCGGTCGCACCCCCGGGCGGTTGAGCCAGATCGAGAAGGGCGGCGGTGGTATCAGCGCGGAGTCGTTGGCAGCGCTGCTCGACTTCTACGAGGTGCAGGGCTCCGAACGCGAGATGGTGATCGCGCTCGGCGTGGGCAGTCGACGTCGGCAGCCACGACGGGTCTACGTCGACGCGCTGCCCGAACCGTTCCAGCGCATGGTCGACCTTCAGACCGCCGCCGTCCGCATCGAGTGGTACGAGTGCGGCATCGTGCCGGGCCTGGTGCAGTCACCGGACTACGTGCGGGCGGTGATCGGCAACTCGGACGCGGTGAGCTGGGTGAGTTCCGAGCGCGAGGTGTCCGAGCGGGTCGACTTCCGCCTCGCACAGCAGCGCGCGCTGTTGGAAGCCCGACCGCCCAAGGACATCGACATCGTCTTCACCGAGGACTCCCTGCGCCACGTGATGGGGAGTCGGGAGGTCATGCGGGGCCAGGTCGAGCACCTGCTCGACCTGGTGGAGAGGTATCCGCAACTCTCCGTGCGGATCGTCCCCGACGCCGAGCCCCGCAATCCCGCGCGTGGCAGCGGGCTGCTGGTGTTGATCTTCGAGACGGGCTCGCCTATCACCTTTCCGACGCTGCTGCACGGTCCGGCCGCCTACTACGATCAGGCCATCGACACCGAACACATGCGGCGGATGTTCAATCGGGTCAAGGAACTCGCGTTGAGCCCCGAGGACACGCGCACGCTGTGGACAACCATGTTGAAGGAGGAGAGCTCATGACCCGGGACACGGGCTGGTTCAAGAGCAACCGCAGCACTGGCGCGAGCAATGCCTGCGTGGAGGTCCGCCTCACCGACACCGCCGTGGGTGTGCGTGACTCCAAGAACCCCGCCGGCCCCGACTTCCGCTTCACGCCCCGCGCCTGGTCGGCTTTCCTCTCCCGCCTGAACTGAGCCCGGCACGCGAAAAGGGCCGCCCCGCAAGGGAAGCGGCCCTCTCACGTAGGTGCCGAACCGGTGCTCCTCGTGGGAGACACGGCTCAGGCGTTGGTGAACACGAGCGACACGTTGTGCCCGCCGAACCCGAACGAGTTGTTCACCGCTGCCACCAGGTCGATCTTGCGCGGCTCGCCGGTGACCACGTCCAGCTGCACCTTCGGATCCTGGTTCTCCAGGTTCAGCGTCGGCGGCACGATGCCGTCGCGCACCGAGAGCAGCGTCGCGATCGCCTCCACCGCACCCGACGCACCCAGCAGGTGGCCGGTGTTGCCCTTCGGCGCGGTCAGCACCGGGTGGTCGCCGATCGCCCGGCGCACCGCCTGCGGCTCGATCACGTCGCCCACCGGGGTGGACGTGGCGTGGCAGTTCACGTGGCCGATGTCGGCCCGGTCGACGCCCGCGTTGCGGATCGCCGCCGCGATGGCCCGGGACTGGCCGATGCCCTCCGGGTCCGCCGCCGTGATGTGGTGGCCGTCCGAGCTGGTGCCGATCCCGGCCAGCTTGCCGTAGATCCGGGCGCCACGGGCGCGCGCGAACTCCTCGCGCTCCAGCACCAGGATCCCCGCGCCCTCGCCCAGCACGAAGCCGTCCCGGTTGATGTCGAACGGCCGGGACGCCCGCGCCGGGTCGTCGTTGCGGGTGCTCATGGTCCGCGCCTGGATGAAGCCCGCCATGGTGATGGTGGTGATGCACGCCTCCGCGCCACCCGCGACCACCACGTCCGCCTCGCCCGCGCGCAGCATCCGCCACGCCCACGCCAGGGCCTCCGCACCGGACGCGCACGCCGAAACCGGCGCGTGCACACCCGCCCGTGCCTTCAGGTCCAGGCCGACGTGCGCGGCCGGGCCGTTGGGCATGAGCATGGGCACGGTCAGCGGCGACACCTTGCGCAGGCCCGCCGACTCGATCAGGTCGTCCTGGTCCAGCAGCGTCATCGCGCCGCCGATGCCGGTGCCGACCACGACGCCGAGGCGCTCCGGGTCCACACCGCCCTCGCCGAGCCCGGAGTCCGCCCACGCCTGGCGGGCGGCGACGACCGCGACCTGCTCACACCGGTCCAGCCGGCGCGCTTCGACGCGGGGCAGGATCTCGGTCGGTTCGACCGCCAGCCGGGCGGCGATCCGCACCGGCAGCTCGAACCGCTCCACCCAGTCGGTCACCAGCGGCGTCACACCGCTGCGGCCGGCGAGCAGAGCGTCCCAGGTGGAGGCGACATCGCCACCGAGCGGGGTGGTGGCACCCAGCCCGGTGACGACGACGTCGTTCCCAGTGGTCATGCGTTGCTGGCGATGTAGGTGACCGCATCGCCCACGGTCTTGAGGTTGGCCAGCTCGTCGTCCGGGATCTTCACGCCGAACTTGTCCTCGGCCTGCACGGCGATCTCCACCATCGACAGCGAGTCGATGTCCAGGTCGTCCACAAAGGACTTGTCCGCCGTCACGTCCGCCGCCTCGACACCGGCGACCTCTTCGACGATCTCGGCAAGCCCCTTCTGGATGTCCTCGTTGCTCACGGAAAATCCCTTCCTTCACGCAATCCGCCGGCTGGGCGTTCCCACCGGAGTCTCTGGGTTGTCACGGCAGTCGGACGACCTGGCCCGCGTAGGACAGGCCGGCCCCGAAGCCGACGAGCAGCGCCACGTCCCCGCTCTTGACCTCGCCCGCCGCGCGCATGTGGTCCAGCGCGAGCGGGATGGAGGCCGACGACGTGTTGCCGGACTCCACGATGTCACGCGCGACCACGAGGTCCGCACGCGCACCCTTGGCGCGCAACCGCTTCGCGATCGCCTCGACGATCCGCAGGTTCGCCTGGTGCGGCACCAGGACGTCCAGATCGGCCAGCTCGATGCCCGCCGCCTCGACCGCCCGCAGCGCGATCGGCGCGATCTGGGTCGTGGCCCAGCGGAAGACCGCCTGGCCCTCCTGGAAGACGAACGAGTTGCGGTCGGCGACGTGGATCATGTCCACCAGGTCGCCCTCGCTGCCCCAGGCGACCGGCCCGATGCCGGGCTCGTCGGCCGGACCGACGACCGCCGCGCCCGCGCCGTCGGCGAAGATGATCGCGGTGGACCGGTCGACCGGGTTGACCCAGTCGGTGAGCTTCTCCGCGCCGATCACCAGCACGTGCTTCGCGGTGCCGGCGCGGACCAGGTCGGACGCCGTGCCCAGGCCGTAGCAGAAGCCCGCGCAGGCGGCGTTCAGGTCGAACGCGGCCGGGGACTTGATGCCGATCTTGTGCGCGACCTGCGCGGCGGCGTTCGGGATCTGCGACGGCATGGTGCAGGTCGCGACCAGCACGGCCTCGATGTCGGTCGGTGCCAGCCCGGCGTCGGCGACGGCCTTCGCGCCTGCCTCGGCCGCCATGTCGACCAGCTTCTCGTCCGGCTTGGCGAACCGGCGGTTGGCGATGCCGACGCGGTCCCGGATCCACTCGTCGGAGGTGTCCATGATCTGCGCGAGGTCGTCATTGCCGACGATCGTCTCGGGCTGGTAGCTGCCCAGGCCGAGGATGCGGGTGCCGGCGGGGCCGGAGCGGGTCGCGAAGGAGGTCACTTGGCGGCCTCCCCGATCAGCGCCACGACCGCGTCGAGCTGGTCGGGGGTCTTGAGAGCCAACGTCGGAGTGCCCTTCAGTTCGCGCTTCGCGAGGCCGGTCAACGTGCCCGCGGGCGGCAGTTCCACCACCGCGGACACGGCGCGCGCGCCCAGCGTCGCCTGGCAGGAGTCCCACCGCACGGGGCGGGTCACCTGGGAGATGAGTCGGTCCAGCACCTCGGCGCCGGAGGTCACCGCCGCGCCGTCGGCGTTGGACAGCAGCGGCAGCACGGGGTCGGCCACCGCGATGCCCTCGGCACGGGCGCGCAACGCCTCCTGGGCGGGCGCCATGTACCGGGTGTGGAACGCGCCCGCCACCTGGAGCCGACGGATCTTCGCCCGCTCCGGCGGGTTCTCGACGAGCTTGTCCAGCGCGTCCAGCGGCCCGGCGGCGACGATCTGCCCCGCGCCGTTCCGGTTCGCGCCGACCAGGCCCAGCTCGTCCAGCCGGGCCAGCACGACGTCCTCCTCGCCGCCCAGCACGGCGGCCATGCCGGTCTGCTCCAACGCGCAGGCGGCGGCCATCTCCGCGCCGCGCACGGCGGCCAGCGCCACCGCGTCGTCGGTGCCCAGGACACCCGCGACGGCGGCTGCCGCCAGTTCGCCGACGGAGTGGCCGGCGATCACGGTGTCGGCGGGCAGCTCGACCCGGCGGCGCAGCTCCTCGAACGCGAGCAGCGCCAGCGCCACGACCAGCGGCTGGGTGACGGCGGTGTCCTTGATCTCGTCGGCCTCGGCGGTGGTGCCCAGGCGCAGCAGGTCCAGCCCGGTGGCGTCGGACCAGGAGGCGACGCGGTCGCGCGCACCCTCGACGTCGAGCCACGGGGTGAACATGCCGGGTGTCTGGGACCCCTGTCCGGGGGCGAGGAGCGCGATCACCCACTAACTGAACACGTTTTCGGCGGTCTCACGGGATGTCGCCACGAACGAAACCAGGCCGTCACGGTTGTAGGGTTCCTACAAATGTGACTCAAAGATGAACGTCGAACAACGTCCCGTGTTGTCGATCGGAGCCCATAGCAACCCAAATAGGACGTGCGTTCTAGATCACACCCGAACGGGGGTCACCACAGCCCGCGAGCCCGTGCGAGCCGTCCCACGGACAGTGCGACCCGCAGCACGAGGGCGTCACGCGGGTCGTTGGCGTTGCGCCCGGTGAGCTCGGTGGCGCGCCGCAGCCGGTAGCGGACCGTGTTGGGGTGCACGAACAGCTTCCGCGCGCACGACTCCAGCACGCCCCCCACTTCGAGGAACGCGTCCACGGTCTCCAGCAGCGCCCCGCCCGCGTCCTCCAGCGGCCGGGCGATCCGGTCCACGAGCTGCCACTCGGCCTCCGGGTCGCCCGCCAGTGCCCGTTCCGGCAGCAGGTCCAGCGACCGCACCGGCCGAGGGGCGGCCGGCCACCCGACGACGGCCCGCAGCCCCGACAGCGCGTCACTGGCGCTCCGGTGGGCGTCGGCGAGGCTCGACACGGACGGCCCGGCCACCACCGGACCGTCGCCGAACGCGTCCGCGAGCCTGGTCAGCACGTCCCCGGTCTCCGTCTCGCCGCCCAGCACCACGACCAGCCGGGAGCCCTGCACGCTGAGCAGCACCGGGCGGGCGATCCGGGCCGCGCGGCTGCGCACCTCGAAGACCACGGCGGGCGGGTCGTCCGAGGGCGGGTTGCCGACCAGGACGGTCGCCTCGGACGCCGGGTCCCAGCCCAGCGCGGTGGCCCGGGAGAGCAGCGATTCCTCCGCGTCGCCACGCACGATCCCGTCCACGACCAGGGCTTCGAGCCGGGCGTCCCAGGCGCCGCGGGCCTCGGCGGCGGCGGCGTAGGAGGTGGCGGCGGAGAAGGCGATCTCCCGGCCGTAGCGGAGGACGCCTTCGGTCAGCAGGGCGCGTTCGGCCTCGTCGGCGGCGAGCTTCGGGAGGAGGTGCTCGAAGTGCTCCAGCGCGATCCGGACCAGTTCGACGGTCTGCCGCAGGCTGACCCAGCGGGAGAGGTCCTTGGGCGCGGAGCGGAACGCCTCAGCGGTCAGCCGGATCGCCTGCTGGGGGTCGTGCAGCCAGGACACGAACCCGGCGACGCCGTTCTGGATGAGCAGCAGCACCCCGGCCCGCTGGTCGGCCGGCATCCGCCGGAACCACGGCAGCCGCGCCTCCATTTCGGCGACACTGGCCGCCGCCAGGTCCCCCGAGGCACGTTGCAAGGTCCGCAACGTCTCCCGGGAGAGCGCCGGCACCACCTCGGCTGAGCTGCTCATACCTCCACGATCGCACGTCCGCCCCGGTCCGCCGTCACCCCGTCCCTCCACGACGGCGTGCGGCGCGCGGACACCAACGAGTGACTCAGCCGGTCGGGTCACGGCAGCCGCCTTACGTTCGGCAGGCTGTCCCACCACCACTCGGGAGGTGCCCGTGCGCAGGTACGCGTCAATCGGACTGGCGGTCGTCACACTGCTGTCGACGGCCGTCACACCCGCCCTCGCCGAACCCGACCCGCTCGTCCCGTTCACCACGCAGCAGCTGACCTGGACGCCGTGCGAGAACGTCCTGGAATGCGCGGACGTGGTCCTGCCGCTCGACTACCGGCGTCCGGAGAAAGACCACATCTCGGTCCGCATCAGCCGGCGAAAAGCGCCCGACCCGACCCTCCGCCGGGGAATCCTGGTGCTCAACCCCGGCGGTCCGGGCGGGTCCGGGCTGAAGCTGCCGTCGTTCCTGTCGCAGTCGGCGCTCGCGAAGGCCTACGACCTGATCGGCTTCGACCCGCGCGGGGTCGGGGCGTCCACCGCGCTCAACTGCCGCACCTCGCCCCAGTTCGTCACCGCCGACACCCGGCCCGTCGACGCCGACTTCCCCAAGTGGGCCGCCGAGGCGCGCGCCGCCGAGGACGCCTGCGAACGCTCGGGCGGCGGCATCCGGCCGCACGTCAACACCCCGAACACCGCCCGCGACGTGGACGTGATCCGCGCCGTCCTGGGCGAGGAGAAGATCAACTACCTGGGGTACTCCTACGGCACGTACCTGGGCGCGGTCTACGGCACCCTGTTCCCGCACCGGCTCGACCGCAGCGTGCTCGACTCCTCCGTGCACCCGGACTGGGTGTGGCGGGAGCAGTTCCGGGGCCAGGCCGTCGCCTACCGCCGCAACGTCGAGGTGTGGGCCGACTGGGCCGGGGCCCGGGACGCCCGGTTCGGGCTGGGCAAGACCGGGGCCGAGGTGATCGGCACCGTCGAACGGATCGCCGCCCGGCTCGCCACGACCCCGGCGAGCGGCCAGACCCGCACCACCTTCGACGCGGCGATGGGCGCTGGTGCCCGGTTCCGTCCACTGTGGGCGGACACCGCGACCCTGGTGAAGCAGCTCAAGGACGGCGCACCCGCCGAAGCCGCCGCGCCGCTGGCCCGGGCCGCCGCCGACGACCTGGTCTCCGGCGTGTTCAACACGGTGCTGTGCGAGGTCGACTGGCCGACCGACCTACAGACCTACTACGAGGACATGCGCGTCTTCCGCGACCGCTACCCGTACGGGTTCGGCGTGATCCGCGCCGCGCCGACCACCTGCACGTTCCGCTCGTTCACGCCGCCGGAGCGGCCGGTCGAACTCCGCCGGGACGGTTACCCGATCGGCGTCGTCGTGCAGGCCGAGGGCGACACCCAGACCCAGTACGAGAGCGGGCCGGCGATGGCGTCCCGGTTGGGCCACAGCCTCATCACGGTCCGGGACGACGGCAAGCACGGCCTCTACGGCAGCAACCGGTGCGTCGAGGCGGCCGTGGACCACTACCTGGTGGACGGTGTGCTGCCGGACAGCAGCTCCGACTGCCCCGGCGACCCGCGGCCCGCCGACGGCGCGGCCACGTCCGCCGCGCACGTGCAGTCCTATCTGGACGGTGTCGGCCTCGCGGCCTGGTTGAAGCCCTAGAACCGGAAACGCCCGACGCGCTCGAAGCGCATCGGGCGTTTCCCTCTCCCCGGTCCCCACCGGTGATTCCACTCTGGACTGTCTTCGGCGCACGCGCCACGTCAGTCACTCTTTCGTGCCACTGCTTCAGGTTGCCGGGTGATGCGGGCTGGGAAACGATCTCTCCAAGCAACAATTGGCGACATGCGAGGAGGAGCGTCGTGGGCTCCCAGATCACCGATGGACTCGGACAGGCGTGGGCGATGATCGCCACGTTCGTGCCGAAGCTCCTCGGCTTCCTACTGGTGCTGTTCGTGGGCTGGCTGATCGCCAAGGCGCTCGCCAAGGGAGTCGAGTTCCTGCTCAAGCGGGTGGGCTTCGACCGACTGGTGGAGAAGTCCGGGCTCGGCGGCGCGCTGGACCGGTCGCCGGTGGACGCGTCCGGGCTGATCGTCAAGATCGTGTACTACTTCGTGCTGCTGATCGCCTTGCAGCTGGCGTTCGGCGTGTTCGGCACCGGCAACGCGGTGAGCACCCTGCTCAACGAGGTCATCGCCTACCTGCCCCGGATCGTGGTGGCGCTGGTGCTGGTCCTGGTCGCGGCGGCGATCGGCAAGGCGCTGCGCGGCCTGGTGACCGGAGCCCTGGGCGACCGGCCGTACACGAAGATGCTGGGCGGCATCACCTACGGGTTCATCGTGGCGCTGGGTGTCATCGCCGCGCTGAACCAGCTGGGCATCGCCGTTTCGGTGACGATGCCGGTGCTGATCACCGTGCTGGCGACGGTGGCGGGCGTCATCGTCATCGGTGTGGGCGGCGGCCTGGTCCGGCCGATGCAGCAGCGCTGGGAAGGCTGGTTGCAGCGGATGCAGCAGGAGACCACCGGTCACGCCCCCGCGCCGCGCCAGTCCCAGGAGCCGTCGACGGCGGCCCGCCCGATGGCGTCGGCCCGGACCGCCGCGCCACAGGGTCCGGTCGACCCGCCGACGCCCCCGGCGGGGATGTCGATCCCGCCGGTGTCGGAGCGCTGAGCCTGAAGCCCTGAGTTCGGACCGCTGGGTTCGAAGGGCTGGGTTTGAAGCGCTGAGTTTGAAGCGCTGAGTTCCAAGAGCTGGGCACCACCCGCCAACGGCCTCCGGTCGGCGCTCACCCGAGCGCCCGCCGGAGGCCGTCGCGGTTCGTCCCACCGCGTGGGCTGGGTCGTGCGGCCGGAATTGTCGGTGCCTCGTGGGAGAATGGAACCGGGGGCCGGAGGCCAAGCCCGTTCGCGGACCCGCACCGGCCGGTTCCGGCATATGTGCAGGTCAACGGGCCAGTGCCCGGACGCACCCCGGCTCAGCGCAGGGTGCGCAGCACGTCACCCCAGCTCACGTAGGCGAACCCGGTGGTGGCCAGATCCCCGACGGCGGGCCGGCGCTCCCCGTCGTGCAGCACCAGCAGCCCGCGCCGGAACTCGCCGCCCAGGTCCGCCGTCACCAGCTGGGCACCGTCTGAGTGCTCGACCGAATCGTTGCCCCGCCCCGCGCCGACCACGAACTCGCCGACGTACCGGTTCCGCCCGGTCCGCTCGTACGCCACGAACCGGGAATCACCCTGGCTGGAGGCGATCAGGTAGTCGTCGCCCACGGTCAGACCCTCGGCGTCGGCTTCGAGGTGCCGGCCGCCGAATCCGGGGTCGGCACCCGACACCACGCACTCCTCGGTGGCAGGGTCGAACGTCTGCGGCACCCCGAACGACCGCACCCGGTCGATCAGCGTGGGCTCGCCGAACCCGTTGGACCGCAACGGAATCCGCCAGACCCCGACATCCTCCTGCGCCGCGTACAGCACGCCGTGCGCGGAGTCCACCACCATGCCTTCGAGCTGCGGACGCTCACCGGGCTCACCGCACGGCGACCACGAAGTCCCGTCCGGCAACGGAAAGACCGAAGGGAGCTCCACAGTGGACACCACCCGGGTGCCGACGGTCCCCTGAGCCGTGGACACCACGTGCAGCAAAGCCACCCGGGTCTCGCTCCGCCGGCTGGTCACCACGACCGGCCTGCCCCCGACCCGCCCGGCGGCCAGCCCGTACGCGGTGTGCTGGTCGTCCACCTCCGCCTCGGACCCGGAGAACACCGGCCGCGCCCCGGGATCGGTCACGTCCCGCACCACCGACGCACCGGCCGCCGACCCGCGACCGTCCACTTCGTACACCCGGATCCGGTCCCGGCCCCGGTCGCTGACGAACGCCAGGTCCCGCGACCGACCGCCCACCGCCACCCGGCTCAGCACGTCCACGTTGTTGTACCGGCCGGGCTTCGCGTCCGGGGAGGGCGCGGCCGGCGCGGGGTACACGCCGAGCGTCCGCCCCTTCAGGTCGAACGCCGCCAGCCCGCCCTCCTTCAACGTGCCCAGCACCACGCTGCGCCCGGCGACCCGCGGGTGCACCCACACCGCCGGGTCGTCGGCGTCGGCATCGGCCGGGCTGCCCGACGGGTCGTCCACGAACGCGCCGGTCTGCGTGACCGGCACCACCACACCGGCAGACGCGGCAGCCGGGGTGACGGCGACCAGCAGGGGCACCAAAGCCAGGGCGAGGGCTCTCATGCGGTGGCAAGGTAGGCGTCGGGGGTGTACTCCGCCTGAAGTCGAGGTGTCCACCGGGTCTGTGGTTCGCGTTACGTCGGGAATCCACCGCCGCGGTCGGGTGTTCCCCGCGAAGAGACGATGGGAGTACGCGATGCGCGTCCTGTTGGACAACGGGTTCACGGTCTTCGGCCAGTTCGTGTCGTACGCCGAGTTCATCGGCCAGGTGTTCGCCCTGGTCGTGGTGTACCTGGCGCAACGCCGGACGCTGTGGACGTGGCCCGTCCAACTGGTGTCGGTCACCCTGCTCTTCGTCGTGTACGTGTCCGCCCACCTCGGCGGCACCGCCGCGCGCCAGGTGGTGATCGCGCTGATCACCCTGTACGGCTGGTGGGCGTGGACCCGGCGGCGCGACCCGGTGTTCGGCGTCGTGGTCCGCAAGGGCACCGTGCGCGAGCGGATCGCGGTGGCGGTCGCGTTCGTGGTCGGGACGGTGGGGTTCGCGCTGGTCCTGGACGCGCTCGACGCCTCGTGGGCACCGTGGCCGGACGCGGCGCTCTTCGTCGGCACGGTGCTGGCGTTCGCCCTCCAGGGCCTCGGCCTGGTCGAGTTCTGGCTGGTGTGGCTGGTGGTGGACGCCATCGGCGTGCCGCTCCAACTCCAGTCCGGGCTGTACTTCAGCGCGCTGGTCTACTCGGTGTTCGCGTTCCTGGTGGTCCGGGGCTGGATCGACTGGAACCGCGAGGCCAACCGGGCCGCCGCCGTCGAGGCCCGCTGAACGCTCACCGCCCGGCCAGCGCCTTCGACACGTCGGCCGCGAGCCGTCTCAGCTCGGAGTCCAGCGAGGCCGGGTTTTCCAGCACGCTGTGCAGCGCACCCTGCATGACCCGGGTGACCTCGCCGTAGTGCGGCGACTGCGGCCGGTTGCGGGCGTGCTCGACGGCGGTCCGCAGCACACCCAGGTGCGGCAGCCGGCCGTTCAGCTCGGGCTCCCGGTACAGGCTGTGCAACGTCGGCGGGTAGCCCGCCTGCTCCAGCAGCACGCGCTGGCTGTTCTCACCCGTCAGGAACGCGATGAACGCCCGCGCCGTCGCCTGGTGGGTGGAACACCGCGACACGGCCAGGTTCCAACTGCCGAACGCGGCCGGTCCGGGCAGCGCGGCCATCCCGAACTTCCCCCGCAACGGCGACGCCTCCAGCACCGACCGCGCGTACGGCCAGTTCCGCAGGAACAGCGCCCGGCCCTCCCGGAACTCGGTCAGGCTCAGCGACTCGTCGTAGCCCAGCGCCTCCCGGGGGATCCAGCCCTCCGCGACACCGCGCGCCAGCATCCCGACGCCCGCGCGGGCCTCCGGACCGTCCAGCTCCAGCCGGTCCGCCTTGCCGCCGTGCGCCCACACGGCCTCCAGCGCGTTCACCGTCAGCCCCTCGTACTGCTTGAGTTGCCCGACGTAGCCCTGGATCCCGTACTTCGGCGCGATCGTGCGGGCAAGCTTCTCCAACTGCGCCCACGAGTCCGGCCAGACCTTGCCCTCCTGGGCCAGCAGGTCCGAGCGGTAGTAGAGCACCCCGGCGTCGGCCCGCCACGGCACCGCCCACAGCCGGCCGCCGACCGTGGACGACTTGACGGCGGCGGGCAGGAACCGGTCGACCTCGAACTCCGCCGGGGACAGCGGGGCGAGGTAGCCGGACTCGGCGAACCCGGCCGTCCACACCCCGTCCAGGGTCACCACGTCGTAGCACTGCGACCCGAACTCGGGCCCCGCGCCGGCCAGGTCCTGCGCCCGGGCCACCAGTTGCGCCCGGTACGCGTCGGTCGACGTCGGCATCGGCACGTAGGTGACCTGCCTGTGCCGCCCGGCGATGACGTTCCACTCGTCCACCCGCTGCTTGATCTGCCGGTCGGTGGACAGGTCCTGGCTGTCCACGAAGGTGATCCGGCCCTCCCCGTTCCGCGCCGAGTCCACCACCGGCAGGGCGCACCCGGCGACCACCAGCAGCGCCGCCAGCAGGACCCTAGCCATATGCGCCCCACAATCCGGCCGCGACCTGGTCCAGTGCCCGGTCCACGTCCTGTCCTTCGAAGCAGTCGCCCCGGTACGCACCCTGGAACACCCCCAGCTGGGTGACCGCCGAACACGCCCGGTCGGCGAACCCGACGCTGAACACGGTCACCGGCGCGGTCAGCACGGCGGGCCGGGGCGCGGCGGCGGGCGCGGTGCCGCTGAGGACCACGATCGTCCAGTCCGTCCCGTACTCGTCGACCGCGAGTTCCACCACGTCCGCCAGGCCGGCGGGGGCGAAGTCCAGCCGCCGCACCTCGCCGCGCGGCCGGACCAGCGCCGTCAACCGGTCCGCCAGCAGGCTCGCCCGCTCCGACCCGTCCACCGCGACCACCACCCCGGTGTGCCGGCTCGCCTGCTGCCACGCCGTGCGCACCGCCACCGGGTCCACGGAGACTGTCAGCTCCGGCGGTCGCTCGGGCCGGATGCCCTCGTGCTGTTCGGGCACCCAGTTCGCGTTCCGGAACCCGGCGTGCTGGAACGCGTTCTGCGCCCGCTCGGCGCGCAAGTAGTCCCCGAACCGGTCGACCATGCCCCTCCGCCGCTGGTTGCGCGGCCGGTCCTCCCGGTCCACCGCCACGAACGGGTGGTCCAGGTGCACGGTGCCCTCCGCCGGGTACAGCGGGCGCAGGCACGGCAGGTCGCGGATCGCCTTCTCCGAGCCGAGCACGGCCCGCCCGGCGTCCGGGCACGCGGCGGTCCGCGTCGGGGCGGTCCGCAGCGCCGCCTCCCGAAGCCTGCGTGCCACGCCCGGCCCACCGAGCGTCGGCACGCCCAACGCCCGCACGCCCAACTCGACGTGCTCCAGTGCCACCGCCGCCGCCAGCCCCGCGCCGGACTCCGCCGCGTCGACCGGCGCGAGCGTCGGGTAGGCGGCCAGGTCGCGCCACTGGAACGTCTGCTCCCGCGCCCGGTCCGGCGCGACGCCCAGCACCAGCGGCGAGTAGGCGATCGGGCCCCGGTCGTCCAGCCGCACCTCCGTGCGCCCGCCCTCGGCCAGCAGCCGCGTCACCTCCGCCACCTCCCAGCGGGTGTCCGGCAGCCACACGTGCGGCTCCGGGCCGAGCGCGGCCAGGTCGCCGTCCGGCCAGCCCCGGCCCAGCGCCGCCGCCGTCGCGGCCGACGCGCCCGCCTTGACGTGCACGTCCACCTGTTTGCAGCCGCTGTCGTCGAATCCGCGCGAGAGGTCCTCGAACTCGGCGGCCAGGGCTTGCACCAACTCCTCTTTCTCCGGCGACACCAGCACGTTCAGCTGCACCGGGTCCGGGCACGGCGGCGCGGCGGCGGGTGCGCTGAGCAGCGCGTCGCAGGACAGCGGGGCGACCAGCAGCACGGCCAGCACCGGCACCGCCCACTTCAGCCTCGGCAGCCGGCGGCGGAGCCGCGCCGGGGCGGGCGGGTGGTCCGGCCGGGCGATCCACGCCGCGTCGTGCACCTCCTTCACGTCCACCGGCACCCGGCGGTAGGAGTCCGGGTCGCAGCCCGGGTCGTCGCGCACCACGTCCCGGTAGAACCGGTCGGACACGATCAGCGCCAGCTCGCCCGGCCGCTGCTTCAGCTCCTCGCGCAGCGGGGCGCACTCCAGCAGCCGGAACGCGAGCACCAGCCCGTCGCCCATCACGCCGTTGCCGTCGTTGAGCACCTCGCCGGCGGTGATCGCGGCCCGCAGCCGGATCCCCGCCTGCGGCCGGAACATCGCGTTGTACCGGCGCAGTTGGCCCACCAGGGCGTGCGGCAGGGCGCTCACCACCCGGCTGTTCGGCACCCCGGCCGGCACCAGCACGAACAGCCCGTCGCCCCGGTCCTCGTGGTAGGTGCCGTCCCAGTCCTCGGTCCACCCGATGCCGCACTCGACGAACGCGTCGCGCAGCGCGCGGTACAGCCCGTGCCGGATCGCCTGCTGGTCGCTGAGGCCACGCGCGCCGAAGCCCGAGACGTCCACCGCCAACATCGTCCGGTGGACCGCGGGCCGCGGCGTCCCCATTGCCCCCCTCGTCGGAGTCTCCCGCCGATTCTATGGTGTTGATCACACCGCTGCGGGCTGAACCGCTTCCGCGGGTGTCGGATCGCCGCTGAGAAGCCCTGGCCGGTCACGACCGTCCCCGAGCACGGTAGGCCCGCCGCACGAGGCCCCACGCACGCCTCAGGGGCCGGCACGGCGTCGTCCCCGGCCCCTGCGGGATCCGTGACGCAGATAGTAGGAACGCTCTGATCCCGGCAGACCGCAAAAAGGCGTGTGGGGCCCCACCCGATCGGGTGGAGCCCCACACACGGTGGAAAAACCGCTAGGCCGGACCGGCGTCCGAGGTGGACGGGCCGGCCGCCTGGACGTCGTCGATCCGGTACTTGCGGGCCGCCTGCACGACCAGCGACTGCTGCACCTCGCCGCGCCGCGCCAGCGCCGCCAGCGTGGCCACCGCGATGGACTCGGCGTCCACCAGGAAGTGCCGGCGGGCCGCCGGGCGGGTGTCGGAGAAGCCGAAGCCGTCCGTGCCCAGCGTCGTCATGTCGGTCGGCACGTACGGCCGGATCAGGTCCGGCACCGCCGACATCCAGTCCGACACCGCCACCACCGGACCGGCCGCCTCGGCCAGCGCCTGCGTGACGTACGGCACGCGCGGCTCCTGGTCGGGGTGCAGCAGGTTGTGCCGGTCCACCGCGACCGCCTCGCGGCGCAGCTCCGAGTACGACGTCGCGGACCACACGTCGGCCTGCACGCCCCAGTCGTCGGCCAGCAGCCGCTGCGCCTTGATCGCCCACGGCATCGCCACGCCGGACGCCAGCACCTGCGCGCGCGGACCCGTCCCGGAAGCCAACTGGTAGCGGTAGAGGCCCTTCAGCAGGCCCTCCACGTCCAGGTTCTCCGGCTCGGCCGGCTGCGCGTACGGCTCGTTGTAGACGGTGATGTAGAAGAACACGTTCTCCGCGTTCTCCCCGTACATCCGGCGCAGGCCGTCCTTGACGATGTGCGCCACCTCGAAGCCCCACGCCGGGTCGTAGGCCACGACCGCCGGGTTGGTGTGCGCGAGCAGCAGCGAGTGCCCGTCGGCGTGCTGGAGGCCCTCGCCGGTCAGCGTGGTGCGGCCCGCCGTCGCGCCCAGCACGAAGCCGCGCGCCATCTGGTCGGCTGCCGCCCACAGGCCGTCACCGGTCCGCTGGAACCCGAACATCGAGTAGAAGATGTAGATCGGGATCATCGGCTCGCCGTGCGTGGCGTAGGACGTGCCGGCGGCCGTGAACGACGCGGTGGAACCGGCCTCGTTGATGCCCTCGTGCAGGATCTGGCCCTGCTCGGACTCCTTGTAGGCCAGCATCAGCTGGGCGTCCACGGACGTGTACAGCTGCCCGTTGGGGTTGTAGATCTTCTGCGCCGGGAACATCGAGTCCATGCCGAACGTGCGCGCCTCGTCCGGGATGATCGGCACGATCCGGCCGCCGATCTCCGGGTCCTTGGCCAGGTCCCGCACCAGCCGGACGAACGCCATCGTGGTGGCGACCTCCTGCTTGCCCGAGCCCTTGCGCACCACCTCGTAGACCTTGTCGCCGGGCAGCACCAGCGCCTTGGCCTCGGTCCGGCGCTCCGGCACGTACCCGCCCAGGTTCCGGCGGCGCTCCTGGAGGTACCGGATCTCCGGGGAGTCCGGCCCGGGGTGGTAGTACGGCGGCAGGTACGGGTCGAGGTCCGCGTCCGAGATCGGGATCCGCAGGGAGTCCCGGAACAGCTTCAGGTCCTCCAGGGTCATCTTCTTCATCTGGTGCGTGGCGTTGCGCGCCGCGAAGTGCGGGCCCAGGCCGTAGCCCTTGATGGTCTTGGCGAGGATGACCGTCGGCTGGCCGTGGTGCTCCACCGCCGCCTTGTACGCCGCGTACACCTTGCGGTAGTCGTGACCACCGCGTTTGAGGTTCCACACCTCGTCGTCGGACATCGGCGCGACCAGTTCCTTGGTGCGCGGGTCACGGCCGAAGAAGTGCTCCTTCACGTACGCGCCGTCGTTGGCCTTGTACGTCTGGTAGTCGCCGTCCGGGGTCTGGTTCATCAGGTTGACCAGCGCGCCGTCCCGGTCGGCGTGCAGCAGGGCGTCCCACTCGCGGCCCCAGATGACCTTGATGACGTTCCAGCCGGCGCCCCGGAAGAACGACTCCAGCTCCTGGATGATCTTGCCGTTGCCGCGGACCGGGCCGTCCAGGCGCTGGAGGTTGCAGTTGACCACGAAGGTCAGGTTGTCCAGCTGCTCGTTGGCCGCGAGCTGGAGCAGGCCGCGCGATTCCGGCTCGTCCATCTCGCCGTCGCCGAGGAACGCCCACACGTGCTGGTCGGAGGTGTCCTTGAAGCCCCGGTCGTGCAGGTAGCGGTTGAACCGCGCCTGGTAGATCGCGTTCATCGGGCCCAGGCCCATGGACACGGTGGGGAACTCCCAGAAGTCCGACATCAGCCGGGGGTGCGGGTACGACGGCAGGCCGCCGCCCGGACCGGCGTGCGAGTACTCCTGGCGGAAGCCGTCGAGCTGCTCGGCGGACAGCCGGCCCTCCAGGAACGCCCGCGCGTAGACGCCCGGCGAGGCGTGGCCCTGGATGAACACGTGGTCGCCGCCGCCCGGGTGGTCCTTGCCCCGGAAGAAGTGGTTGAAGCCCACCTCGTAGAGGCTCGCGGACGAGGCGTACGTCGAGATGTGGCCGCCGACGCCCACGCCCGGCCGCTGCGCGCGGTGCACCGTCATCGCCGCGTTCCAGCGGATCCAGGCGCGGTAGCGGCGCTCCACCTCCTCGTCGCCGGGGAACCACGGCTCACGCTCGGTGGGGATGGTGTTGACGTAGTCCGTGCTGGTCAGCGCGGGTACGCCGACGTGGCTCTCGCGAGCCCGTTCGAGCAGTCGGAGCATCAGGTACCGGGCACGCTGCTGACCGCCGCCCTTGAGCGCTGCGTCGAACGACTCCAGCCACTCCGCGGTCTCCTCCGGGTCGATGTCCGGGAGGTGGGCGGCCAGGCCGTCACGGATGACGCGCACCCGCTCGGGAGTGTTCTGGGGGCTCAAGGGATCTCCTCGTTCCGGGGTCTCTGGCTCCCATCGTCACCCGACCGGACCGATCCCTGCACCGCTACCGGTGAGTAGTTCCGGATCTGGCCTCTCGCGCGCGCGAATAGGAGGTATGTAGAGCGTGCCTCATCCGGATGGCGGAACGCATGCCGGGGTACCCGATGCGGCGTGTCCCGCCGCTTACGGTTGCGCTTACCTGGCCCGACAGTGTTCGCTAACCGCGACTGGTAGTGACATCGCGCGGCAGTCGAACCCCGGCTGCCGCTCTTGTGTACTTGGAGGAGTGGAAGCCGTGGTCGCCGCGGAAGACGCCGGCAAGATCGGTGTCGCCGACAGGCTCGGGATCGAACCGGGCAGCGTGGTCCAGGAGATCGGTTGGGGAGAGGACGTCGACGACGACCTGCGTGCGGCGGTCGAGGAGCGCGTCGGCACCGACCTGCTCGACGAGGACGCCGACGAGGTCGTCGAGGTGGTGCTGCTGTGGTGGCGCGACGACGACGGCGACCTGACCGACGCCCTGATCAACGTCACCACCCAGCTGGCGGAGGACGGCGTGATCTGGGTGCTGACGCCCAAGACCGGCCGCGAGGGCCACGTCGAGCCCAGCGACATCGCCGAGGCGGTGGCGACCGCCGGTCTGGCGCAGACCTCCAACGTGACCGTGAGTCCGGACTGGACGGCCACCAGGCTGGTGTCGCCGAAGTCGGCCAAGACCAAGCGCTGAGCCGACCCTCGTCCCGGTGCCGCTAGGCTCGACGGCGGGCTCCACAGGCGTGGAGCCCGTCTTCTCGGGCTAGCGGTGGAAGGGCGAGGCATGGCGGTCGAGGTCGGTTCGGAGGCTCCGGACTTCACGCTGAACGACTACAACAAGCAGCCGGTGACGCTTTCGTCGTTCCGCGGCGAGAGCAACGTGCTGCTGGTGTTCTACCCGTTCGCGTTCAGCGGCATCTGCACCGGCGAGCTGTGCCAGGTGCGGGACGAACTGGCGGTGTACGAGGACGGCGACGTGCGGGTGATCGGTGTGTCGGTGGACACGCCGTTCAGCCTGAAGGCGTGGGCCGAGCAGCAGGGCTACACGTTCCCGCTGCTGTCGGACTTCTGGCCGCACGGTGCGGTGGCGGCCGAGTACGGCGTGTTCAACGAGGCGGCGGGCCTGGCCAACCGGGGCACGTTCCTGATCGACACGGCGGGCGTGGTCCGCTACGCCGAGGTCAACGCGCCGGGTGAGCCGCGCGACCAGGAGGCGTGGAAGAAGGCCGTGGCCGCGCTGAAGTCCTGACCGGGGCTTTGGTGCTGGTCAGGGTGGTCGCGGTGGGAGTCCTGACCGCGGCGTGGTCCTGATAGCGTTTCCGGCGTCGGCCCGTGCGGTCGGCGTCTGACGGGCGTGTAGCTCAGCGGAAGAGCACTCGGTTTACACCCGAGCGGTCGCAGGTTCGAATCCTGTCGCGCCCACCACTGTGTTCAGGTTCACATTCGGCCGGAATGATCGAAATCCACCCGTTATCCACCCGGCTGACCACTCGGAACGTTTTTCCATTGCGCGATCAATCATTCGGGAAGTCCACTATCAGGGTATTGCGTGACGGTCCGCGGGCCGGGGACGCTGGGGACATGCACAACCCGGAGCTCTACGTAAAGCTCCCACCGGATCTCCCGGGCGACAGCTATCAGGGCATCTGCCAAGCCGTCTCCAGCCTGCTGGAACTCTGGGGTGTCCCGGACGTCGACCCGCAATTGATCAACCGGGACGTCGATCCGGCCGGGTTCGCCGGAAACCTGACCGGCGAGTAGCCCGCGGCTCGGGTGCGGTGTTCGGTGGCGGGTCGCCCGACGGTTTGTGATCTTCGGTGGCCGGCGGTCCGGTGCCGGGCCGTTCGGGTAAGGCGAGTCGGTTTCGGGTCACCGTCGGCGGTCGTTTCCCGCGGTCTACGAATGGCCGCCACTCGTTCGGGGGGTTTCGTCACGTTGCGGCGAATTACGCGAACCGCGGGCCGGTCGCGCTGATATGGTCTGCCACCTTCGGTCACGGTGGGGAAAGGCATGGCAGGCACATTCGTCCGCAGAATTGCGGACCGTTCGGCCGGGTGAGTCGTGGGAACGACGGCGACCGCGTTGTCGGCGCGGCGGACACAGGTCGTGACAAGCGTTCGCGACGCTTTTGTCGCGGGCCGCGACATCAATCTCGGCGGGCCGCGCCCGGAACCGGCGTACAACCGGGGAAGGCCCGTTTTCATGCAGTACCTCAATCCGGAGATCCTGCACGTCTACGGCCACCCGGTCCGGCCCGGGCGACCGCAGATCTCCACCGAACAGGCGGTGCGCGCGACCAGGCTGGCCGTGCTCGCCACCGACGCGAATCTCGTCATGCCCGCGTCCTACCTGTTCGAGGTGCCCGGCATCCCGGACCTCCTGCACCGGCTGCGCGGACTGGTCGCGCTGCGGCAGGTCGCCTACTGCGCGCCGGTCGCGGACGTGACCCGGTACGGCGAGCAGAAGATCGCCGAGTACCGCGCCGACCGGCACAACCCCTACGTGACGCCGTCGTCCCTGGCCGTCGCCGCCGACCTGGACTGGCGTCCGCGCGGCACCTCGTCCACCGTGCGCGACATCGCCGACCGGTGGGACGGCGCGCTGGAGCGGGGCGGTGAACTGGGCACGTTGACGGCGGCCCTGGCCCGGCGCGGCGTGCCGGAACGGGAGCTGCGGGCGGTGCCGGAGCGCCTCGGCGAACAGGCGTTCATCAGCCGGTTCGTCGCCGGTGTCCTGCCCGTGCCGCTGCGGCCCGAGGAGCTGTCGCGGATCGGCTGGTTCGTCTCGAAGGCTTATCTCGCGAGCTACCTGCGCGACCTGGACGCCATGATCCTGCGCGACCTGCCGTTCGGTGACTTGTCGTGCGGCGTCACGCGGGAACCGGACGTGACGGCGGTGTCCGCCCGGGCGCTGGAGCTGGTCCTGGGCTGGCTGGGGTTGACCGAGTTCGTGCACGTCACGGCGACGTGGTCGGACCTCGTGCGGCTCCGGTCGAGCCCGGAGTTCGGCTCCCTCGCGGTCGCGAGCCAGGGCGTGGACCGGATCGAGGCCCTGCGCCGGGCGGTCGCGCGTTCCCGTCCCACCCGGCCGGTGCGGGTGACCTCGCCGGCCGAGGCCGAAGCCGCCGTGTGTGCCGCGGCCGACCTGCTGCACAAATACTGAGAATGGGAGATCGATGATCGTTTCGGTGTACTGCTCGGGCTCCATCATGAAAGGTGTGCACGACGACCGGAAACTCTGCTGGACCGACGTCGAGAAGGAACAGGTCAAGGAGGGCGCGCGGCCGTTGGAGGTCGTTTTCCTCAATCCGGACGACCCGATCACGGACCCGACCAACGTCCTCGGGCAGTTCGGACGGGATATGTACCAGGTGATGACCGCGTCGGCGGTCGTCGTGGACGCCCGGGAACGGCGCGGGCTCGGAATCGGCGTGGAAATGGCGGCGGCGGCCACCCTGCGCACGCCGGTGATCGTGGTCGCCCCGCGCAATTCCAAATATCGTCAGGACCGTCTTGAATACCGGGGCGCGCGGGTGGACGACTACGTGCACCCGCACGTGGCCGCGCTCGCCCTGGTGGTGGTGGAGGACTTCACCTCGGCGGGGGAGGCGCTGCGCCGACTGCCCAGCACGTCGCCGGAGCCCAGCCCGCCGCCGTGGCTCCGGTCTTCGATCGAGGAGTACCGGCGGCACGTGCTGGCCGACGACCAGCCGATGCTCGACGCCCTCGACCGACTCGGCGTCGGCCGGTGACGGGGCGCCGCGATGCGCCCTGACCTGCCGGGGAGCCGGGCCCGCGCGATCGGGCCCGGCTTCCACCTGGTGGAGAACGAGCCGCTGGAGCGGATCCTGTTCGAACGCGACCTGGTCGGGCTGCCGTTCCGCCGGGCGTGCTTCGCGGCGAGCAGGCTGTTCCTCGCCCACCTGGCCGACGAACTCGCGTCGACCGAGGTCGCCGAGCTGGTGATCCTCAGCAAGGGCCTGGCCTACCAGCTGTCGGCCGCGGCCGACGCCCGGGGGCTCAACCAGCCCACGCACCTGGTCGCGGCGCCCCGGGTGGACGTGGTGGCCGACGACGCGAAGGTCGAGGTGCCCTACGCGCGGCTGGACGCGGGGAAGCCGGTGCTGGTCATCGGCGACACCGTGGCGTCCGGCGCGACCGTCGTGGCGGCGCTGGAGGCGTATGGGCGGGTGCACCGGCTGGAGCGGCTGGTGCTGCTGTCGTACGCGGGGAGCGTGATCGGCGCGCGCCGGATCGCCGCGTTCTGCGCCGGGCTCGGGGTCGAGTGCTCGATCCTGTACGGGCTGGCGGCGTTCGGGCTGGGTGCGAACGGGTTCGACCTGTCGTTCAACCACCCCGACACGGTCACCGCCGACCGGTATCGGGAGCGGGCGCGGGGGCTCTACGGCGGGCGGGAGGTGTCGGCGGTGGGGTGGGACTTCGGGTCCCAGTTCATGGCGCCGGACAAGTACCGGGAGCTGTCGTGGGTGGAGGCGCGGGTGCACGGGCTCGTGGACAGCCCGCAGTTCCGGCACGCCCGCCGTCCGGTGAACCCGGATTCGCTCGCCCGCGAGTCGGCGGCGTTCGCGGCCGACATCGAGCTGGACTGACGTCGGCCTGGGGTGGCGTCGGGCTGGACTGACGTCGGGCTGGAGTGGCGGTCTGGTCCGGCTGGGTTCGGGTCGGAGGTCAGGCCCGCGCGGGGTGGATCGCGCCGATCGACGCCAGCGCGGCGGCGACCACTCCGGGCACGCGGCCGGAGGCGTCCAGTTCGGTGTAGCGCCAGTACCGGGCGAAGGTCTCGGCGATCGCCGCCGAGCGGCGCTCGTGGACGGCCAGCCGCACGGCCGCGTGGGTGCGGGTGTCCTCGGAGCGCTCGTTGCGGCGGCCGATCCGCTCGATCGACACCTCGGCCGGCACCCGCAGCCCGATGCCGACTATCCGCGCGTAGGACAGTCCGGCCGCCCGCAGCACGGCGGGGATCGCCAGGCACTGCTCCCGGGTCCGGGGGAATCCGTCGAACACCACTCCCGGGTGTCCGCCGGCACCGAGTTCGCGGGCCACGATGCGGCAGTACAGGGCCACCGGCATGGACTCGTCACGGGACAGCCGGGCGGCCACCTCGCGCCCGGTGTCGCTGTCCTCGGCGGCGGTCCGGCGCAGGACGTCCCCGCTGAAGAACGCAGTGCACCGCAGGCGGTCCGCCAGTGCCCGCGCCACCGTGCTCTTGCCGCTTCCGGGTGCGCCGACGACGAACACCGCCAAGGGCGAAGGCATGACGCCATCGAACCAGAACAGCCGTCGGCCGGTCGGGAACGCGTGGTGGTGCGCAATGGGAAACGCCCGGCGGGTGGGCCGGGCGTTTCCGGGAAAGCGCTCTGTGGCGGTACTGGTCAGCGGGCGAGGAGGGAGGTGATCTCCTGGGCCGCGCCGCCCGCCTCCAGCAGGTGGCGGAGGTTGTCCGGGAGCACGTCGCCGCGCTTCTGGACGGCCTGGGCGTACAGCCGGCCCGCCCGGTACGAGGAGCGGACCAGGGGGCCCGCCATGACGCCGGAGAAGCCGATGCCCTCGGCGGTCTCCTTGTGCGTCACGAACTCCTCGGGCTTCACCCAGCGCTCCACCGGGTGGTGGCGCGGCGACGGGCGCAGGTACTGGGTGATCGTGATGATCTCGCAGCCCGCCTCGTGCAGGTCGTGCAGCGCCTCGGTGACCTCGTCCGGGGTCTCGCCCATGCCCAGGATCAGGTTCGACTTGGTGACCAGGCCGGCCTCGCGGGCGCGGGTGACCACCTCCAGCGAACGCTCGTAGCGGAACGCCGGGCGGATGCGCTTGAAGATGCGCGGCACCGTCTCCAGGTTGTGCGCCAGCACCTCGGGCCGGGACCCGAAGACCTCGGCGAGCTGCTCGGGCACCGCGTTGAAGTCCGGGATCAGCAGCTCGACGCCGGTACCCGGGTTCAGCTCGTGGATCTGCCGGACGGTCTCCGCGTACAGCCACGCGCCGCCGTCGGCGAGGTCGTCCCGCGCCACCCCGGTCACGGTCGAGTAGCGCAGGCCCATGGCCTGGACGGACTCGGCGACCCGGCGCGGTTCGTCGCGGTCGAGGTCGGCGGGCTTGCCCGTGTCGATCTGGCAGAAGTCACACCGCCGCGTGCACTGCTCGCCACCGATCAGGAAGGTGGCCTCCCGGTCCTCCCAGCACTCGTAGATGTTGGGACAACCGGCCTCTTCGCACACCGTGTGCAGACCCTCGCGTTTGACCAGGCCCTTCAGCTCCCGGTACTCGGGACCCATCTTCGCCTTGGTCTTGATCCACGAGGGCTTCTTCTCGATGGGCGTTTGGCTGTTGCGCACTTCCAGCCGCAGCAGCTTCCGACCCTCAGGTACGACGGTCACGTCCTCAACCCTACGTCACGAGGGGTCGGGCGCGATGCCCGTGAGCTCGGCGGTCAGGTCCCACAGCCTGGTCGCGGCGAGCTCGTCGCGGGCGGCTGCGGTGGTGGCGGACGGGGCGGGGTGGCCACGCATCCCCTGGAAGCCGTCCGGGCCGTAGCACCGCCCGCCCTCGACGGTGGGCGCGGTCGCCGCGTAGAGCTGCGGCAACGCGCCCATCTCGGTGCTCTGGGCGACGAGGTCGCCGATCCTGGCACCCAGCGCGAGCACCGGGTTGCGGCGGGCGCGGGCCATGTTGGCGCTCAGTTCGGTGGCGGCGTAGCCGGGGTGGGCCGCGACGGACGTCACGCCGGAGGCCGCCTTGCGGGCGCGGCGGTCGAGTTCTTTGGTGAAGAGCAGGTTGGCCAGTTTGGACTGGCCGTACGCGCCCCAGGCCGAGTAGCGGCGGGTCCGGTAGTTCGGGTCGGTGGGGTGGATCGCGCCGATGCGGTGCAGGGCGCTGGTCCCGGTCACCACGCGGGGGTGCGGTGCGGCCCGGAGGAGGGGCATCAGCAGCCAGCTGAGCGCGGCGTGGCCCAGGTGGTTGGTGCCGAACTGCCGCTCGAAGCCGTCGGCGGTGCGGCCGAGGGGGACGGCCATCACGCCGGCGTTGTTCACCAGCACGTCCAGGCGGTCGGTGTGGTCGCGGACCTGGGTGGCGGCGGTGCGGACCGAGGTCAGGTCGGCCAGGTCCAGGGTGATCGTCTCGGCCTTGCCGCCGGTGGCGAGCACCCGTTCCAGTGCTTGGTGGGCGCGTTCGGGGGACCTACAGGCGAGCAGGACGTGTGCGCCCCGGGCCGCCAGCACCTCGGCGGTGCGCAGCCCCAGCCCCGAGTTGGCCCCGGTCACCAGCGCGGTGCGGCCGGTCTGGTCGGGGATGTCCGCTTCGGTCCACTTCATGGTGTCGTCGTAACAGTCATCGGGTGGTCCTGGCGAGCCTTCAGGCGCTCTTCGCGAGCCTGCGGTGCCGGGACGGGGCGCCGGCGGACGGGCTGGTGCGGATCAGGGCCTCGAACGCCGCGCCGACGCGGGTGATCTCCGCGGTGGGCTCGGACAGCTCGGCCAGACCGGCGGTGAGTGCCAGCATCCGCTGCTCGCGTTCGACCGCCTCGGTCGAGGTGAGGTGCTGGTCCAGCACCGATCGCAGGGCGGGCTGTTCGGCGGCCAGGGTGCGCCAGGTGCGGGTGACGATCTCCACGCGGTCGTGGGCGCTGTCCTCCAGGGCGACGCCCAGCCGGCCGGTGAGCTGCTGCATCCAGCGGTAGTGCAGGGCCAGGAGCAGTTCGTCCTCGGTGGCGAACAGGTCGCGGTCGAAGGCCAGGGGAGTCGCCGGGGTGTCGGCGTGGGGTGCGGCGGTGCGGAGCACGGCGTCCAGAGCGTCACGCCGTCGGTAGAAGTCGGTCCAACTCATGATCACGCCTCCCTCGTCTCGTGATCGGCGTCATACCCCAGGTCTTTGGCATACCGGCGGTATGGCCGATAGGGCGAACATACCACGAGTACGTACCGTCGGTATGTCGTACGGTTGTGAACGTGGTGACAGTGCGGTCGAGGCGTTTGGAGTACTCCGAGTCCACGAGGCAGGCCCTCGTGGACAGTGCCGTCGAACTGTTCACCAAACGTGGCTACGCGGGGACGTCGCTGGACGAGGTCGCCCGGCGGGCGCGGCTCACCAAGGGCGCGCTCTACCACCACTTCAGCGGGAAGCAGGCGCTGTTCGAGGCGGCGTTCGACTCGGTGGAGAACGCGTTCATGCGCCGGCTCGGCGAGATCGTCAGCGCGCCGGGGGATCCGTGGGACACCGCGATCGCCGGGTTGCGGGCGTACGTCCGGGTGTGCCTGGAGCCGTCCTACCAGCGGATCGTCATCCACGAGGCTCCGGTGGTGATGGGGTGGGAGCGGTGGCGGGAGGCCGAGGAGCACTTCAGCTACGGGCTGCTGCGGTCCACCATCGAGGTGTTGATCACCAGTGGCGAGTTGGAGCAGTTGCCGGTGGAGACGATGGCGCGGTTGCTCTTTGGGGCGCTGTCGGCCGGCGCGAGCACGATCGCCGGGGCCGCTGATCCGCGCAAGGCCAGCGCCGAGGTGGAGCGGACGATCGTTCGGGTGGTGGAGGGGCTGCGCGTCGCCGAGGCACCGTCACGCGTCGCCGAAGCCCGTCCCCGCTCTCGTCGCCGCTGACCTGTCGGCTCGGCGGTCGGGGGTGTCGCGCGTGGGTGAAGTGCGTCGCGCGTCGTGTGGCGGGTTAGCTTGTGCCTCGTGGAACTGGAGCTGCGCATCTTCACCGAGCCCCAGCAGGGGGCTTCCTACGACGACCTGCTGCGTGTCGCCCGAACCGCCGAGGACGCGGGCTACGGCGCGTTCTTCCGGTCCGACCACTACCTCAAGATGGGTTCCGTCGACGGGCTGCCCGGACCCACCGACGCCTGGATCACCCTGGCCGGGCTGGCCCGGGAGACGAAGAGCATCCGGCTCGGCACGTTGGTCACCGCCGCCACGTTCCGGCACCCCGGTCCGTTGGCGATCTCCGTCGCCCAGGTCGACCAGATGTCCAACGGACGGGTGGAGTTCGGGCTCGGTTCCGGCTGGTACGAGGAGGAGCACTCCGCCTACGGCCTGCGCTTCCCGTCGCTGGGGGAGCGGTTCGAGCTGTTCGAGGAGCAGTTGGCGATCGTCACCGGGCTCTGGGGAACGCCGTCCGGCGAGACGTTCTGCTTTGACGGCAAGCACTACACGCTGACCGACTCGCCCGCGCTGCCCAAGCCGGTGCAGTCGCCCGTGCCCGTCGTGGTGGGTGGCAAGGGCGCGAAGCGGACGCCTGCGCTCGCGGCGAAGTACGCCACCGAGTTCAACCTGCCGTTCGTGGACGCCGAGTTCGCGGCGCTCCAGTTCGAGCGGGTCGACGCCGCGTGCCGGGAGATCGGGCGCGACCCGTCGACCATGACCCGGTCCATCGCCCTGGTGGTGGCCGCCGGGCGGGACGACGCCGAGGTGGCTCGCCGGGCCGCGGCGATCGGGCGTGAAGTCGGCGAACTGAAGGAGAACGGGCTCGCGGGCACGCCCGGCGAGCTGGTCGACCGGCTCGGCTGGTGGCAGGAGCGGACCGGGATGAGTCGGGTCTACCTCCAGGTGCTGGACCTGGCCGACCTCGACCACCTCGAACTGGTGGCGGCCGAGGTCGGTGCTCAGCTGCGGAGCTGACCGGCCACGTCCGACGCCGCGGTGAGCAGGACCAGCACGGGCACGGTTGCCGCCGTTCGCAGGCGGTAGCTCCCGCGCTTGTCCTGCTCCACCACGCCGGAACCGGTCAGTGCCTTCAGGTGGTGGTACAGCTGACCGGTCGAGCCCAGGCCCGCTGCCTCCTGGAGGGCCGCCGCCGGCTGCGGGCCGTTCGCCAGCAGGGACCGCACGATGTCCACGCGCACCGGGTGGGCGAGGGCGGCCAGCACCTCGATCCGGGGGCGATCCTCCAACGACAGGGCGCGTTCCGGCGTAACGTCGACCTGCCAGACGGCTCGGCCGCAGCCGAGCGACACCTTGCCCGTGTAGCCGAACGACCCGCCGCCGTCCTCGGTTTCCGGCAGCACGAGGGTCTCGCGTTCGTCGCCCTCCAGGGCCGCCACGCGCTGCTCCAACTCGGCAAGTCGCTGCACTAGGTCCACCGTGGTCATCCTACGAGAGGCTGACCTGGAATTCCCTCAGCACAACGGGGTCCAGCAGGGCCGACCGGACGAGGGCGACCAGGTCGCCGGCGGTCTGGAACCTGGTCTCGTCCACTTCCTTCACCAGCACGGCGGCCGTGCCGACCCGGCCGTCCTGCCAACGGACCCGGAACCCGACCGTGAGCACGCCGGGCAGTGAGCCGCCCTTGAAACCGATACCGGCCACGCCGTCTGGCACGTCCCGGCCGCGTTCGAGGTGGTCGAGGGTGTGTGGGAAGCGGTCCGCCGCGCGTAGGAGTCGGTGCAGGCCGGCCGCCGTGCCCTGCCAGGTGGTGCGGGCGAACGGGCGTTGCTCGTCGTAGGTCGGGGGGACATCGGGTAGGTGGCCGATGACTTCCAGTTGGAGCTTGGGGTCTGTCAGGTACTGCTTCGGGTCGACAGCACGGCCGAGGATCAGCCGCAGCCAGTTCTCCAGGATCGACGGGACGGGTGCGTCCGGCCAGCCTGCCCGGATCGCGGCCAGGCGGAGGGTGTCCTCGCCCAGCCGGTCGCGCAGGTAGTCGGCGGCGGCGTTGTCGCTGTGCCGGATCATCACGGCGGCCAGGTCGTGCAGGGTGACCGTGGCGTTCGGGTTGTCCGCCGTGAAGCCGTTGGTGGACTTGATGTCGAGCGTTTTCAGGGCCTGTGGGTGGGCGTCGCCGTCCAGGCCCAGGTAGTACCGCTCCCAGTCGCCGACCCGGACCGGTTCGTCCGGTCTCACGTCGCCGCGTTGCACGGCCAGGCCGTAGCCGGCCAGGTGCACGACCTTGACCGCCGACGCCAGCGGCTGCCGGTCATGGGGACGGTGGGTGATCCGGCCGCCGTTGCCGTCGTCGACTACTGCGGCGACGTGTCGGCGGTTCGCGGGTAACCAGGTCGGCCAGTCTTGTAGGGCAGGGTCGGGGTCGGCGGTCGCGGGTGGGATGGGCAGCAGCAGGGCACCGCCCGCCACGCCGCAGGCCGAGAGCAGGTGCCGTCGAGTCAGGAGCACGACGAATCTCCCCTCTGGTAGTCCGTAATTCCGGAATACTAGAGGGGAGGGGTCGGGGATGTCAGCCAGTCTGGACCGCGAACGTGACGCCGGCGGCCACCGGTTGTTCACGGATGAGCGTGCGGTCGGTCAATGCCAAGTCACCGTTGAGCACGTCGACCACCGCCCGGCGGGCCAGCGGCAGCACCTCGGCCACCGTCACGTCCCGCTCCAGCTCGTGCGACAGCGACGCGACGCCCGCGTCCCGGATGCCGCACGGGATGATGTCGCCGAACCCGGCCAGGTCCGCGTTGCAGTTGATCTCGAACCCGTGCATCGTCACGCCGCGCTGCACGCGGATGCCGATCGCCGCGATCTTGCGCTCGGGACCCCGGTCGTCCGCCGGGAGCCACACGCCGCTGCGGCCCTCGACCCGGCCGGTGCGCACGCCGAGCTGGTCGCACACGTGGATCAGCGCCTGCTCCAGCCGCCGCACGTACTGCACGACGTCCATCGGCTCGGTCAGCCCGACGATCGGGTAGCCGACCAGCTGTCCCGGACCGTGCCAGGTGATCTTGCCGCCCCGGTCCACGTCGATGACCGGGATGTCGCCGCCCTTGGGCCGCTCGTCGTCCTCGGTGCGCCGGCCGCAGGTGTACACGGGCGGGTGCTCCAGGAGCAGCATGGTGTCGCCGGTCCGACCGTCGGCGCGGGACTCGGCGAGTTCGCGTTGCAGTTCCCACGCGGCCAGGTAGTCGATGGTGCCCAGCTCACGCACCTCGATCGGGTCCGTCGAGGCGCGGCAGGAGAGGTCAGGCTTGCTCACGCTTCGACCCTACGCCCGTGCCCGACTGCCGGCTCCGCCGGCGCAGGCAGCAGCCGCAGGGCCAGGGCGGCGAGCAGCCCGAGGCCGGTCGTGCCCAGCACTGCGCCGACCGTGTCGGTGAACCAGTGCATCGTCAGCACCACCCGGCAGGCGGCGGCGAGCACCACCGCCGCTGCGCCGACCACGACGGCTTTTCGCAGGTGGCGAGGGGCGAGATGGGCGCACAGCAGCAGGCCGGTGAAGGCCACGGCGGTCACCGCCGTCACGTGTCCGCTGGGGTAGGACGGCAGGTCGAAGGAGACCGGGCGGACCCGGTCGTACCCGTACCGGACGAGGACCGTGCACCACGAGACGCCCAGCACCAGCCCCGCCTTGAACGCCAGCACGTCCCGCGCCAGCACCGCCCGCAGACCCAGCGCCACCGCCGTGAGCACGGCCAGCCCCGGGCTGAGCAGCTTGGTGACGAACCCCGCCGTGCCGCCGAACGCCGGTCCCAGCGAGAGCGCACCGTCGCGCAGGGCCGTGTCGACCGGGGGAGGGGTCCGGTGCACCGCGAGCCCGAGCAGCACGGACGCCGCCGCCAGCGCCACGCCGATGGCGGCGAGGCACGCGTGGGACCGGCTGACCGTCATCCCACCATGGTGGCGCAAATCGGGTCGGTCAGCGGTTGACGGCCGCCGCCACGGCCGCGCCCAGCGCCGGGTGCAGGAAGTGGAAACCGTTGCGCTCCAACGCCTTCGGCACCGCCCGCTGGCCGACCAGGATGCCCTCCTCGGCGATCTCGCCGAGCACCGCCTTCAGCACGAACCCGGGCGCCACCCACGGCGTCGGGCGGTGCAGCGCGTGGCCGAGGGTGCGGGTGAACTCGGCGTTCGTGACCGGGGCCGGCCCGGTGAGGTTGACCGGGCCCTCGACCGAATCGTGCTCCAGCACGAACAGGATCGCGCCGATCACGTCGTCCAGCGAGATCCACGGCAGGTACTGCTTCCCGCTGCCCAGCCGACCGCCCAGCCCGAACTTGAACAGCGGCTTCAGCCGGCCGAACAGGCCACCCGACTGGCTGATCACCAGCCCGATCCGCAGCCGCACCACCCGCTGCCCGGCGGCGGGCTCGACGGCCGCCTCCCACTGCCGGCACAGCTCGGCCAGGAAGCCCGTGCCGGCCGGCGCGGACTCGTCCACCACCTCGTCGCCGGTATCGCCGTAGTAGCCGACCGCACCGGCGTTGACCAGCGTCGGGATGCCCCGCTCGGCCACCGCCGCCGCCAGCACCTCGGTCGGCACGGTGCGGCTGTCCAGCAGGATCTGCTTGCGCGCGTGGTCCCACCGCTTGTCCGCCACGCCCGCGCCGCACAGGTTGACCACGGCGTCCGCGCCCACCAGCGCGTCCGGGTCGATCCGGCCCGCCGACGGGTCCCACCGGTACTCGTCGGGCCCGCTCGGGCGGCGGCGGACCAGGCGCACGACCTCGTGCTCCGCGCCGCGCAGCGCGGCTACCAGACTGGTGCCGATGAAGCCGGATGAACCGGCGACCACTACCCGCATGGGTTGATCGTCTCGCAGCGGGTGGTGCGTTGCACAGCGGCCCCGGTGTCGCGCACGCCACTGACGCCCGAACGGCCGAAGCCGCCCCGGGACGATTCCCGGGGCGGGGTCGGAGCGGGGTTGCTAGAGGCCCAGGTCGGCCTCGAACGAGCCCTCTTCCAGGCGGTTCTTGACCGTGGTGAGGAACCGGCCGGCGTCCGCGCCGTCCACCAGGCGGTGGTCGTAGGTCAGCGCCAGGTAGGCCATGGAGCGGATGGCGATGGTGTCGTCGCCGTTCTCGTCGGTGATCACCACCGCGCGCTTCTTCACCACGCCCACGCCCAGGATGCCGACCTGCGGCTGCTGGATGATCGGGGTGTCGAACAGCGCGCCGTTGCTGCCCAGGTTGGTCAGCGAGAACGTGCCGCCGGTCAGCTCGTCCGGGGTCAGCTTGTTGCCGCGGGCCCGGGACGCGAGGTCGCCGATCTTGTGCGACAGGCCGGCCAGGTTGAGGTCGCCCGCGTTCGCGATCACCGCGTTGAGCAGGCCGCGCTCGGTGTCGATCGCGATGCCCAGGTGCTCGGCGCCGTGGTAGACGATCTCCTTCTTCTCCTCGTCGATGGACGCGTTCAGCACCGGGTGCTGCTTGAGCGCCTCGACGGCCGCCTTGGCGAAGAACGGCAGGAACGTGAGCTTGGCGCCCTCGCGCTGCTCGAACGCCGCCTTGGCCTTGTTCCGGAGCCGGGCGATCTTGGTGACGTCCACCTCGAACACCTGCGTGAGCTGCGCGGACACCTGGAGCGACTCGCGGGTGCGCTGCGCGACGATCTGCCGCAGCCGGGGCAGCTTCTGCACCGTGCCGCGCTTGCCGCTGGTGTCCACGGCCGGCGCGCTCGCGACCCGCTGGGCGGGTGCGGACGGGGCCGGGGTGGCGGCGACCGGAGCCGGGGCCTTCTTCGCCTCGACGGCGGCCAGCACGTCCTGCTTGCGGATCCGGCCGCCGACTCCGGTGCCCTTGAGGGCGGCCAGGTCGATGCCGTTCTCCGAAGCGAGCTTGCGCACCAGCGGTGTCACGTACGGCGAGCCGTTCGCGTCGTCGCCGGCGGCCGGTGCCGGTGCGGCCACCGGGGCCGCGGCGGGCGGTGCGGCCGGCTTGGGCGCTTCCTGAACCGGGGTCGGCGCGGGGGCCGGAGCCGGAGTGGGGGCCGGGGCCGGTGCGGCGGCGGCCGGGGAGCCGGAGCCGATCACGGCGAGCTGTCCGCCGACCTCGACGGTCTCGTCCTCGCCCGCGTTGATCTCCAGCAGGGTGCCCGCCACCGGGGACGGGATCTCGGTGTCGACCTTGTCGGTGGACACCTCCAGCAGCGGCTCGTCCACCTCCACCGAGTCGCCGACCTGCTTGAGCCAGCGGGTCAAGGTGCCCTCGGTGACGCTCTCGCCGAGCGCCGGCATGGTCACCGGGGTGCCCTGGGCGGGCGCGGCGGCCGGGGCGTCGGACTTGGTCTCGGGCTCCGGGGCGGCGACGGCCTGCGGCTCGGGCGCGGCGGCGGGGGCTTCGGGAGCGGGGGCCGGAGCGGCCGGGGCGGCGGGGCTCTCCGCGCCGTCACCGATGACGGCGAGTTCCGCGCCGACCTCGACGGTCTCGTCCTCCTGGGCGACGATCTTCTGGAGGACGCCCGCCGCCGGGGACGGGATCTCGGTGTCGACCTTGTCGGTGGACACCTCCAGCAACGGCTCGTCGACCTCGACGCGGTCACCCTCCTGCTTCAACCAGCGGGTGACCGTGCCCTCGGTGACGCTTTCGCCGAGTGCGGGCATTTGGACGGAGAAGGCCATCGTTCGCTGACTCCTCGTGCGTGGGTCGGTGATCGGCTGACTGGGGTGCGACGGTCAGCCGTGCACGTGCAGCGGCTTGCCGGCCAGGGCGAGGAAAGCCTCGCCGAGGGCTTCTGTCTGGGTCGGGTGGGCGTGGATCAGCGGAGCCACGTCCTCGGGGTACGCCTCCCAGCTGTAGATCAGCTGGGCCTCGCCGATCAGCTCGCCGACCCGGTCGCCGACCATCGTGACACCGACCACCGGGCCGTCGGGCGCCTTGACCAGCTTGACGCCGCCGGCGGTCTTCAGGATCTGGGACTTGCCGTTGCCCGCCAGGTCGTAGACGAACGTCTCGACACTGCCGTACTTCTCCTTGGCCGCGGCCTCGGACAGGCCGACCGAGGCGACCTCGGGCTTGCAGTAGGTGACGCGCGGGATGCCCGCCTCGTCGATCACCTTCGGGTTCTGGCCGGCGATCTCCTCGGCCACGAAGATGCCCTGCTGGAAACCGCGGTGCGCGAGCTGCAGGCCAGGCACGATGTCGCCGACCGCGTACACGTTCGGCAGGTTCGTGCGCAGGCGCTCGTCGGTGAGGACGAACCCGCGGTCGATCTTGATGCCGGCTTCCTCGTAGCCGTGGCCCGCGCTGTTCGGGCCGCGGCCGACCGCGACCAGCAGCAGGTCGGCGTCGAGGACGTCGCCGTTCTCCAGTGTGACGGACACGCCCGAGTCGGTCTGGGTGGCGCCGGTGAACTTCACGCCGGTCTTGAACTTGATGCCGCGCTTGCGGAAGGCGCGCTCGAGCTGCTTGGACGCGTACTCGTCCTCGGCCGGCACCAGGCGGGGCAGGGCCTCGACGATGGTCACGTCCGCGCCGAACGACCGCCACACGCTCGCGAACTCCACGCCGATGACGCCGCCGCCGAGGACGACGACCTTCTCCGGGATGAAGTCCAGGTTGAGCGCCTGGTCGCTGGTGATCACGCGGCCGCCGATCTCCAGACCGGGCAGGCTGCGGGCGTACGAACCGGTCGCGAGCACGACGTTCTTGCCGGTGTAGCGCTGACCGTTCACGACGACGGTGTTCGGGCCGACGAACGTGCCGGCACCCTCGACCATGGTGACCTTGTTGGCCTTCGCGAGACCCTGCAGGCCCTTGTAGAGCCGCGAGATCACGCCGTCCTTGTACGAGTTGACGCCGGCGATGTCGATGCCCTCGAGCGAGCTCTTCACACCGAACTGGTCGCCTTCGCGGGCGTTGTCCGCGACCTCGGCCGCGTGCAGCAGCGCCTTGGTCGGGATGCAACCGCGGTGCAGGCAGGTGCCACCCAGCTTGTCCTTCTCGACCAGGACGACGGACAGGCCGAGCTCGGCCGCGCGGAACGCGCAGGCGTAGCCACCCGATCCACCGCCGAGGATGACGAGATCGGCGTTGGTGGCCGAATCCAGTTCCGGCGAAGTCACTTCGGATCTCCTCGGGATTACTTACTACGCGCGGGTGCGCGCGAGGTACGCGGCCATCTTGTCACTAGTTCCCGGAGCATGGTGATCCGGCATAGGACACCACGCCCCGTTCTGATCATTCACCTACTCATAACACCCTCACCTGGCACCATGGTGGAGGGAAGCCGTGGAGGTGCTCGATGGGGCTGTTCGATCGTTTTCGCAGGAAGCCGCGCCCTGGCGTGCTGCGGACCGCCTCCAACCAGGACACGAGCCACCTCGAGAAGTGGGCCGCGAGCCGCCACGGCGTGGAGGCCTACGTGGAACCGAAGACCACGGTGACCGAAACCACTGTGGTCCTGGTCGCTCACGACGGCGAGTGGACCCGCCGCCGAGTCGCGTCCCCTGATGCCGCGCGTTCGTTCGCCCGCAAACTCGGCATGCCGATCTACGACGCCGGCATCGTCGGCTACCCGAAGCGCATGCGCGACTACACCGCGCGCAAAAAGGCCGCCGGCGATCTCTAAACCAGCACCGTCGGTTCGTGGCGCACCGGAAAATTGACGCTCGCCGCGATGAAGCACATCGAGTGCGCCTTCTCGTGCAACGCCTGCGCCGTCTCCCTGGTCGCGGGATCGGCAACGGTCACGACGGGGTTCAACGTCACCTCGGTGAACCGCCCGGACCCGTCGGGGTGCTCGGCCATCGTCCCGGTTGCGTGATCGCGGTAGCCGGTGACGACCACGCCGTTGACCGACGCGAGGTGCAGGTACCAAAGCATGTGGCACTGCGACAGCGACGCGACGAGCAGCTCCTCGGGGTTGTACCTGCTCCGGTCACCCCGGAACGACGGATCCGACGACCCGAGGATCAGCTCCTTGCCCTCAGCGCGAACCTCGTGCGCCCGCTCGTAGCTCTTGTACCCGGAAGTCCCGCTCCCGGTGTTGCCGGTCCAGACGACGTCGACCTCGTACTGATGCGTCCCCATGTGGAAATACTCCTCTCACGGGCCGCGCCGACCTAGCCCCGTGAGACACGCGTCTCCGTTCAGCCGCCACCCGACCGCGCCACCTCCATGGCCAACCCAAACCGATATATCAGTTCCACTCACCCCGCTGACCTGCGCCTTAGCAATGGCTCTTTGGGCTTCGTCCGCAAAACACTCGTTGCAAAGGCCGTGCGCGCTGGACGGGAAACGCGAACGGGCGGAGTTCCCGGAGGAACCCCGCCCGTGTCGAAACAGCTGGGTCAGCCGTTGGCCGCGATGTCCGCGAGC
>CBHFOL010000032.1:0-37911 GCA_965995405.1 uncultured Saccharothrix sp.
CACTCAACGCCCGCAGCAACGGAAACGTGTAGACCCCCTGCCGAAGATCGTTCCCGACCGGCTTCCCCAACTTCTCCCCGGACGAGGCCAAATCAAGCAGGTCATCCAAAATCTGGAACAGCAACCCGAAATGTGCCCCGTACTCCGACATCCGTATGGTCGTCTCGTCGTCGGCCCCCGCACAGTGCGCCCCCAGCACGCACCCCACCCGGAACAACGCCCCCGTCTTCAACGCGATGGACCGCAACGCGCCGTCCGGCGACCGATGCGCGTCGTAAAGGTCGAGCACCTCCAGCACCTGACCCTCGACCAAATCGGCAACCGCCTCCGCCAGCCGCGCCGCCGCGAAAGCCGACACCGACCCCAACGCCGCCTGACTGGCCCGCGCCAACATGAAGTCACCGACCAGCACGGCCGGCCCGACTCCCCAATCCGCGTTGACCGTCCGCACACCGCGCCGCTCCACCGCGTTGTCCATCAGGTCGTCGTGCACCAGCGATCCGGCGTGCAGCAGTTCGACGCACGCCGCCGCCGTGACGGTCTTCTCCGGGATCTCCCCGCACAGCGCGAGCGACCCGGCCAACATCACCATCGACCGCAGCCGTTTGCCGCCCGCCGCCGTGATGCGGCCGGAGAAGTCGTTGACGATCGGGAGGGTGGACGACGTGGCCAACTGCCGGATCTCGTCCTCGACCTTCGTCAGCGCGTTGGCCAGCGCGGGCATGGTCGGCATGGTCGTGGTGGGCACGGAACCGATCCTCGCGCGCTCCTGCTGAGAACCGGCTGAGGGCACTCAGAGCATCGAAGCGGCCACCGCGAGCAACACCAGCACGACGCAAAGTATCCAATGCCACCGCATCGGCGGGCCCGCGTCACCGGCCGTGAACTCCCGCAACAGGGGATCGGTCATGTTCCCCACTTCCCCGACGACTTTCCCCACTACAGAAACACCGTCGCACGGAAAGCCCGAAACGTTACCCGGCCGACCACCGCCGACGTTATCCCTGATCACGCTTCCGCAGGTTCTCGTCCACTTCGGACAGGAGCTTCGCCCGCTCCCGTCGTGCCTGCTCACGGCGTTCCCGGTCGCGCACCAGCCGCACCACGTCGACGTCCTGGTAGCCCGCGGTCTCACGGTAGAAACCGTCCTCGAACCACCACCAGGAACGCAGTCCCAGCCGCGCCACCCGCACAGGCTGTTCCCGTCTGCGCACATCGAGTGACAGGAAATCCGCGATATGCACCGGCGGGCACCCGGTGGCCACGAAGAAATGCCGCTTCCGCACCAGAAATCCCCGGCCGGTGAAAAAGCCCGCGTTCCGATCGGCTTGCAGCTCCGCGCTCGGCACCGAGGGCCGGGGCCGCGCGAACGCCGGCGTGTCCGGCCGCGAACGCCGCCGCAGCACAACAGCGACGACCACCGCCACCGCCACGAGCAGCAGCACCACGCCGACAACGCCGAGAACGCCCACCATCGATCCGATCCCGATCCCCCAACGCCGGTCAGGTCGATGGTCGGCCGTGCCGGGCGGGACGTCCAGAACCCTCACCCGGAGTGCGCAACCCGGCAGACTCCCCTGCCGTGTGACCTTCATCCGCACCGGCGACATCCGCCGTTCCCCCGTGGCCGCGATCATATTCCGCGAGTACCCGACCCGGACCGGCCCGGGTGACCTCGTCACCGTGACCAGCGCACCCCACCCCGACCCACCACGGCCGAGGGCTTACCGTGGAACGGTGCGGTTGAAGTTTCTGTTGCGACCGGGCTGGCTCGCGTTGACGCTGGCCGTCTGGGTGTTCGCGGGCGCGTGTTTCACGCTGCTCGCCCCCTGGCAGTTCAGCCGCGACAACGAACGCGACACCCAGAACACCGCCGTCACGTCCTCGGTCCGCACCGACCCGGTCCCGATCGACACCATCCTCGACAAGCCGAACGTCGACAACGAGTGGCGCCGCGTCACGATGACCGGCCGCTACCTCCCCGAAGGCCAGGCGGTGGCCCGCCTGCGCACCGTGCAGGGCGAGGCGGCCTCCGAGGTGCTGACCCCGTTCGCGCTGGACAACGGCCCGATCGTGCTGGTCGACCGCGGCTACGTCCGCCCGGTGAACGGCCTGAAGGTCCCCGACCTGAAGCCCGTCCCCACCGGCCCGGTCACGCTCACCGCGTGGGTCCGCACCGGCGAGTCCGACAACCGCGACGCGATCGAACGCGACGGCCACCGCGAGGTGTACGCGATCAACCCGACCGTGGTGGGCCGCGCGTCGGGCCTGGAAATCCGCCCCGGCTACTTCCAGCTGACCGAAGGCCAGCCAGGAGTCGAAGAGGCCCTCCCACTCCCCAAGCTGGACGCGGGCCCGTTCTTCTCCTACGCGCTCCAGTGGATCGCGTTCGGCGCGATGGCCCTGGCCGGCTGGCTGTACTTCACCGTCCGCGAGGCCCGCCCAGGCGGCGCACTCGCCACGAACGAGCCGAAGGCTAAGCGGAAGTCCGTCGCCGAGATGCTCGCCGAGGACGAAGCAGCGCCAGCACCGCAGTAGCGGCGGCAGCCGACGCCCCCACCACCCGCGACAACTCCACCGCACGCGTCACATGCCCGGCATCCGGATTCCGCCCATGCCCCAACACCGGCCGATCCTCAGCACCGTGCGAATACACGGTCCGCCCACCAAGCCGGATCTCCAACGCCCCAGCAAACGCGGCCTCGACCTGCCCCGCGTTGGGACTCGGATGCGCCGACGCATCCCGCCGCCACGCCTTCCACGCCTCACCGGACGAGCCACCGACGACCGGCGCACCCACCGCCGTGAGCAACGCCGCAAGCCGAGCCGGCAACAGATTCGCCACGTCGTCCAACCGAGCCGCAGCCCACCCGAACCGCGCATACCGGGCGTTCCGGTGCCCGACCATCGCGTCCAGCGTGTTCACCGCGCGATACCCGAGCAGCCCCGGCACCCCGGCGACCGCACCCCAGAACAACGGCGCGACCACCGCGTCCGACGTGTTCTCCGCCACGGACTCGACGGTCGCCTTGGCCAGCCCCATCGTGTCCAGCCGGGACGGCTCGCGCCCACACAAATTCGGCAGCCGCCGCCGAGCGGCCTCGACGTCCCCGCCGTCCAGCTCACGCCCCATGGCCGCACCCTCGTCGGCCAGCGACGACCCGCCGAGCACGGCCCAGGTCGCGGCGGCCGTGGTCAGCGCCTGCACCACCGGCCGGCCCTTCCCGAGCCGTTCCACGAGCACGCCGACCAGAACCGTGCCGCCGACCAGCGTCGCGGTGTGCACGGCACCGGCCGCCTGGTGGTCGCGATAGATCTTGCGTTCGACAGCGGCGGCCACCCGGCCGAATCCCGCTACCGGGTGATACTTGCGGGGGTCCCCGAACACCGCGTCGGCGGCCACGCCCAGCAACAACCCGACCGCACGTCCCACACTCACACCGGCACGGTATCCCGCGACTGTCGGTAGCCCGCATTAGGGTGCCACCCGTGGAACCGGCCCGCTTGAAGCTCTACGCGTACCTGGACGCGCGCGACCACCAGCGCACGTACCTGGCGATCATGCGGCTGTTCACGTCCACGTTGCTGGCCGACCTGTCGGCGGGCGAGGTGGCGGGCGCGCTGGCCGGCGCGGAGCGGGAGGGCCGGGTCGAGCCGGGCGAGTCGCGCATCGAGAACGTGATCAACCGGCTGAAGCAGCTGGTCGAGTGGGGCAACCTGGTGCAGGGCCGACGCGAGGTGGTGGCGTCCAGCATCGCCGAGTTCCAGCACGGCAGCGTGCGCTACCAGGTGTCCAAGCTCGCCGTCCGGGTCCAGCGGGACGTGGACGAGCTGCTGCGCGTCCCGGAAGGCGCCCGTGAGGTGTCCCGCGAGCTGCTGCCCGCCGTGGAGCGTGGTCTCGTCCAGCTGGGACGCACCCTGTCCGAGGCCCTGCTCAGCGAGAACCGCCGCCCGCGCGAAGTGCTCGCCGAGCAGGTCACCACGCTGTTCCTCCAGCACGCCGAACTGGCCGCCACGGTCCGCGACTTCTACGCCTACCTCGGCCAGGTCGTCACCCGGCACCACCTGGCCCCCGAGGAGATCTCCGGGTTCCGGAACCTGCTGGTCGAGTACATCCAGATGGTGGTGGAGGACGTGCTCCGGCACACCCCCGCCATCGCCGAAACCCTGGCCGGCCTGAACTCGGCCCGCGCCGAGCTGCTGCGACTCCTGGGCCGCGCCGACCTGGGCGACCGGGTGGAACGGGCGCGCGGCCGGTCCGCCGAGGACTGGCAGGAGCTGACCGACTGGTTCGTGGACCGTCCGGGCCGCCCCAGTCAGGTGACCGCGCTGCGGGACGCGACCGCCCGGGCCATCGGCTCCCTGCTGGCCAGCGTGAAGCGGGCCACGTCCGGCGGCGGGCTGCTGCCGAGCCGCCGCGCCGAACTGCTGAAGCTGGCCGCGTGGTTCGACGGCGGGACCCGGGCCCGGGCGCACGAGCTGTACGCGGCGGCGTTCGGCCTCTACTCGGCCCGCCACCTGTCCCCCGCCCCGGAGCACGACAGCGACAACGAGCGCACCTCGTGGCGCGACGGCCCGGTGCACGACGTGCCGGTCAGCGTCCGCAGCCGAGGCGACCGGGGCGCACGCGGGCGCACGTCGAAGATCCTGGACGACCCGATGACCGAGCAGTCGCTGCTCGCCGAGGCCCGGGAGGCGGACGAGCGTCGCGCCGCGTCGGTGGCCGAACTCGCCGCCGCCGCGCCGCGGCTGGCCACCACGAGGCTGTCCGGTGAGGCGCTCGGCGTGCTGTGCGAGCTGCTGACGCTGGCCATGGCGCAGCGCGACACCGCCGCCGACTCCGGTTCGGCGACCGACCCGGTGCGCGGCCTGCGCGTGACCGTGGCCAACACCCCCGGCCAGGCCACCCGGATCCACTCGCACGCGGGCACGTTGACGCTGCACGACTCGACGCTGGTGCTCGACTGATGTTCGACGACCTCTCCGACATCGACGCCGCGAACGTGGTGCGCTGCGCCCGTACCCTGCTGCGCCGTCCCCTGCTGCGCGCCGACGGTCCGGACGGCGAACTGGTGGCCCTGGTGTACCGGCACCGGTTCGCGTTGCAGGACCTGTTCGCCCGGCAGTTGGGATACCGGCTGGTGGTGGAACGCCGGTTCGCCCGCCTGTACAAGGCCGGTCCCGGTCCGGACGACTCGCGCGGCGTGCTGGGCCTGTCACCGCGCGGCTACGCGTACGTGGCGCTGACCATGGCCGTGCTGACCGGCATCGGGCGGCAGACGCTGCTGTCCCGGCTGGTGTCCGACATCCGCGCGGCGGCTGTGGAGGCGGGGCTCGACGTGGTGGACGACGTGGTGGACCGGCGGGCGTTGACGGCCGCGTTGCGGCACCTGGTGTCGCTGGGCGTGCTGCACGAGACCGAGGGCACCGTCGACATGCAGACCGAGGCCCTGATCACCGTGGACACCGACCTGCTGGGGCAGTTGCTGACCGGACCGGTGGCGGAGGCGTCGTCGCCGGACCGGCTGGTGGAGCTGGCCGCCCGGCCGGGTCCGCGCGGCGTGGAGCACGCGGTGCGGCGGAAGCTGGTGGAGAACCCGGTGGTGCTGTACGCGGACCTGCCCGCCGAGCAGGCCGAGTGGCTGCGGCGCAACCAGCGCAAGGAGTCCGTGCTGCTGGAGACGTCGTTCGGGCTGTACACGGAGTCCCGCGCCGAGGGCGTGCTGGCCGCCGATCCCGAGGACTACCTGACGGACCTGTACTTCCCTGGGACGTCCACGGTGGCCCGGATCGCTTTGCTTGCGTTGCCGGAGTTGCTTTCGGACGAACCCGTCGGGACCAGACACCCGGTGGAACGCGTGAAGCTGGTTGAAGTGTGCTCGCGGCTGGTGGAGGACTACCCGGCGGCGTGGTCCAAGCAGTTCACCGACGACTTGGAAAGCCTGGCCGACGAGGTGCTGGAGCTGTTGCGGCGCATGGGTTTGGCGGTGTCCACAGAGGATGGTTGGCTGCTGAACGCCGCCGCGCACCGCTGGATACCGATGCCCGACGGCGACCCGGAACGTGAAGTTGAGCAACCGATAGAGGTGCCCGAGGTGCCCGGTTGGTCGCTGTTCGATACCTCGGAGGACGGGGCGTGCGACGCTGTTCCCGCACGCCACGGCCGACCGGGTGCGGGTGTCCCGCATGACAAGGAGAACGCGTGAACAGGTGGCGGCTGCACCGAGGCGGCATCGTCAACATCTGGCAGTACACCGAGCAGACGTTCGACTTCTCCGGTGGCCGCGCGATCTTCCAGGGCACCAACGGCTCCGGCAAGTCGCGCACGCTGGAACTGCTGCTGCCGCTGTGCCTGGACGGCGACCTGCGCCAGGTCGGGTCGAAAGGCTTCGACACGGTCAGCCTGCGCCGGCTGATGCTGGACGACTACGACGGCGGCCCCAACCGGATCGGGTACGCCTGGATCGAGCTGGTGCGCGGCGACGACGAGTACCTGACCTGCGGGTTGGGGGTGAAGGCGTCCAAGACGTCCCAGGCGATCACCGACTCGTGGCGGTTCGTCACACCCGAACGCGTCGGGCACGACGTCCAGCTGGTCGGCGCGGAGCGGACACCGCTGGGACCGGCGCAGCTGCGTGACCTGATCGGCGCGGACTGCGTGCTGGAGGAGGCGGCGTTCCGGGCGAAGATCGCCGAGACCGTGTACGGCGTGCCGGGTGCGCGGTATGGCGACCTGCTGCACCTGCAACGGACGCTGCGCAACCCGGACGTCGGTCTGAAGGTGCTGGAAGGGCAGCTGGAGCAGATCCTGTCCGACGCGCTGCCGCCGCTGGACCAGACGATGGTGGAGCAGCTGGCGACGTCGTTCGACGACCTGGAGTCGATCCGGGAGAACATCGTCCGGCTGTCGTCGGCGGACGCGGCGCTGGGGACGTTCCTGAAGACGTACGCGGACTACGCGTTCGGCGGGCTGCGTGCGTCGGCGGAACGGCTCGGCGCGGCCGAGGACGGGGTGCGCAGGCTGGAGCGTGCGTCGGCGAAGCTGTCGGCGGGGCTGTCCGAGACGATGGCGGAACGTGCGTCGGCGGAGCACACCCTGACCTCGTTGGAGGCAGGTGAGCAGCAGGCCGAGGAGACCATCGGCGCGTTGAAGGAGCTGCCGGCGTTCCGCGACCTGCAAGACCTCCAGACGCGGGAGAAGCTGGTCGAGGAGAAGCGTTCGTCGGCGATCGCGGCGCTGGACATGGCGAACAAGCAGCGGTTGCAGGAGGACGGCGCGGTCGACGGCGTGCTGCGGCTGCTGCGCAGGTTGGCCGAGGACCTGGGCTCGGCCGACGAGCTGGTCGAGCCGCTGCGCCACCACCTGAGGGTGGCGGGGCTGGACACGGCGCTGGTTCCGGACGTGCCCCGGGTGTCCGTGGTGGACGCCGAGGTGCGCACCGAGTCCGTGCGGGCGAAACCGGACCCGGAAGGCGAGCCGCTGCCCATCGAACGCCGCGTGCCGCCGCCGTCGGCGGATCTGGACCTGGAGCCGGCGGTCGCGCGCACGGCGGACATCGCGTCGCTGGCGCGTCAGCGCGGCGCGTTGGCGTTGGCGCTGCACCAGCAGGCGGGCCAGTGGGAGGCGGCGCAGCGCAAGGTGGACGCGCTGCGGCAGACCGCGCGGGACGCGCAGCAGACGGCGACCGAGTCGGCGGCGTTGCGCAACCAGGAGGCGCAGGAACTCGCCGAGGTCGCGTTGGCGTGGCTGGACGAGGTGCGCGACTGGCAGGAGTCCGGACCGGCGCGGCCCGAGACGGGGTTGGCGCTGCCCACGACCGTCGACCCGGCGGGCGCGCGGGCGCTGACGTCGGCGGCCCGCGAGTGGCTCGGTCCGCTGGTCACCGCGGCCCGGGAGGCCGCGCACGGCGTGACAGTGCGGCGCGGCGACCTGCACGGCGCGATCGACGCGCTGGACGCCGAACTGGCCGGCCTGCGTTCGGGCACCGCACGGACCCCGGAACGCGGCCGGTTCACCCTGCCCGACCGCGACCCGGCCACCGGTTCCCCGTTCTACCGCCTGGTGGACTTCCAGCCGGACGTGGACGGCGCACAGCGGGCCGGTCTGGAAGCCGCTCTGGAGGCGTCCGGCCTGCTGGACGCCTGGGTGACCGCCTCGGGGTCGGTCACCACCGCACAGGCCGACGCGCCCGCCGGCAACGTCCCGGCAGGCGATGCCACCACCCCCGTCCCGGCGGACAACGCGGCACACACCGGCGAGCGGCGGGGCGTGCAGGCCGTGCCCGGCGAGCCGGTGACCGGGCCGTCCCTGGCGTCGGTGCTGGTCCCGGCGGTGGAGCCGAGTTCCCCGGTGTCCGCCCAGGTCGTGGCGTCCCTGCTGGCATCGGTGTCGCTGGGCGAAGGCACGTTCGGCGTCACCCCGGACGGCCACTGGCAGGCGGGCGTGCTGACCGGCGCGTGGCACAAGGACGCGGCCGAGTTCATCGGCGCGGGAGCCCGCGAGGCGGCACGCCGGCGCCGCATCGCCGAGTTGGAGGACGAGCTGGCCGCCCTCCGCACCGAACTCGGCAAAGCGGAAGCCGAACTGGCCGCCGCCCACGGCCTGGTCGAACAGTGGGAATCCCACCTCAACCGCTTCCCGGCCGACCGCGAACTGGCCGCCAAGCACGGCCGACTCCAAGCCGCCCAGGAATCGGCGGACCGCGCGACCCGCCGTGCCGAGGAACTCCGCACCGAACTGGACACCGCACACGCCCGAGGCGAGGCGGCACAAGCGGAAGTCGTGCGTCAGGCAGGCGACGCGGGCCTCCCCGCAACCACCGAGGGCCTCCGCCAAGCCCAGAGCGCCGCCGCCGAAGCCCAACGCACCGCCGACCGCCTGGGCGACGTGCTGCGCCGTCAATGCCAGTCGACCGTCACGGACCTCACCGACGCCGCACACCGCTACCACTCGGCGGTGGACGACCGGGTGGCCGCCGAGTCCGACGCCGAGGCGAGGTGCGTGGACTACGCGACGCAGGCGGGCACGCTGGCCGAGCTGACCGACGCGATCGGCGGTGAGGCGCGGGAGATCGCCGACCAACTGTCCGCCGCCGAACGTTCCCGCCGCGAGATGCGCGCCGAGCTGAAAGGCGTCCGCGAACGGGTGACGTCCGCACGCGAACAGGCCGCGAAACTGACCGCGCAACTGGACACCGCGGCCGAACAGCTCACCGCGGCGCAGGACTCGAAGGTGCGGGCGGTCGAGCAGTTCAAGGCCACCATCCAGGCTCCCGGCGTGCTGGTGGCGGCGCTGCCGGACGTGCCGGAGGACGTCGAGTCGGTCCGTGCCGCGCTGACGTTGTCGGACCGGCGTGGCGCGGGCGAGGCGACCGTGATCACCAAGCTCCAGGCGTTGCAGACGGCGCTGGCGGGCAGCCACGACATCGCCGCCGAGCAACACGAGGGACTCCTCACCGTCACCGTGACCGGCGAGGAAGGCGCGCGCCCAGTGGCCGTCGCGGCCCGTCAGGTGACGGAGAAACTGGCCGAGCAACGAGGATTCCTCGACGAGCGCTACCAGAACATCTTCGCCGACTACCTGATCCGCGACCTGGCGGAATGGCTGCGCGGCCAGATCGCCGTGGCCGAGGACCTGTGCAAGCGCATGAACGAGGTCCTGGGCCGGGCGCGTTCCAGCCAGGGCGTGCATGTGAAGTTGTCCTGGAAGCCGTCGGCCGCGCTGGAAGAGGAAACCCGCGACGCGCTGGCCCTGGTCCGCCTGCCCTACGCGGACCGCAACCCGGAACAGGACGCCGTCCTGCGCAGGGTCTTCACCGAACGCATCGAAGCGGAACGCGACTCCCACTCCGGCAGCTATGCCGAAATCCTGTCCCGCGCCCTGGACTACCGGACGTGGCACCAGTTCACGGTGACCGTCGCCGACACCGGTCCGGACGGCAATCCCCGCGAACGCCGATTGCGCCAACTGTCGTCCGGCGAAACCCGCCTGATCTCATACGTGACGCTGTTCGCGGCTGCGGCATCGTTCTACGACGCGGTAAGCGACGACTTCTCCCCGCTGCGCCTGGTGCTGCTGGACGAGGCGTTCGAGCGCCTGGACGACCCCACCATCGCGCGAATGCTGGGCCTCCTGGTGGACCTGGACATGGACTGGGTCATCACCTGGCCAAGCGGCTGGGGCGTCTCGGACAAGATCCCCCGAATGCACATCTACGACGTGCTACGCCCCAAGAACGGCCGAGGCGTCGCCTGCACCCAAACCACCTGGGACGGCGCGGCCCTGGACCGAATCGACCCCTGACCCGCCCACTCAAGCAACCACACCCACCGCACGCCCGCCGGGCGCGACCCACCGACTCGGCTCGAACCGCAAGCTCGGCCGAACGGTCAGTTGGGCGCAAACCGCTGCGCGTCCCACTTCCCATGCGCCTCAAGCAGCTTCCGCCCGATCCGCTTGAGATCGGCAATGTCCCGATCGCTCAACGCCCCGGCGAACTCCTCCGCCACCGCCGCCCGATACGTGGGCCCGGTGGTCGACCTGAGCACCCGCCGCCCTTCGTCGGTGAGCGCCGCGTACACCACCCGCCGGTTGTCCGGCGGCTGCGAACGCTCCACCCACCCGCGCCGCACCAGCCGTTCCACCAGCCGCGTCACCCCGCTGGGGCTCACCGCGAGCAGTTCGGACAGCTCGGACATCGGCAGCCGCCCGTTCATGTCGATCCGGTACAGCGCCTCGTGTTCCGACAGCGAACAGCCCGCAGCCGCCTCGACCCGCTCCCCCATCGCGACCCGCACCGCATCCACACCCTGCTGCGTGTAGAGCCAGGCCAACAGCGCGTCACTCGCCTCGTACCGGTTCACAGCCACACCCTAGCAAAGTGACTTGACTTCAGAACATTTTCAGTGTCAACCTTTGCCCATGGAACTGACCCTGGTGACCGGCGCGACCGGAGCCCAAGGCGGCGCACTGGCCCACCTCCTCCTGGACCGCGGCCACCCCGTCCGCGCACTCACCCGAAACCCGAGAAGCCCCGCGGCACAACAACTCCGACAAGCCGGAGCCGAAGTCGTCCACGGCGACTTCGACGACCCCACGAGCCTCAAAGCGGCACTGCACGGCGTCCGCTCGGTGTTCGCTGTGACGACCCCGTTCGGCACCGATCCGGAAACCGAGACACGCCAAGGCATCGCACTCATCGACGCCGCACACGAGGTCGACCACATCGTGTTCACGTCAGCCTGCAACGCCGACCGCAGCACCGGCATCCCGCACTTCGACAGCAAACAGCGCATCGAAGAACACCTGACCAGCAGCGGCACCCGCTGGACCGTCCTCGGCCCGGCAGCGTTCATCGACGACAAGTTCGGCGACTGGACGATCAGCGGCCTACGTCAAGGAATCCTCGGCCTGCCGATGCCCTCCGACCGCCCGCTGCACCTGATCGCGGTAACCGACATCGCAGCCGTGGCAGCACTGGCCCTGACCCAGCCGTCTCGCTTCACCAACACCCGCCTGGACCTGGCCGGTGAAACCCTGACCCCGACCCAAATGGCGGAAACCCTCGCCAAAGCCATCGGCGCCCCGATCCGCCACCACCGCCCACCGCTGGAGGTGGTGGAACGCCACTCGTCCGACCTCGCCATGATGTTCTGCTACTTCAGCGAGGTCGGCACCGACATCGACCTCGAAGCACTACACGCGGCGCTGCCCGAAATCACCTGGCGCACCTACGCCGACGTCGCGGAATCCCAGCCCTGGCCGGAACTCCTACACCCCACCCGGACCAACACCGACCCAACCCCGCCCGAAGGCCCCACCCAGTCCACGAACCAGTGACCGTCGGGCCTGTACCACCCAGGCGCAGGCCCGACAGCCCAAGTCCAAACACCACTCACCGCCAGACCACCGCAACCACCCGCAGCCCAGCCCCGCCACACTGGGCCATGCCGGTGCTACCCGATGGCCGCCCACGACTGGATCATCCGGTACGCGATGGACGCGCCCGGCGCGAGCAGCAGGTCCGGCACACTGCCCGGCACCTCCAGCGCCTGCCGAACCTCGGCCCGCGTGACCCACTTGGCCTGGGCGATCTCGCCGTCGGCGAGCCGCAACGGCTCGTTCGGATCGCCGACCGCCTCGAACCCGACCATCAACGACCGGGGGAACGGCCACGGCTGACTGCCGAGGTAGCGGATGTCGTTCACCACGACACCCACCTCCTCCACGATCTCCCGCGCGACACAAGCCTCCAGCGACTCGCCCGCCTCGACGAACCCGGCCAGCACCGAGTACCGCCCCTCCGGCCACCCCTCGCCACGCGCGAGCAGCACCCGGTCGGCACCGTCGTGCACCAGGCAGATCACCGCGGCGTCGGTGCGCGGGTACTCCTCGCGCCCGCACTCCGCACACACCCGCGCCCACCCGGACTTGACGGCTTCCTTGCCACCGCCGCACACGGCGCAGAACCTCGCCGTCCGATGCCAGTGGAACAACGCGACCGCCGACGTGAACAACCCCGCGCCCGTGTCGTCCAACAACGCACCGCACGCCCGCAGGTCGAGCCACTGCGGCTCGTCGGACGGCTCGGCCGCGAGCCAGGCCCGACCGGACGGAGCAGCCACACCGGACTGTGCCTCACCGGACTCGCCCTCGCCCAGCGGAACCGCCCAGTACGCGACACCGTCCTGCTCGCCGAGCAGCACCGCACCGTCCGGCGGCCCGTCACCGAACTCGGTGGCGGGTCGGTCGACCAGGCGCGAAGCCCGGTCGGCGACCAATGTCCGCCCGTGCGCGTCGACCGTGATCACCCGCGCCTTCGGCCACAACTGGGCGATCCGCTCCACATCCCCGCGCAACGGCTCCTGCCGGTCCACGGTGAACCGCGACAGAGCCGGCAGCTCCACCAGCTCGAAGCTCACGGCAGGGTGACACCTCCCAGCGAACGCAGCTGCGGCGCGAGCAGCTCCGCGTCACCGACCAGCACTCCGGTGAACGCACTGGGCGCGAAGAACTCCAACGCCGCCGCGGCGACCTCCTCCACGGTGACCGCCGCCAGCCGGTCCGGGTGCCCGGTGAACCACTCCAGCCCCAGACCCAGCCCGGCGAGGTTCACCAGGAACGACGCCAGCCCACCCTGCGACGACGTCGCGGTCAGCAGCGACCCGATGGCGTACCGCCGCGCCGTGTCCACCTCGGACTCGGTCGGCGGCACCAGGCCGAGCCGCCCCAGCTCGTACCGGGTCTCCAGCAGCGCGGCAGCGGTGACCGCGCTCGCCGTGTCCGCGTCCACCAGCAGCGTCGCGCCCTCCGGCGTGAACTCCGGATGCGACCGCGCGCTGTAGGTGTAGCCCTTGTCCTCGCGGATGTTCTCCACCAACCGCGAGGAGAAGAACCCGCCGAACACGAGGTTCGCGATCTGCAACGCCGGGTACCGCGGGTCGGTCCGCACGATTCCGCGCCCGGCCAGCCGGATCTGCGACTGCACCGCACCGGCCCGGTGCACCAGCAGCACGTCCCCGCCCCGCACGACCGGCAACGGCCGCAACGACACCGCGGTGCCCTCGCCGGTCCACCCGCCGAGCGCGCCCTCCACGGCCCGCACGGCGGCATCCGGCTCGATGTCGCCGACGACCACCAGCACCGAACCGCGCGGCAGCACGGACGACGCGTGCAGCGCCAGCACGTCGTCCCGGGTGACCGCCGCGACCTCCTCGGCCTCCGGCATCTCCTTGGCGAACGGGTGGTCCCCGTACAGGTGCCGCTGCAACGCCTCCCGCGCGATCACGTTCGGCTGCGACCGCGCCAGCCGGATCCGCTCGACCAGCCGCGCCCGCTCCCGCTCCACTTCCTCGGCCGGGTAGGTCGCACCGGTCAGCGCGTCCCGCAGCACGTCCAGCACGGTGTCCAGCCCGGACACCAGCGCATTGCCGGAGAACGCCAACCGCTCCGGGTCCACCACCGCGTCCAGCTCGCCGCCGACGAGCGCCAGCTCGGTGTCCACCTCCACCCGGCTCCGCTTGGCGGTGCCGGTGAGGACCGTGTTGGCGAGCACCTCGGCCCGCGCCGCGTGCGCGGAGCCGACGCTGGAGGACGCCGGGTCCCCGAACGGGATCCGCAGCCGCACCTCCACCAGCGGCACCGACGGCCGGCGCACCGCGATCACCCGCAGCCCGTTGGCCAGCTCGGTGTCCACCGTCGACAGGTCCGCGGCGGCCCGTTGCCCACCCAGCTCCGGGAGTGGACGCGGCCCCAACTCCGTGCGACCGATCTCCTCGGCGCTGCGGTGCGTCGTCGGGGCGCTCACTCGTTACCTCCGTTGTCAGATGCGGCACCGGCGTCGGCGCCGGCGGGGTTGAGGACCAGCACGGCCCGCGAGTCCGGCCGCAGCGCCTTGGCGGCTGCGGCGACCTCGTCGGTGGTGATCGCGGCCAGCTTCTCCGGCAGCTCGTACAGCAGCTCGGCGCGCCCGAACAGCAGCTCCGCCGAACCCAGCCCGAGCGTGCGGCTGGTCAGCCGGTCGTGCTCGCGGTGCATGGTCGACACCCACCGCGCGGTGACCTTCGCCAGTTCCTGCTCCGTCGGCCCTTCCTCGGCCAGCCGCAGAAGCTCCTCGTCCACCGCCGCGATCACCTGCTCGGACGTGACGTCCGGCGGGTGGATCGCGGTGACGCTGAACGTGTCCGGGTCGCGCGCCTCCAGCGGACCGAAGAGCCCGCACCCGGCGCCGACGTCGACCACGATCGCGTCCTGGTGCACCAGCCGCTGCTGGAGCCGCGACCCGTCGCCGTCGGTGAGCACGCCCGCGAGCACCAGGTAGGACAGGTAGCCCTCCACCTCGCTCACCGGGTCCGGGATGCGGTATCCCAACGCGATGGCGGGCATCGGCGCGTGCTTGTCCGAGTGCTCGGCGCGCAGCTCACCCTTCGGCGGCGCTTCCGCGAACGAGGGCCGCACCGGCACGGGACGCGCGGGCACGTCCCCGAAGTGCTTCTCCACCAACCCCTTGGCGACCTCGGGCTCGAAATCGCCCGCGACGGTCAGCACCGCGTTCCCCGGCGCGTAGTACGTGTCGAAGAACGCCGCGCAGTCGTCGACCGTCGCGTTCTCCAGGTCGGTGAAGTCTCCGTAGCCGTTGTGGGCGTTCGGGAAGGTCTGGAACAGGACCGGCGGCAGCAGGATCCAGGGGAACCCGCCGTACGGCCGGTTGAGCACGTTGAGTCGGATTTCCTCCTTCACCACGTCGATTTGATTCCGCAGGTTCTCTTCGGTCAGCTTCGGCGCCCGCATGCGGTCCGCCTCCAGGAACAGCGCCCGCTCCAGCGCGGCGGACGGGAGCACCTGGTAGTAGTCGGTGTAGTCGGGGTGGGTCGACCCGTTGAACGTGCCGCCCGAGGACTGCACGTGCCGGAAGTGCGCGAGCTTCTCCAAGCTCTCACTGCCCTGGAACATGAGGTGCTCGAACAGGTGCGCGAACCCTGTCCGGCCTTCCGGCTCCGAGCGGAATCCCACGTCGTAGTGCACGCTGACCCCGACGACCGGGGCGCTCGGGTCTGGGGCGAGCACCACCCGCAGGCCGTTGGGAAGCGTGAACCTGTGCAGTTCGGGTAGCGCCATGGACGCAGCCTACGGGTTTGCGGCCCGGTCGGACCCACAGGTGGCCTGCCCGGAGCAATGGTCCTGTCAGCTCAGCGCGAACCGGACCCGAGCCCACCCACCGGGACGCCGACGAACACCTCCGCCCACCCGTCTGCTGCCCTCAGAGCCGGTGGCCGGACTCGTCAATCATCGAACAGGAGTTCGAGAAAAAGCAAGATCACGATCGGGTGAAAGGTCAGCTGTGGAGCGATCGCAGGTGCCCGGCCTGGGCCAGCACGCCGTCCACCGCACCCAGGAAAGCCGGGAACCGGTGCGCGAATCGCAGCAGGTCACCGCCCTGCTCGACCTGCCCGTACCAGTACAGCCCGGACTTTCCCCCGGTGAACGCGCCGAGCCAACGCTCCGTCTCGCCCAACACGACCGCGTAAGGCAGCGACCGCGAGAACACCATCTCCCGATCGGCCTCGGGGATGTCGTTGGGCGTCGCCGAGACCAGATACCCGCGCAGCCCGCGCACGTGCTCCAAGAGCGCGCTGCCCCGCCTGGTCCGCGCGGGCATCGACCGCGCGCCCAGCGCCAACGCGACACCTCCGACCACGACCACCACCCCGAACAATGCGGGCCCGGTGAGCAGCGCCAGCCCCACGGTCGCCAGCACGCCCAGCGCGACCAGGCCGATGCCGACCCACCACCACAGACTGCGCTCGGCGTCCGGCCGCCGCACGAACCAGTTCTTCGCCACGACATCGGCGTACAGCTCGTCACGGACCTTCGTGAGGTCGATCCGCCGGCCACGCAGATCGGACAGCAGCACGGCGTTCACTCCGTCCGGCAGGATCGACGCGTACACGGCCCGCTCGTAGCCGGACAGCGCCTGGTCCGCCGGGTTTCGCCGGACGAACCGCCAGTCGAGTTCGCCGACCTCCTCGATCCACAGGTAGTTCCGCACCGCGAGGTCCACGATCGTCGCCGTCACGTCCACGACGTCGACGTGCTCGTCCACCACGGTTCCGACCTGGCCCGGCAGCACCCCGTCGGGTGACGCGAACACCACTCGTCCGGAACCGTCGGGCACCAGCACGTTCACCGGTCCGACCTCGGAGGCCAACGCCCGCGTGTCCCGACCGCGCAGGTACCAGAGCAGCGCCACCCCGCCCAGCAGCAGCACCAGGAGGCCGCCCAGCCCCGCTCCGGTCGCGGGGGTCAGCGCGAAGGCCGCCGCGAGCCCCGACGTCTCCTCGATCCGGGCGTTGGCGGGTGCCGCGCCGTTCTGCAACCCGACCGCCACGTCGATACGCTCACCTGCGGAAAGGCCGATCTCGGTGGCCCGCACACCACGGCCGTCGCCCAGCTCCGCGGTCGTGCACGGCGCGGACGTGCCCGGCGGGCCGGCGAGGCAGTTCACCGACTTGGGGGCATCCGGCGTGATGACCGAGACCTTCACCGAGTCCAGCGGGGTGTCCCAGCCGCTCGCCGGCTGCCACCGCAGCTCCAGCGCGTCACCGATCTTGGCGACCGTGCCGACCACGGAGTACGTCACGACCGAGGTGCCCGCCTCCAGCGCGATGGTCAACTCGTCGGCGGACGCCGTCGCGGTGCCCTTGCCGTCGACGGCGGTGTCGCCGACCTCGAACACGCGGTCGCGGTTGTCGCTGACCGCGATGCGCAACGGAACCACCCGCTTGGCGGTCCTTCCTTCGGGGACGGTGACGACCTCCGTCACGGAGAGCTTGCCGTCGCGCTCCAACTTGAGGCGCACGTCGGCTCCGACCGTGCCGGGCAGTCCGACCGGACTGCTCGGCTGCGCCGACGCGGTGCCGGCGACCGAGCACAGCGTGACGGCGCAGAGGACCGCTGCTCCCCAGTTTTTCAACACGGCCGCGGAGAATAGCGGAGTCCGCCTATGCTTCAGTGCTGATTCGGGCATCCGCGATATGGGGGATCACCAGCGATGACGCAACCACCACCGCCGGGTGGCTGGCCGCCACCTCGACCGGTTGGGCCACCGCCCGCGCCCGCTCCGTTGAACCCTCAGCCGACCCGTCCATGGCCAACCCAGCCACCGCAGCAGCAGATGCCGCCCGCCCAGCCGTGGCAGCAGCAGCCGCCTCCGGGGATGCCGCCGCCGATGGCCGCGCCGCAGCCGCCACCCGCGAACTGGGGTCCGCAGCCCGGATGGGGTCCCGGGCAGCCTTCTTACCCGCCGATGCCCCGTAGGAAGAGCAACGGTCCCCTTATCGCGGGCGTGATCATCGGAGTCGTCGTCCTCGGTATCGCAGCCGTGGGGATCATGGTCGCGACCAGCAAACGTAAGACCGCGAGCGATTCCGGCTATTCGGGCTACTCCAGCTATACGTACACATACGACGCAACGACCACCACGACCGAAACCACCACGACGACCGCCGCCACGAGCACGCGCCCCACGTCGACGAGTTCGACCAAGGCCGGCCCGAAGGCCGTGATCACCCTCGGGGACAACCCGATCCACGGCGCGGGCCTGGGCGCGTTCGACATCGAAGGCTGCCCGCTGCCGGGCATGGACTACTCGCCCGACGGACAGGACCAGTTCCTGCGCGCCGCGCTGCCGTGCATCGAGGCGATGTGGAAGCCGTCGTTCCAGAAGGCGAACCTGCCTTACCAGCCGGTCGAGTTGGTCATGGTGACCTCGCAGATCACCAACACGTGCGGTTCCATGGGCCCCGACCGCACCGCCTTGTACTGCGAAGGAACCATCTTCTGGACGCCGACCCACTACGCGAACGAGCAGGGCGCGGCGAACCCCAACCACCCGGGCAAGTACCTCGGCCAGTTGGCGCACGAGTACGGCCACCACATCCAGTGGCTTTCGGGCATCCTGCGGGCGTCCAGCCAGGCCCAGTACGAGAAGGGCGGCTGGGACACCGAGGCGGGTCTGGACCTCAACCGGCGCAAGGAGCTCCAGGCGACCTGCTTCGGCGGCATGACGTTGGCCCCGCTGTCGCACGGAGCGGTGCCCGGCGACGTGATCTCCGTGGCGCTGACCGACGCGGGCAACCGGGGTGACTACCCGATCTACCCCAACCGGGACCACGGCGCTCCCGAGCGCAATTCCGCCTGGGTCAACCACGGGTTCAAGAACAACGAGACGAGCGCGTGCAACACTTGGCTCGCGAGCGCGGCGGACGTCAGCTGACCCGACTGGAGGACCGTGCACACGCCCGAAGAGCCCAAGAACAACCCGATCGTGCTCATCGGCGTGTTCTCGTTGATCGTTTTGTGCGTGCTGGGTCTCGGCCTGGTCACCCAGGTGGACATCAACCAGCGGATCAGTGGCCGGCCCGTGGCGGCGGCCAACGTGCCGGTGCCCGCGACGCCCACCGAGCCGCCGAGGCCACGCGCCGTGCACCGGCTGGTGGACCACCCGCTGCTGACCTCGCCGGTCCCGCTGAGCCGCGTGACGTGCGCGTTGCCCGAGTTCGGGGTGTCCGACTCGGAGCTCGCGGCCTACTACACGGCCGGGGTCGCGTGCCTCGATCAGGCGTGGCAGCCGGCATTGGCGCAGGTCAACCTGCCGTTCGAGTCGCCGAAGCTGGACGCGTCGCCGGATCTGACGGACGGTCCGTGCGGCCCGGCTCCGGACGAGAACGAAGCGGTCGCGTACTACTGCGGGCGCAATCGGACCATCCACATGCCTACGACCCGGTTGCGCGACAACGGCGGCGGTGACCATCCGGGGACGCATCTGGCGACGTTGGCGCACGAGTACGGGCACCACATCCAGGCGTTGAGCGGGATTCTGCGTGCGGCGGACGGGAAGATCGTCGACGCGGGCGAGGGCACACCGGCTGGGTTGGAGATGTCCCGCCGGATCGAGTTGCAGGCCAACTGCTTCGCGGGGATGTTCCTGACGACGGTGGCCGCGTCGATCGGTCCCGACCTGGCGCAGGCCGCGGCGGACGACTTCCAGTACGCCATGGAGGAGCCCGCGGACAAGAACGCGCACGGCACTCCGGAGAACCAGGCCGAGTGGGCGTCTTTCGGGTTCACGTCGGGCGTGACGACGTCGTGCAACACCTACACGGCTTCGGCGGAGGCCGTGGGCTGAGTCGGTCTGCCGAGCAGGTGGGCGTACAGCCCGCCGGCGAGGCCGCTCAGGCACACGAGCATGGCGGCGAGGCGGGTGCCGAACGGCGCGATGGCCGGGGCGCTGGTCGCCATCTGCACGGTGAAGTCGCCGTTGGTGTCGGCGGGGACGACGACCTCCAGGACTTCCTTCTCCCGGTGGCCGCAGCCGTCGAGCTTGGCGGTGCGGGTCTGGTCGCCGATCTTGAGTTCGACGCGGTCGTAGGCGTCCGCGCCGCCGCAGGACGCCGGGGTGACGACGGTCGCCGACACCCGTGGGACCTCGGCGGATGTCGCGCCCAGCCACCAGAACGCGACCGCCGCCGCGACTCCCGCCAGTCCGATGACCAGCAGGATCAGCGCCCATCGGACTGGGCTCAGCCGAACCGCCACAGGGTGGATGGTGGCAGACGGGACGTCGTGTTGTCGTGGGGTGGCCGGGTGTTCGTCCCCACCACATCACCCGAAAGTGATCTTGACCATCCTCGAACACCTGTTCGATGATGGACCCATGCACAAACCAACCCCCGACCAAGTACCGGAGCGGCGCAGAGCCGCCACCACCCGATCCCCGGCTCCCGCCGAACGCGGTCTCCGACCGGCTCCCGACCCTTGACGTGGGCCGGTGGCCGTTCATCGCCGCCCTCGCTCCCGACTCTGCCCGGTCCGGAGCGTGCCCACCCGTGACATTCGTCCGCTTCTCCCCCACTGTCCGACCGATTGCCTGAGCGCAAGCTGAAGACGCGGGCGGGGCCCGACCCCACCGCGCAGAATGAGGAGGTGTCGACTGCTGCCAGGGTGCTGGTGATCGAAGACGCGGAAGCCATCGGCGCCGCGGTGAGTTCGGCCCTGCGCGACGCGGGCTTCCAGGTCCAGGTCCGTCCGGACGGCCGGGATCTGGAGGGCGAACTCACCCGGTTCCGCCCTGACCTGGTGGTGCTCGACGTGATGCTGCCGGGCCGGGACGGGTTCATGCTGCTGGAGGTCATCCGGCGCACCAGCGGGGCGGGCGTGGTCATGCTGACGGCCCGTGACGGTGTGCAGGACCGGTTGCGCGGGCTCGACCGCGGCGCGGACGACTACGTGGTGAAGCCGTTCGTGCTGGCCGAGCTGGTGGCACGGGTCAGCGCGGTGTTGCGGAGGCTGGGCCGCACGCCGTCGACCGTGCAGATCGGTGATCTCCTGGTGGACGCCGACTCGGCAGTGGTGCTGCGCGGGGACGCTCCCGTGGAGCTGACCGCGACCGAGCTGCGACTGCTGCGATACCTGGCCGCCCAACGCGGGCGGGTGGTCGGGAAGACGCAGATCCTGACCGCGGTGTGGGGCTACGAGGACTACGACCCGAATCTGGTGGAGGTGCACGTCAGCGCGCTGCGCCGGAAGCTGGAGGAACACGGTCCCCGGTTGCTGCACACCGTGCGCGGGTTGGGGTACGTGCTGCGGGCGGAAGACTCGCGGGCAGAAAACTCATGAACCTGCGCACGGTGTCCCTGCGGCGCCGGGTCACCGTCTCCGTGATCGGTGTTCTCGGGGTCGTCCTGGTCGGCGTCGTGCTGGTGGTGGACGCGATGTTCGCGTCGCAGTCGCAGCGGGACCTGGATGCGGCACTGTTGGAGAAGTCCCGCAGCGCGCAGACCCTGGTCAAGCAGCGGGTTCGCGGCGCGGAGCTGGTGAACCGGTTGGAAAACCGGGGTGTGCAGGTGCGGTTGGTGATGCCGGACGGCACGGTGTTCGGCGACCTGCCGAGCGATGGCGTGAGCAACAAGGTCACCCGGGACCTGCCGGACGGGTCGACCGTGACGCTCTACGCGGAGTCCTCGGTGATCACCGTTGCGCAGGCGCGGCTGCGCAGGTTGCTGTTGCTGGCCGGCTTCAGCGCATTGGCCGTCACAGCGGTGGCGATGGTGTGGGTGGTGCGGCGGGCGTTGGCCCCGTTGGACGCGATGACCACGTTGGCGCGGTCGATCGCACGCGGCGGGCGGGGCCATCGGCTAAACCCGTCGCGTACGGACAACGAACTCGGTCGGACGGCAGCCGCGTTCGACGACATGCTCGACTCATTGGAGGGATCAGAGGAACGAACCAAGAGATTCGTCGCGGACGCGGCGCACGAACTGAGGACACCGATCGCGGGAGTGCAGGCGGTATCCGAGGCGCTGATGCAGACCGGCAGCGCCGAGGAACGTGAGCGCCTGAACCTGCTTCTGGTGCGGGAGTCCCGCCGAGCCGGACGGCTCGTGGACGACCTGCTGGCGTTGGCTCGCATCGACGCCGGCCTGGAACTGCACCGGGAACGGGTGGACCTGCTCGCGTTGGCCGAGGCCGAGGTGGGCCGTACCCAACTGCTCGCACCCGACTTCGACATTGCGGCGGAGGGCCAGTCGGCCCACGTGTCAGGCGATCCACAGCGCCTGGCGCAGGTCTTGGCGAACCTGGCCGACAACGCCCGGCAGGCCACCGGCCCGTCCGGTCAGGTGCGGCTGCGCGTGTCGATCGTCGGCAGCTACGCCTGGCTGGTGGTGACCGACAACGGTCCAGGTGTTCCTCAGGAGGACCGGGAACACATCTTCGACCGGCTGGTCCGCCTGGACGAGGCACGGGACCGCCGCTCCGGCGGTTCGGGCCTCGGCCTCCCCATCGCCCGCGGCGTGGTCCGAGCCCACGGCGGCGAACTCACCTCCATCGACCCGAACGGCCCAGGCGCGGCCTTCCAGGTCCGCCTGCCGCTGGCCGACTCACACCCGGCCGACTGACCCGGCGGCCGGCTGGCACCTACTGCCGTGCTGTCCCGCCGACCTCGCATACACCGCCCTCACCCACGCCGACCGCACTCGTACCCAACGGCACCCGTACGCAACCCACAGTCCAAGCAGAACAGCCGCGGTTCGATGCTTCGGGCATACCGGGAGCGGGTGGGAGTGTCGGAAGGCTGGGCAGTGGCACCGGGAACGAGCTGGACGGCAGTTGGTGAGCGGCAGTCGGTGAGCGGGTCGGTACGCGGGGCCGGTGAGCGGGGCCGGTGAGCGGGTCGGTACGCGGGGTCGGTACGCGGGTCAGGATTCCTTGGGTGGGGTGACCTTCTTGACGTAGAGGAGGCGGTCGCCTGCTTCCACCGCGTCGGCTTCCGGGGCGTCTACGCGGTAGAGGGTGCCTGCTCGTACTACGCCCAGGACGATGTCCGGGAGATGGCGAGGGGAGCCGCCGATCTCGGAGGGCTCCACGTCGCGTTCGGCGATCGCCAGGCCGGCGTCGGGGGTGAGCAGGTCTTCGACCATGTCCACGACCGACGGGGTCGCGGTGGCCATGCCGAGGAGCCTGCCTGCGGTTTCGCTGGAGACCACGACCGAGTCCGCGCCGGACTGGCGGAGGAGGTGTTCGTTTTCGCGTTCTCGAACGGAGGCGACGACCTGGGCGTTCGGTGCCAGTTCGCGGGCGGTGAGGGTTACCAGTACGGCGGTGTCGTCGCGGTTCGCCGCCACCACGATGGCTCGGGCTCGGGGGGCACCGGCCACCCTCAGCACGTCGTTGCTGGTGCCGGAGCCGTGGACGGTGACCAGGCCGATGGCGGATGCCGCGTCCAGTGCCTGCTGGGACGTGTCGACCACGACGATCGAGCCCGGTTCCGTGCCGTCTCCGAGTAGTGCGCTGACCGCCGAGCGACCTTTCGTCCCGTACCCGACGACGACCACGTGGTCCCGCACTTTGGTCCTCCACTTTTGGATCCGCAGCGCCTGCCGCGAGCGTTCGGTGAGCACTTCCAGGGTGGTGCCGACCAGGACGATCAGGAACAACACCCGGAGAGGGGTGATCACCAGGACGTTGACCAGCCGCGCCGACGAGCTGGCGGGCGTGATGTCGCCGTAGCCGGTGGTGGAGAGCGACACCGTCGCGTAGTACACCGCGTCCAGGAACGACAGGCCGTCGTCGTTGACGTCGCGGTAGCCCTCGCGGTCGAAGTAGACGATCAGGACCGCCGACAGCAGCGCGGTCAGTGCGCCGATCACCCGCTTCATGATCGCGCGGACCGGGCTCTGCACGGTGTCCGGCATCCTGATCACGCCGACCAGCGAGTGGCCCGGCCGTTCGCTGAGCGGCTCGCCGCTGTGGTGGAACCGGCGGATCATGTCAGCCTCTCCGGGAGTAGCCGCCACAGGCGGGCGGCGGCTTCGGCGCCGCGTAGCAGGAGCGGGACGACCACGCGTTCGTCAGGTGCGTGGATTCGATCATCCGGCAACGTCGCGCCCAAATACACGACCGGCACGCCGAGCCACCCTTGCAGGAGTGCGGCGGGGCCGCTGCCGCCGGTGCGGCTGAAGCGGACCGGCTGCTCGAATGCGGCTTCCAGGGCTTCTTTCGTCGCCTGTACTGCCGGGTGGCTCACGTCCATCGCGTAGGGCGGTGCGCCGTCGCCGCGCGGGATGATCTGCGCGCGCAGGCCGGGCGGGGTGTGGTGGGCGACGAATTCGCGGAGCGCGTCGGCGATCTGTTCCGGGCGTTGGTCGGGTACCAGGCGGAACGACAGCTTCACCGACGCCTCGGCGGGGACGATCGTCTTCAGGCCGGGGCCGGTGTAGCCGCCTTGGATGCCGTTGACCTCGGCGGTCGGGCGGACCCAGACGCGTTCGAGGGTCGACCAGCCTTGTTCGCCGGACGGGGCTTGTGCGCCGCCGGAGTTGGCGAGCCACACCTGTTCGTCGAAGGGCAGGGTGGCGTAGTCGGCGCGTTCGGCTTCGGTGGGTTCGATGACGTCCGCGTAGAAGTCGCGGAGGCGGACGCGGCCCTGGTCGTCGTGCAGGGCGGCGACCAGGCGGGCGATCGCGGTGGCGGGGTTGGGGATGCTGCCGCCGGCGCGGCCGGAGTGCACGTCGGAGGTGCCGCCGGTGAACACGACCTCCGCGCCGTAGACGCCGCGTTGGCCGGTGCAGACGGTGGGCGCGTCGCGTGCGTAGAGCGGGGTGTCGGTGAACACGATGAGGTCGGACGCCAGGTCGTCGCGGTGGTCGTCGAGCAGGCGGGTGAGGTTGGGTGAGCCGGATTCCTCTTCGCCTTCGATGAACAGCTTGATCGTCACGGCGGGCTGGGTCGTGCCTCTGGCGGCCAGGTGCGCCTTGACGCCGAGCAAGTGCATGGCGACCTGGCCTTTGTCGTCGCTCGCGCCGCGCCCGAACAACTCCTCGCCCACCAGCGTTCCCTCGAACGGCGGGTAGTGCCACTGTTCGACCGGGTCGACCGGCTGCACGTCGTGGTGCCCGTAGACCAGCACGGTCGGCGCGTCCGGGTCGGCGGCGGGCAGGCAGGCGAACACGGCGGGCAGCGCGCCCGAGTCGGACCAGATGCGGACGTCCGGCCAGCCGTCGCGACGCAGGGTGTCGGCGAGCCAGCGGGCGGAGCCGGCGACGTCCTCGTGGTGTGCCGGGTCGACGCCGATGGACGGGATGCGCAGCCACTCGCGCAGGTCCGCGACGAAGTCGTCGGCGAAGGCGGCGACCGCCGCGCGTTCGGGATGTTCGGGATTTTCCGGATCACCACTCACGGTGCGGGAGGATAACCCTGGGCGGGCCCGTCGGTCGGTGGCATGACAGGGTGAACGTCATGGAACCCATTCGTTCCCGATCCTGGTCGGCCTCGGCGCTGGCCGGACTGCTCGGCGCGGCGGGTGTCACGCACTTCGCGCGGCCGAAGCCGTTCGACGCGATCGTGCCGAGTTCACTGCCGGGCAAGCCCCGGACCTGGACTTACGTCTCGGGTGTCGTGGAGGTGGCGTTGGCCGCCGCCGTGGCCGCGCCGCGTACGCGCAGGCTCGGCGGACTGTTGGCAGCCGGGTTCTTCGCCGCCGTGTTCCCGGCGAACGTGAAGATGGCCTACGACTACCGGACGAAGTCGCCCCGGGCGAAGGCGATCGCCTTCGGTCGGCTGCCGCTTCAGGTGCCGTTGATCCTGTGGGCGTTGCACGTCCGCCGTTCGACCCACTGATCACTCTGGGCGCTGGGTAGGATACTCAGCGCGCCCGAGGTCTGTCATTGAAACCGCAACCAGCCCTAGGATGCCCGAGTGCAACCGCTCCTCCACCATGCCGCGTCGGCACTTGGTTGGCGCGGCATCGTCGTACCCGACGTCGCCGTGCTGGGTCACCAGGTGTCGGCCGTCGTGCGGGTCCGTGCCGACGTGCACGAGTGGCGCAGCGCGAACGGCTGGCCGCCGCAGGCCGACCCGTCGTGGTTCCGTTCCTGGTTCGAGCCGGCCGCACACGACCAGCTGCCAGTGCCCGCCGTGGAACTGGTCGGCGTGCTGGTGGGTGAGTCCACGGTGGACCGCGCGTTGCAGTCGTGCGGGACGCTGATGACGCTCGCGCCGTGCTCCGTCGTGCTGCCCGCGCCGCAGGGCGAACGGTCGTGGCCGCTGATCGAGCTGGACTACTACGGCATCGGCGTGGTGGCCGTGGACGAGGCGGGCACGGCGGAACTGCTGGTGCCGCCGGAGGACCGGTCGACCGAGTTCGGCCCGTCCCTGTTCGGGCGCTGGCTGCTTGAGGTGCTCTACGACCGGGTGCTCAAGGAAGTCCCCGCACACGCGCGGGTCAACAGCTGACCTCGTCCCACGGCAGGTCGGCGGTTTCGGGCGAGGCACGAACGCCGATCGCCGGACGCTGCGGAGCAGCTGGGCTGCACTTGCGGCCGGACGGCACGGAGCAGCCAAGACAGCCGGCCAAGCGGTTCGGACGGCACGTGCGGCTGGACGGCACGGCGGCCGGACGGTACCGAGCGGCTAGGACGGTACCGAGCGGATCAGGGTGCGGAGGCCGTCTGCGTCCAGCAGGTCGGCGGGGCGCAGGGTGTGGTCGTGGCGGACGTAGTGGAACGCTGCGCGCACCTGGTCGACCGGGGTGTTCGACAGGGCCGCCCAGGCCAGTCGGTAGGCGGCCAACTGCACCGACAGCGCGGGTAGGCGTTCTTCGTCGGGGACCGCGCCGGTCTTCCAGTCCACGACCGTCCAGCCACCATCGGGGTCGGCGAACACCGCGTCCATTCGTCCGCGCACCGACATGCCGTCGATCTCGGCCTCGAACGGCACCTCCACGTCGTGCGGTGTCCGGGCCGCCCACGCACTGGCCAGGAACGCTTCCTGGAGGCCGGCCAGGTCGCTGTCCGGGGCAGCGCCCTCGTCGGCCGCGCCCGGGAGTTCGTCGAGGTCCAGCAGTCTGGTCGCGCCGAACCGCTGTTCCAGCCAGGTGTGGAACGCGGTGCCGCGCCTGGCCAGCGGGTTCGGGGGGAACGGCAGGGGGCGGCGCAGGCGGCGGGCCAGGAGGTCCGGGTCGGCGGCCAGTTCCACCAGTTGGCTGACCGAGAGGTGATCCGGCAGCAGGACGCGTTCGCGGCGGTCTGCGGCGGCGGCGCGTTCGGCCAGCAGCACGTCGACGTCACGTGCCCAGCCTTCCGGGTCGTCGTGCACCCAGCCGTCCGGGCCGTGGGACGACTCGTCGCCGGGTTCGTATCCGAGTTCGTCGGGGGTTCCGGCGGGCTCGCGGGGGTCCTCGGCTGGATCGGGTGGCAGGTCCTCGGGCGCTACGTCTTCGGGTGGCAGGTCGTAGTCGTCCGGGGGCTCCGGAGGGAGGTCGTCGTACTGGTCGTGGGGTTCCGGGGGGAGGTCGGCCTCGGGCGGGGTCCCCATCGGCCGGTCCACGGGTTCCGGCGGGGTGGACAGGTGGCGGTCCAGAGCGGCCAGGACCAGGCTCGCGCCTTCCTCCACGGCCGCGCGGCGTTTGGCCAGCGGGTCGGCCGGCCAGTCGGCGGTCTTCACCTGGGACGCCAAGGGGTTCGGCTCGTCCTCCGGGGGTTGGGGCTCCCAGTGGGCGATGTCGGCCGGTGGGTGGTCGGCGGCGAGCACGGCGTCGCGCAGTTCGGTCAGGAACGTGGACGGGCCCTTCGGCTTCTCGCCGGATTCGGCCCACCAGTGGCCGGAGACCAGGAGGCTGTGTTCGGACCTGGTCAGCGCCACGTAGAGCAGGCGGCGCTCCTCGACCAGCCGGCGGTCTTCGAAGTCGTCGGAGTGGCGGTCCAGGGCTTCCTCGACCTCTTTGCGGTTGCTGCCGCCGGGTATCCGCAGCTTGGGCAGGTCCTCGGCGTCGCCGCGCAGGTCGGCGGGCAGTTCGGCGACCGCCTTGAGCCAGCACGACGTCTTCTTCCGGCCCGGGAACACGTCCTTCACCACGTGCGGCACGGCGACGATGTGCCATTCCAGGCCCTTCGCCGAGTGCATCGTCAGCACCTGCACGCGGTTCTCGGCGACCTCCACCTCGCCGGGCTCCAGGCCGTCCTCCGCGTGTTCCGCCGTGTACAGGTAGTCCAGCAGGGCGGGCAGGGTGGCGGACGGGCTGGCGGCGGCGAAGTCGGCCACGACGTCGGCGAACGCGTCCAGGTGAGCCCGGCCGACACCACCCGGTCGGGACAGGGCCTCGATGTCGAGCAGCAGGGTTCGCTCGACGTCGGCGACCAGTTCGGGCAGCGGCTGGTCCAGGCGTCGGCGCAGGGCGGACAGTTCCCCGCCCAGCCTGCGGATGCGGCGGTAGCCCTCGGCCGAGTAGACGGTGGGGTCGCCCGGGTCGTCCAGCGCGTCGGCGAGGCCGGCTTGTTCGGCGTGTTCGCCGGGCAGCGCGTCGGCCAGGACCGCCAGCGGATCGTCGACCACGGACTGGCGGCTGGGTGCGCCGGCCAGTTCGCGGGCACGTTGCCAGAGCGCGGCCAGGTCTACGGCGGCGACGCGCCAGCGGGAGCCGGTGAGCAGGCGGGCGGCGGCGGTGCCGGCGAGTGGGTCGACCAGGACGCGCAGGGCGCTGGTGAGGTCGCGGACCTCGGGTTCGTCCAGGAGTCCACCGAGGCCGACGACCTCCACCGGCAGGCCGCGTTCGCGGAGGGCGGCGGCGATGTTCGCCATGTCGGCGCGCCGGCGGACCAGGACGGCGGCGGTGGGGGGCTCGTCGCTGGAGTCCAGGTGGGCTTCCCACTGGGCGGCGACGGTGTCGGCCAGCCAGTCGAGTTCGGCGCGGACGTCCGGGAACAGGGCCAGGCGGACGTCGCCGGGGCCCGCGCCGGGACGGGCGCGCAGTTCGTCCACGTCCAGGCCCGCCGCACGGAGGGGTGCGGAGACGGCGTTGGCGAGTGCCAGGACCTCGGGCGGGTTGCGGAAGCTGGTGAGCAGGCCGAACTTGCGGGCCGGTGGGAAGTCGTGGACGAAGCGGGGCAGGTTGGCCGCCGACGCGCCGCGCCAGCCGTAGATGGCCTGGGCCGGGTCGCCGACCGAGGTCACCGACATCGGTTCGCCCCGGCCGAACAGGGAGCGGAGGAGGACGCGTTGGGCGTGGCCGGTGTCCTGGTACTCGTCCAGGAGGACCGCGCCGTAGCGTTCGCGTTCGCCGCGCACGACCTCGGGGTGTTCGCTCGCGAGGCGTGCGGCGAGGGACATCTGGTCGGCGAAGTCCATCGCCGCTTCCCGGCGTTTGCGGGCCTGGTACGCCTCCAGCAGCGGGAGGAGGTTCACGCGGAGGCGTTGGGCGTTGACGATGTCCTTGAGCTTCTGCGGCAGCGCGTCGCCCTGGCGCTTGGTTTTGGGGGCCGATTCGATCACGGTCGCCAGCCACTCGGCGTGTTTGCGCAGGTCGGTGGGCTCGACCAGGTGTTCGCCGAGTTCGCCGGCGAGGGCGAGCAGGTAGCCGGTGATGGTCGCGGGGACCTTGTCGGTGTCGATGTCCTCGGCCCACGTCGAGACGACCCGGTGCGCCAGCTGCCAGGACGCGGTCTCGGTGAGCAGGCGGACGCCCGGTTCGACGGGGAGGCGGAGGCCGTGTTCGCCGACCAGGCGGCCCGCGTAGGCGTGGTATGTGAGGATCACCGGTTCGGTGGTGAGGACGGCGGCGCGGCGTTCGCCGCCGGGGTCCAGCCGGTCCAGCAGCGGCGAGCCGCCGAGGCGGCGCAGGCGGGCGCGGACGCGGTCGGAGAGCTGGCGGGCGGCTTTGCGGGTGAACGTGAGGCCGAGGACGCGGTCCGGGGTGACGTGGCCGTTCGCGACGAGGTAGACGACCCGGGCGGCCATGGTCTCGGTCTTGCCCGCGCCCGCGCCCGCGACGACCAGGGCGGGTTCGGTGGGCGCGGCGACGACGGCCGCCTGCTCGGGCGTCGGTTTGGGCAGGCCGAGCGCTTCGGCGACCTCGAACGGACTGGCGTGCCGCTCCGGCCCGCCCGCTCGTTCCCGATCACCACCCGGCACTGCCACGACTCGCATTCTCCGACTCCGGTCGCACGATCCTTCGGCGACCCGCAGCAGCAGGCCCGGTGAAGTGGGCGAACACTCCGGGTCCGCGCCGCCGACCTGCGCTCGGCGGCCCACGACTGTGTCAGAGACGGCCGGCTATCGCCAAGTCGCGCCGAGACCGGTGACCGCGCGTGAGGTCGATCATGCCGCAGACCCCAGGCCCACTAGGCACGCCCGGAGCCGCTGCCGGGACGTGTCGGGGCAGCGGCGGTCACCGGTAACCGTCGCGGGTCGCCCAGGGCGCAGTGGCCCGCCGACCGGGGAACCCCTGGACGGCGTGCGGACGCTCGGGTCGGGCACGGGTGGGCTATTGACTCACCTGCCTGCCGGAGGCGTGGACCGGGCAGGATGTCCGGGCCGGGCAACGGTCGCAGTCCGGGGTCTCGGTGGCCGAGTAGGTGGGGCCGACGCTGGAACCGGCGGCTGCCTGCACGGCTTCCAGCCAGGCTCGGACGCCCTGCTCGTCCAGCGGCGCCTGTTCCAGCTCGGTGGCCCCGGTCTTCTTGTTCTCCTTCGCCACGTACAGCAGGCGGGCCCCGCCCGGGTCGGTGCTGAGCCCGAGGTGGGTGAAGCCGCCCAGCGCCGAGGCGAGCTGGTAGACCGCCAGCTGCGGGTGTTGGCGGGCTTCCTCCTTGGTCACCGGGGACTTGCCGGTTTTCAGGTCGATCACGACGGGACGGCCCTCGCGGTCGGTTTCCAGGCGGTCCACCCGGCCCTTCACCCGCAGCCAGGGGCCGCCCTCCTGCTTCGGGACGTCCACCGCGATCTCCTGCTCGACCGCGACCTGGGTCAGCTGGTCACGGCTGGCGGCCAACCAGTTCAGGAACGTGTCGAGCATCCGTTCCACCCGGATCCGCTCGCGGCGGGAGAACCAGGGCGCGCCCGCGTCCACCGCCGACCACGCCTCGGCGAGCTTCGCGCGCAGTTCCTGCTCGTCGGCTCCGGTGGCCGCCGCCTGGGCCAGGGCGTGCACGAGGGTGCCGGTGATGGACGCCAGTTCGGCCGGGTCCTGGCCGCCGTGGCGCTCGACCACCCAGCGCAGCGGGCACTTCGCCAGAACCTCCACCGTGGACGGGGACACGCTGACCGTGTGTTCCTCGGTCCACAGCGGATCGGTCGACGTCACCGGGGCCAGGCCGTACCAGAAGTCCGGGTGCGCGCCCGGGACGCCCTCGGCCGCCAGTCTGGCCAGCTGCGCCGCCGCGCGGTTCCGCCGCTCCTCGGGCTCGTCCTCCGCGCACACCACCCGGCGCAGTTCGCCGACCAGCTCGGCCAGCACGAGGCCGCGTTCCGGGGTGAACGTCGGGCGCTCCGGCTCGTCGGTGGCCAGTTCCTCCAGCTCGTCCAGGAACCGGGACGGCTGCTCGTCCTCGCCGCGCACGGCGCTGACCAGCAGGGTCCGCCTGGCCCGGCTCACCGCGACCAGGAGCAGCCGGCGTTCCTCGGCGAGCAGCGGTGCGATGGCGGACACCTGGTCGCCGATGCCGGACACCACGTCGACCATGCGCTCCACGCCCAGCAGGGAACCGCGCAGCCGCAGGTCGGGCCAGCTGCCCTCCTGCACGCCGGGCACGGCCACCACGGTCCACTCGCGACCGGCCGCCGCGTGGGCAGTCAGGACCGTCACCGCCTCGCCGACGGGTGCGGACGCGGCCAGCGTGTCACCGACGATCTGTTGTGCCGCCAGGTAGTCGGCGAAGCCGTCGGCGCTCGCGCCGGGCAGCCGGTCGACGTACTTCGCGGCGGCCTCGAACAGGCCGACGATCGCGTCCAGGTCGCGGTCGGCCTGCCTGCCGGATGTGCCGTGCCGGGCGGACTGGGCGACCCAGCGATTCTCCAGACCGGTGGTCTGCCAGAGTTCCCAGAGGACCTGTTCGACGCTCTGGCCGTCCGCGATTCCCTTGCGCGCCTTGCGGAGCAGGCCGGCGACGCGCCGGGCGGGGCGGGCTTCGGCGTCCTCCAGCGCGGCGAGCCGGTCGTCGGATTCGATCACCTCGACCAGCAGCTCGCCGCTGGGGCGGTCACCGCCGGCGGCCATCTCCAGGCGGCGCAGGCCTCGGCGCAACCGTCGCAGCGCCAACGGGTCAGCCCCGCCCAGGGGTGACGCGAGGAGCATCGCGGCGGTGTCCTCGTCCAGGCTTCCTGCCACCGCCGCGCAGCGCAGCAGCGCCAGGAACGGTGCCACGGCAGGCTGTTGCGCCAGCGGGATCTCGTCCACCGGAACCGCCACCGGCACGCCGGACGCGAGCAGCGCGCGTTGCAGCACGGGCAGCGAACGGCTCGCGGAACGCGCCACCACGGCCATCTCCGACCACGGCACCTCGTCTATCAGATGTGCCCGGCGCAGCTGGTCCGCGACCCAGCTCGCTTCCTGCGCGGCCGACGCGAACAGCCGCACCTGCACGTTCCCGACGCCGGCGACCGGGGTGACCTCGCGGGTCGGCGACGCGCCGGGCAGCCGACCGGCGAGGCGGCCGACGGCGGCCCGGATCTCCGGTGTCATCCGGTGGCCTTCGCGCAGCACGACCGTCGGTCCGTCGGCGTCGGCCAGCAGCACCGGGTCCGCGCCCCGGAACGAGAACACCGCCTGGTCCGGGTCGCCCGCCAGGACGAACTCCTCGGCCGCCGAGCCGAGCCGGGTGATCAGCTCGTGCTGCAACGGGTCGAGGTGCTGGGCGTCGTCCACGAGCAGGTGCCGGACCCGGCGGCGTTCGGCGTGCAGGAGGTCCGGTTCGGTGTCGAACGCGAGCAGCGCGCTGCCCACCAGTTCCGCCGCGTCGAACGACGGCGCGATGCCCTGGCCCGCCCCGGCCAGCAGGTTGACCTGCTCGTACTGGATGCCGAACAGGCCGGCCGCGATCCACTCGTCGCGGCCGTGTGTCCGGCCGAGGTCGACCAGGTCTTCGGGGGCCAGGCCGCGTTCGGTGGCACGTAGGAGCAGGTCGCGCAGTTCGTGGGCGAAGCCGGGCAGTGGCAGTGCGGGGCGCAGCCGGTCCGGCCACTTCCGTGCGCCCAGGCTCACGTCGCCGGCGAGGAGTTCGCGCACCATCGCGTCCTGTTCGGGGCCGGCCAGGAGGCGGGGTGTCGGCTCGCCGGCGAGGACCGACCGGGAGCGCAGGACGGCGAAGGCGTAGGAGTGGACGGTGCGGACCAGCGGTTCCTGGGTGGTCGGCAGCACTTCGCCCTCGGCGGAATCGGTCAGCAGGCGGGTGATGTGTGCGCGCATGGCAACCGCTGAGCGGCGGTTCGCGGTGAGCACCAGCACGCTCTCCGGGTGCGCGCCGCGCTGCCGTACACGGTCCGCCACCAGCTCGGCGAGGAGTGTCGTCTTGCCGGTGCCCGGGCCGCCGAGCACGCGCAGCGGGCCGCCCGCGTGGTCGAACACCGTCCGCGCGGGCGCGCTCCAGTCACGCCGGGGGCGGTCTTCCCGCACCCGGCGCACCAGTGTCGGGGCCCGGTTCGCTGCCATGTGCCGATAGAACCACGGGGGTACGACAATCCGCGCAGGCGGCTGCTCCCGGTGTCGCTCTGGGCCCGCCGCCCCCGGATCGCTCTCGGGGAACGTCGGCCCATGGGACCGCCGGCCTCCGCATTCGCCTGATGCCGAACCGCTCGCCGCTGAAACCGCCCTCCGGGCAGGCTCGCGCACGCGTCCCCGCGCAGGGGGTCCCCTGTCTTCATTCGATCACAGGGGTACGACAATCCCGCCGGCCGAAGCTGAGAACCGACGGCCTCCGTCTCAGCGAAGACCGACCGGGCTTGGCCTCCGGCCCCCGATGTCAATCATCCCATCGGGGTACGACAGTTCGCGGGTGTTGCAGGCCCTGAAGGGCTCCGGGGATCCACACCATCGGGTGAAGTGCACCGGTTGGCCGAGCCTGCCGGCGTGCGTGGAAAGCTGTGCGGGTGGATGAGCAGTTGCACGAGATGGTCCGCGAAGTCGTGCGGTCGATCCCTCGCGGCCGGGTGGCCACGTATGGCGACGTTGCCGATCTGTCCCGCGCGCCGTCGCCGCGGCTGGTCGGCCAGGTCCTCAACCAGGACGGGCACGACCTGCCGTGGCATCGGGTGTTGCGGGCCAACGGCACGTGCGCACCGCACATCGCGGACGAGCAGCTTCAGTTGCTCCGCGAGGAGGGCGTGGTCGCCGACGACGGGAAGGTCGACCTGCGCACGTACCGCTGGGAGAACGCGGTCAAGGAGAAAGAGGACGAGCCGCCCGGTCTGTGGTGACCCGCTTCTCCACGCGAGCCAGCTCGACCTCGATCTCCGGGTCACGGGTCAGCGCGACCGCCAGCCGCAGCTGCGGCAGCGCCTCCTCGTACCTGCTCTGCCTGCTCAACGTCCGGCCCAGCAGCAGCCGGGTGTAGCCGTCGGACGGGTCGAGGTCGACCAGGTTCCGCAGCACGCCCTCGGCCTTGCCGAGCGCGGCGGACTGGAAGTGCGCCAACGCCAGCTCGGTGAGCACGGTGCGGTCGGCCGGGGCCTGCGCCGCCGCTTCCGCGAGGTACCGGGCGGCGCTGCTCGGGTTGCCCGCGGCGCGGAACTCCCGGCCACGGTCCAGCAGTTCGCGGATGTCGGTCATGTCGTTCACAGCTCCTCGTCCGTCGGGCTGACGTGCGGGACCTCGGTACGTCCCAGTCGCCCGGCCTGGAAGTCCTCGATCGCGTCGAGGATCTCCTGTCGGGTGTTCATCACGAACGGTCCGTAGCGCGCCACGGGCTCGTTCAACGGCAGGCCGCCGAGCACCAACACGTCCCACGACGTCGCAGCCCGCATCGTGAGCGCCTTACCGTCGCCGAAGACAGCCAGTTGACCTTCTTCCAGCGGACGCTTCTCCCGACCCACGGTGCCCTTGCCGGACAGCACGTACACGAGCGCGTTGAAGCCCTCGGGCCACGGGAACGCCAAGCGCGCGCCGGGTGCGACGGTCGCGTGCAGGTACGTGATCGGCGTGCGGGTCATACCCGGCCCCTGGTACCCGGCGACGTCACCGGCGATCACCCGGACCAGCGCGCCTCCGTCGTCGCTGGACAGCAGGGTCGTGTCGTGCGCCTTGATGTCCTGGTAGCGCGGCGGTGTCCACTTGGCGGCCTTGGGCAGGTTGACCCACAACTGGACACCGTGGAACAGACCGCCCTTGGCGATCATGTCCTGCGGCGGGAGTTCACTGTGCAGAACTCCACTTCCGGCTGTCATCCACTGCGTTGCGCCGTCCTTGATCAAACCGCCGCCCCCGGTGGAGTCACGGTGCTCGAACGCGCCGTCGATCATGTAGGTGACCGTCTCGAACCCCCGGTGCGGGTGCCACGGCGCACCCTTCGCCTCACCCGGCCCGTACTCGACCGCGCCCATGTGGTCGAGCAGCAGGAACGGGTCGGCCAGCGCCAGGTCAAGGCCGGGGAACGGGCGGCGCACCTGGAAGCCCTCGCCTTCGAAGGACGTGCGCGCCTGGACGACCTTGCGCACCGGACGCCAGTCGGTCGCCTCGGCCAACTCGGGCAGCCTCGGCAGGGTCAGGGTGTCTGCGGTCACGGCGGGCATCGCTGCCTCCTTCGGCGGGGACCTCCGGGGTTCCGGTGGTCGGCTCGACCCGTACAACCTAGTTGAGACCTCAACTATTCCGCCAGGGGTCTACATATATCGCCCGACATATGTAGACTCGACGCCATGCAGATGACGGACACGCTGAGCCGGGTGCTTCGGGTGTTCCTTGCGGACCCGGCCGCCCCCCGCTACGGGTACGACCTGATGAAGTCGGCCGGGATCAAGAGCGGCACGCTGTACCCGATGCTCAAGCGACTGCTGGACGAGGGGATCGTGGTCGCGGAGTGGGAAGCGGAAGCCCCCACACCGGGCGGCCGACCGCCTCGGCGCTACTACAAGCTGACCGGCGAGGGTGTGCGCACGGCCCGCATCGAACTGGCCGAGTACACCGCACGACCGGACACCGGCACCCTGACCTGGTCGCCCGCGCTGGGGACGGCATGAGCACCCGCCGGGACCGGGCCGTCCTCCGGCTGGCCGAGGCCGCGATCCGACTGGCGTGCCGACGTCTGCCGGACGGCCGGGAGTGGCGTCGGGAGTGGGCGGCGGAACTGCCGAACGTGCTGCACGACCCGGACGGCGGTTGGTGGATCACCCGCGCGGCCCGGACGCTGGCCTTCGCGTTCGACCAGTTCCGCAGCGCTTCCGCGCTCAAGGGTGGCGTCGGACGATGGGTGGCGCAACGCAGCACCGTGCTGGCGATCTGCGTCAGCGCCTGCCTCGTCGCCCCCGTCGCAGCGCTACTGGTCCGACCCATCGATTTCGGCAACCGCCGCGACGCCAGGCGCGCCAGGACGACGGCCACCTTCGGACTCCTTGCAGCGCCACTGATCTACCTGCCGCTCGCACTGTCGGCCGGCCCGATCCTCACGACTGCGGTTGGCGTCGCCAACCTCGTGGTCAACACAGTCGTCGGCGCGACCGATTTGGCCCGGGAAGCCGCGAAACGGCCGGTGAAGACATGAAATGGGCTGCGCTGGCGGCGTCCGGTGGGCTGCTGAGCAGTGCGCCGTGGCCCGTGACGCTCGGAATCGCGGTGCTGGGTGCGGGGGTCTACATATGTCGGCTCCTCGTGATCAGGGACCTCGGACGGCGGGCCATCGACAAGGCCGAGCCACGTGGTGTGCCCGAGATCCTGTCGACCATCACCGGCAGCGAACCCCGTCAGGCGACCCCGCGGAAGCAGCGGGCCTCGAAGTAGCGCAACAGCACCGCCTCCACCACACGCTGGTGCGCACCGATCGGAGCGGCCACGACCTCAGCACCCGAACACGACACCGCTTGATGGAACAGACCCGGCGCAAGCAGCCACGACGCAACGGCGACTCGGCCTGACACAGCCCCGACGACCTCGGCGATGCACGGAGCAGCACTGGCGTAGCCGATCGCCACCGGGACATTCACCCGCAGCGCCAAGGCGTCGGCGACGCGGCGGACGTCGGCCAGTGCACGTGGGTCAGAGGAACCCGCAGCCGCCAAGACCACAGGGGACCCGGGCTGCCAGCCGGCCTCGACCAGGCGGGAGAACAGCGCCGGAACCAAGGCAGGTCCGATCGGCTCGGTCAGCACCACGTCGGGGTGCCCGGATGCGGCGATCCGGGCCGGGATGTCGACCCGCACGTGATATCCGGACGCCAGGAAAGCCGGGACAATCACCACCGGACCGGGGATGCCACGGAGGACCGTCGTCACATCAGGCTGTCGAACGTCGGCATAGGCCACCCGCACATCCACCAGATGGCTCCGGACCAGGGCCGCGATCTGTTCCACCACAACGGCTCCAGCCGGGTCACGGGTGCCGTGCGCAACCAGAACCAGGGTCATACGGCGACTTCCATGGCCAGGCGGTAACCGCGCTTCACGACGGTGGTCACCATCCGAGGTTCACCGAGCGCAGTCCGCAGACGCCCAATGGCAGTCTCCACGGCGTGTTCCTCACCCCCGTTGGGCAGTGCCGTCAGAAGCTCCCTGCGAGACACGACACGACCCCGCGCGGCAGCCAGCGCACGCAACACGGCCATCGGCGCAGGCGCGACCGGCCGGACCTCGCCGTCCACCACCACCGCCTGCCCACGCAGTTCGATATCCCGGGTGGCGATCCGCAACCGAGTCGCACGGGCGGGCAGTTCCAGCGCGAGTTCACGGGCCAGTGCACCGATCCGAGGCCGCGCCGGCTGCACCACGGGAATACCTGCCGCAGCCAACGGACCCGCCGTGATGGAGCCAACACACACCACCAGGACGCCGTTGCGCAGCACGGAAACCAGCTCCGGCAACCGACCGGAAGCCGCACGGAGGGTGTTCGCGGCGGCCGGAGCGCTGGTGGCTGCACGCGCTGCTGCTGGCGCTCACGCTCG
>CBHFOL010000033.1:0-37620 GCA_965995405.1 uncultured Saccharothrix sp.
GCCGCCTTCGAGGTGTACGAAATGCCGTCCTGGGCGGCCGACGAACCGGAGGAAGCCGAGCGCTACGTGCTCATCCAGCCACCACGGGCGTCGGACGCCGGGTGACCCGGACCTACCCGACCTACCGAACGTGGGCGGCGGGTCGGAGTGCGGCTACCCCGCGCGACCGGCCGGCGGCGGCGGGTGGCGTGAGCGGCCCGGGGAGGTCGGCTCCGACGACTCGGCGGACGCCGGATCCGGGGCATAAGACACCTTCGTCGAACACGTCGGACCACGATGAGGCAGGCTTAGCACGTGGAGCGAGCAAGCCTGCCTGACGTGTCCGTGGTCGTGGTGAACTACCGAGGGGCCGACGACACCATCACCTGTCTGCGCGCCCTGTTCGCCGACCTGTCCTATCCCGCCGGGAAACTCCAGGTCATCTGTGTCGACAACGCCTCGGGCGACGGCAGCGCGGAGCGCATCCGGGCCGCCGTGCCGCAGGCGCTGGTGGTCGACGCGCCGGCCAACCTGGGCTTCGCCGGCGGCTGCAACCTGGGCGTGCGGCACGCCACCGGCTCGGTGCTCGCGTTCCTCAACAACGACGCCCGCCCGCACCCGGACTGGGTGCGCGCGGCGGTCCGGGTGTTCCGGGCCGAGCCGACCGTGGGCGCGGTGGCGTCCAAGGTGCTGGACTGGGACGGCCGGGCGATCGACTTCGTGGACGGCGGCCTCACCTGGTTCGGCATGGGCTACAAGCGGCACGCCGGCGAGCCCGACGACGGGTCGCACGACGCGCCGCGGGACGTCCTGTTCGGCACCGGCTCGGCGCTGCTCGTCCGGGCCGAGCTGTTCGCCGAGCTCGGCGGGTTCGACGAGCGGTTCTTCATGTTCTACGAGGACGTCGACCTCGGCTGGCGGCTGAACCTGCGCGGCTGGCGGGTCCGCTACGAGCCGACCTCCCTCACCTACCACAAGCACCACGCCTCGATGTCCACTGTGGACGCCAGCCGTGAACTGTTCCTGTTGGAACGCAACGCGCTCGCCGCGCTCTACAAGAACGTGTCGGACGAGACGCTGGCGAAGGCGCTGCCCGCCGCACTGGCCCTGGCGGTACGCGGGGCCACCGCGCGCGGCGAGATCGACGCGACCCAGCTGGAGATCACCCGCCGCCCGGCCGACCCGGCCGACGACGCCGCGCCCGTCCCGGTGTCCCGCCAGGCACTGGCCGGGTTCCTGGCGATCGACCAGTTCGTGGAGCTGCTGCCGGCGCTGGCCGAGTCCCGCGCGGTCGAGCAGGCCGCCCGCCGGGTGTCGGACGGCGACCTGGTCCCGTTGATGCGCAAGGCTTTGGAGCCCGCCTACCCGCTGCCGCGCTACCTCGCCGCGCACGACGTGCTGGTGGACGTGTTCGGCATCGACGAGCTGTACGGCCGCCCCCGCCGCATCCTGATCATGACCGGCGACGCCATCTCGGACAAGATGGCCGGCCCCGCGATCCGGGCGTGGAACATGGCGGACGTGCTGTCCGACGAGCACGAAGTCCGGCTGGTGACGATCAACCCGCTGTGCGCGCCGCCCGAAGCGCCGTTCCACGTGCAGGGCGTCCGGCCCCGTGACATCGACCCGCACCTGGTGTGGGCGGACGTGATCATCCTCCAAGGCCACGCCCTGGAGTTCCTGCCGCAGCTGAAGAAGCCGGACTCCACCAAGATCGTCGTCTGCGACATCTACGACCCGATGCACCTGGAACTGCTGGAGCAGGGCCGGGACGACACCGACGAGCAGCGCGAGAAGGACCTGGTCGGTGTGACCCGCGTGCTCGACAACCAGTTGCGGCGCGCCGACTTCCTGCTGTGCGCGTCGGACCGGCAGCGCCACTTCTGGCTGGGCCACCTGGCGGCCGTCGGCCGGCTCACACCCTCGTTGTACGACAACGATCCCACGGTGAAATCGCTGCTCGCGGTGGCCCCGTTCGGGCTGTCCGGCAAGCCGCCGCAGCGCACCGGCCCCGGCCTGCGGGACGCGCTCGGCATCGAACCGGACGACAAGGTCGTGCTGTGGGCGGGCGGTGTCTACAGCTGGTTCGACCCGCTGACCCTGGTCCGGGCCATGGACCGGCTGCGCGCCAGCCGCCCGGACGTCCGGCTGGTGTTCCTGGGCATGAAGCACCCCAATCCCGAGGTGCCCGACATGGACATCGCGGGCCAGACCCGCTCGCTGGCCAAACGGCTCGGGCTGGCCGGGTCGCACGTGTTCTTCAACGAGACCTGGGTTCCCTACCAGGACCGCCAGAACTGGCTGCTGGACGCCGACTGCGGCGTGACGACGCACTACGAGCACGTCGAGACGACGTTCGCCTTCCGCACCAGGGTGCTGGACTACCTGTGGTCGGGCCTGCCGATCGTGACGACTGACGGCGATTCGTTCGCCGACCTGGTGTCCCGGGAGAAGCTGGGCGTGGTCGTGCCCTCCGAGGACCCGGTCGCCTTGGCGGAAGCACTGGAGAAAGTCCTGTACGACGAGGAATTCTCCGCCGCGTGCAGTGAGCGGATAGCCGTGGTCCGGGAGCGCTTCACCTGGGAGGCGGTGCTCGCGCCGCTGGTCGACTTCTGCCGCAACCCCCGACCCGCCACCGACCGGCTGCCCGGCAGCGCGCCGATGATCCGCAACCGGCCGTTGGGACGCAAGGAAAAGCTCCAGCGGGACGTCAAGCTCGTCCGCGAGTACCTCGACCAGGGCGGGCCCGCCGAGGTCGCCAAGCGCGCCACCGGCCGGGTGCTGAAGAAGCTGCGCGGCAATGGTTAAGCCGCTCAGAGTGCTGATCGACGGCACGCCGCTGCTGGGGCACCGGACCGGGATCGGCCGCTACACGTCGGCGCTGGCCGAGGAACTGGCGTCGATGCCGGACGAGGTCGACGTGCGCGCGGTCGCGTTCACGTTGCGGGGCTGGCGGGGGCTGCGCACCGTGCTGCCGCACGAGGTGGTGGCCCGGGGCCTGCCGGTGTCCGCGCGACTGCTCCGCCAGTTCTGGCTGCGCGTCCCGTTCCCGCCGGTGGAACTGCTGGCCGGACCGACGGATGTCATGCACGCCACCAACTTCGTGCTGCCGCCGACCATCCGCGCGGGCGGCGTGACGACGATCCACGACCTGGCTTTCCTCGACGCGCCACAGGACCTGCCGCACTCGGACCGCAGACTCCCTGAGCTGGTACGGAAATCCGCCGTCCAGGCGGACGTCGTGTGCACCCCGACGCAGGCCGTGGCGAACGTCGTGACGGACCGCTTCGGGGTCGACCCGGACAAGATCATGGTGACCCCGCTGGGCGTCGACCCGGCCTGGTTCGCCGCCCGACCGCCGAGCGACGACCTGCGGGCCCGGCTGGGCCTGCCCACCGAGTACGTGCTGTTCGTGGGCGCGGGCGGCCCGCGCAAGGGCCTGCGCACGCTGCTCGACGCGCACGCCACCCACCCCACCCTGCCGCCGCTCGTGCTGGCCGGCCCCGGCCATACCGGCACCGACGGCCGAGTGGTGCGAACGGGCTACCTCAACGACGTCGATCTACGCAGCGTGGTCGCCGGCGCGGCGACCCTGGTGCTGGCGTCCCGTGACGAAGGTTTCGGGCTGCCGGTGCTGGAGGCGTTGGCGTGCAACGTCCCGGTGGTGTGCTCGGACGTCCCGGCGCTGCGCGAGGTGGCCGGCGGGCACGCCGTGCACGTGCCGTTCGGCGACGCGGAGGCGTTGGGCCAGGCTTTGGTGGACGCGGTGGAAACCCCGCCGACCGCCGCCGATCAGGCCGCCCGACGAACCCATGCGGCGGAGTTCACCTGGCGGAAGACCGCGCAGAAGACCATGGAGGCGTACCGCCTCGCCGCAGCGGCGCGGAGAGGCTGAACCCAGCCGCAGCGCGGAGAAGTCGAAGCCAATTGAGACGGAACGCTACCGGCGTTTCCCGGTGTCGGCGTCGCGGGAACCGGTGAGCACGCTCCACGAGATCTGCCGCGACCCGGTCACGGCACAGACACGGTGCAGGAAGCGCTGGCGCTCACCGTCGGAGCGCTGCGCGGAGGCGTCCGGAAGTCGCCCGTGGTCGGACATGACGGAAAGGTTCTCGCACTGGTTGCGCGCAAAACCAGTGCGATAAGCGACGTCCACTCCAACGGCGCAACGTCCGTTCCGGGTGGTCACTCCCCGCGTTCACTGGGATGATGCCCGCCATGAGCTTCACCGCTGTGTGGCCGATCCAGGACCCGGACGACACCGAGGCCGCCGACGAACTCACCGTGGCAGCCCCGGAGGACGTCGACACTCTCCTCGAATGCCTCGCCGAACCCGGCGCGGGCCCGGCGGTGATCGAACACCAGGACCGCGACCTGCTGGACGACACCGAGGGCCTGCTGGGCGCACCGGGCCAGACGAAGATCCCGGACCACGACGTGGCCGCCGCCGTCCACGACGGGTACGGCTACCTCACCTACGCCGACCCGGACCACGACTACTCGACCCTGGCCGGCGACCCGGACTCACCGGAGTACCGCTCCGAGTACGTCGACTACCCGGCCGGCGCGGGCGTGCCGACGGAAACCCTCGGCGAAGCCCTGAAGGAATTCCTCGCCACCGCCAAACGCCCGACAACCGTCACCTGGCAGACCGCCTAGCCCACGAGGTCGAGGGTGGTGTGCTCGTTCGTCCGGCGGGCGGGAAGCAGGTCCGGGTCGGCGTTGGAGCACTGGACCAGGGAGCCGCCGCCCGCCAGCACGGCCAGGAACGCGTTCAGCAGGCCGTCCGGCTGGGTCCACTCCACGGTGGACAGCACGCGGGTGTCCGTCGTGATCCCCAGCGTCGCCGCCCGCTGCCGTGCCTCGGCGACCACCTCGTCCACAGTGGACTTTCCCAGAGCCGGAGTGGTTCCGGGCACGGGAGACCACGGCGTGAAGTCGTCGCCGAACACCCGCACCTCGTCCACGTAGTCCAGCTCCGCCCCGCAGCCCAGGCCCATGGGGTGCAGGGAAGCCGTCGCCACGACGTCCGCGCCGGGAGCGGTGCCCGAAGGCGGGACGAACGCCACCTTCGCGCCCGCCGGGTCGTCCGTCACGGCCGCGCCGCACCACCACGCGCCGAGCAGCACGCCCGCGGTCTGCCAGTGCGCGGGGAGCAGCACGGCCACCGGGTCGCCCGGTTCCACGTCCAGCTCGTCCCGCAGCCAGTTCGCCGTCTTCGCCGCCCAGTTGCCGATCGTGGCCCGGGACAGCTCCACCCGCGTGCCGGCCGCGTCGTCGTAGTGGGTGATCAACGGCCGGCCGGGACCGGCCGCGGTCAGGGGCGTCAGCAGGGTTTCCGTGACGGTCATGACACCAACCCTGCCATTCGGCGGCCGAACGGCGCAGCCGGGGTCAGTCGACGCAGGTCGGCCCCTGGGCCAGTTCCCGGCGAGGCGGGCCGTCCAAGGTCACCAGCCCGCCACCGCCGAACTTCTGCACGGGGGTGGTGGTGGTGGGCGTGGGCGTCGGGGTCTTCTCGCCGAGCACCTGGGCCACGAACGCCTTCACCTGGTCCCGGTCCACCGTCACGATGCTCTGCCCGCGCTCGTTGCGCGCGCCGACACCGGTCACCGGGATGGTGGTGAACTCGACGTTCCCGCCGGCCAGGCTCTGCGCCTGCCCGGCCAGCGTCGCCAGGTCGAGCTTCTCGTCCACCACGACGGACTTGGACACCGCGTCCAGCAGCCCGGTCAGCTTCGCCTGGTCGGTGAACGTGCCGGCGGACATCACCTGCGTCACCGCCGACTTCAGGAACACCTGCTGCCGGGTGATCCGGCCCAGGTCGCCGTTGGGGATGTTCTTGCGCTGCCGCACGAACGCCAGCGCGTCACCGCCGGAGATGGTCTGCACGCCCGCCCGGAAGTTCGCGCCCGAGTCCGGGTCGCTGGTGGCGTGGTTCAGGCACACCTCGACGCCGCCGATGACCTGGGTCAGCAGGTAGAACCCGTACAGGTTGACCTCTGCGTAGTGGTCGACCCGCACGCCGGTCAGCTCCTGCACGACCTGCACCAGCGCCTTGCGCCCGGCCTGGTCGCCCAGTTTGGACCGTTCCTCCAGGTCGTGCCCGCCCTCGGCGGCCAGCCGCTCCATGGTGAAGAACTTGGTCACCCCGTACGCGGAGTTGATCTTCTCCTCGCCGTGGTCCGGGATCGGGACGTAGGTGTCGCGCGGGATGGACACCGCGTGCGCCTTCCCGCCGTTGCGGGGTACGCGCAGGATGATCAGCGTGTCCGTGTTGACCGTGTCGGTCGCCTCGGTGCGCAGTTCCCGCAGCACGTTGTCAGGCAGCAGCCTGCCCTGGGCGTCGGTGCGGCTGTCGCTGCCCACCAGCAGGATGTCCAGCGCGCCGTCGTCCACCGGCGGCGCGTTCGGGATGTCGGACAGCTCGGTGAGCACGTCCGTCGTGTTCACGCTCTCCTGGACCCGCTTCAGCGTCGCCCAGCTGTACCCGGACACCGCGAGCACGGCGGCGGACAGCAACGCGACCAGCGTGCGCCCGGTGATCACCGCGGCCTTCACGGGCGGTCCTCCTCAGTCTGCGCGTCGTCGTCCGATCAGGCTAACCACCTTCCGCCGGTCGGACTCCGGTGACGCCGGGAGGCGATGTGTTCAGTTGACGCAGACCACGCCTTGCGCGGTGATCGGCGGTGCGGAGGGGCTGCTCGGCACGACGGTCGTGGCACCGCCCACCGAAGCCGGGTCGGACCGGTCGACGGACGAGTAGTCGCCGCCGACGTAGACCTGAACCTGCCCTCTTGGCACGGAGTCGTCCTCAGTGGCCGATGCGTTACCGCCCAACGCGGCCAGCACCCGGTCCGCACTGGACTTCTCGCCCGGCGCGTGCCGGACCACGGTGCGGTCCAGGTAGCTGCCCGGCGTCGCCTCGCCACGCCGGAAGCCCTTGCCGGCCAACATCTCCAGCACGGTGGTGGCCTGGCCGGCGATGCCCGACGAGTTCACCACCTGCACCGTGATGGCCGCCGGCAGCGGCCCGGACAGCGTGGTCGACGGCACGGACGTGCCGGCCGGCGGTGCCGGGTCGGTCGCCAGGCCCTTGATGAACTGCCGCACGGCGGCCGGGTCGACCGGCAGCACGTTGCCGTCGCTCCACGTGTCCATCGGCGCACCCACCGGGATGGTGCGGAACTGGATGTTGCCGGACACCAGGCCCTGCATCTGCTCGGCGAACTCGGTGATGTTCCACCGCTCGCTGAGCACCACCGACTTCTTCACCGCCGTCACCAGCTGGTCCAGCTTGTCGAAGTCGGTGAGGGTGCCGGTGGACAGCACCTTGCGGGCCAGCGCGCCGATGAACACCTGCTGCCGCACGATCCGGTCCAGGTCGCCGCCGGGCAGGCCGCCGCGCTGCCGCACGAACGACAGCGCCTCCGCGCCCGCCACGGTCTGCCGCCCGGCCGGGAAGTCCGCGCCCGAGTCGGAGTCGCGGGTGGCCTGGTTCAGGCACACCTCCACGCCGCCGATGGCCTGGGTCACCTCGTAGAACGAGGCGAGGTTCACCTCGGCGTACCGGTCGACGGTGACCGCGCCGCCGGTGAGGCCCTCGATGGTCTTGATGAGCGTCCGCCGGCCCGCCTGGGTCGACTCCTTCTCGATCCGCGCCTCGTCCGTGACGCCCTCGCTGCGCAGCCGCTGCGAGGTGTCGTTCTTCTGCCGGACCATCGCCGAGTTCAGCTTGTGCTTGCCGAAGCCGTCCGCGATGTCCACGTAGGCGTCACGCGGGAACGACACGGCGACCGCCCGCGTGCCGTCCTGCGGGATGTGCACCAGGATCATGGTGTCGGTGTTCAGCGTGCCGTCCGCCACACCGCCGTTCAGCAGCGCCAGCACCTCGTCGGAGAGCGGGTTGCCCTGGGCGTCGGTGCGGCTGTCCACGCCCACCAGCAGGATGTCGATCGCGCCGTCCAGCGGCTTGCGGGCCGCGCCCTGCTCGGCGACCGACGACGGGATGACGTCCGTGGTGGCGATGCCCTCGTCCAGGTTGCGCAGGTGCACCCAGCCGTACCAGGACACGACCAGCACCGCGGCCGACACGAGTGCGATCAGTGAACGCCACGTGGCCACGACGACACGCAAAGCTGTCGGTCTCGCGGCCGATCCGGGCGGACTGGTGTCCACTGGTGGTGCCTCCCCCGTGTCCCGCGACTGCCGTTCCAGGTTAGTGATAGTCCGGCCTCACGGCCTGCTGTTCCACTTAATACGGGAGACGCTGTAACGGGAGAGTGGGTTGCACGGGTTAACACCGTGACAGACTGCGATCGACTACCGCTGTGGAAGGGCATTGACCATGCGCGTACTGGTGACGGGTGGGGCGGGCTTCATCGGCTCGCACTACGTGCGGGAGTTGGTGGCCGGCGCGTACCCGGCCTACGCGGACGCCGAGGTGGTGGTGCTGGACAAGCTCACCTACGCGGGCAACGAGGCGAACCTGGCGCCCGTGGCGGACGACCCGCGGCTGACGTTCGTGCGCGGCGACATCTGCGACCGCGACCTGGTGGCCGGCCTGATGGCCCGGACGGACGTGGTCGTGCACTTCGCGGCCGAGTCGCATGTGGACCGGTCGATCTCCGGGTCCGCCGATTTCGTGCTGACGAACGTCCTGGGCACCCAGACGCTGCTCCAATCGGCCCTGGACGCGAACGTGGCGAAGTTCGTGCACGTGTCCACCGACGAGGTGTACGGCACGATCGAGGAGGGCTCCTGGACCGAGGAGCACATCCTGGAGCCGAACTCGCCGTACTCGGCGTCCAAGGCGTCCTCCGACCTGCTGGCGCGGGCGTTCCACCGGACGCACGGGCTGCCGGTGTGCGTCACCCGGTGCTCGAACAACTACGGGCCGTACCAGTTCCCGGAGAAGGTCATCCCGCTGTTCGTCAGCAACCTGGTGGACGGGAAGAAGGTCCCGCTGTACGGCGACGGGCTCAACGTCCGTGACTGGCTGCACGTGGACGACCACTGCCGGGGCATCCAGCTCGTGCTGGAAGGCGGGCGGGGCGGTGAGATCTACAACATCGGCGGCGGCACCGAGCTGACCAACCGGGAGCTCACCGAGCGCCTGCTGGCGGCCACCGGCCGTGACTGGTCGTCGGTGGAGCCGGTGACCGACCGCAAGGGCCACGACCGCCGGTACTCGGTCGACATCACCAAGATCGCCACCGAGCTGGGCTACGAGCCGAAGGTCGACTTCGACTCGGGCCTGGCCGCCACGGTCGAGTGGTACCGGGAGAACCGGGCGTGGTGGGAGCCGTTGAAGCAGCGCTCGGCGCTGGCCGGCTGATGCTCGCACTGCTGATCCCGGGCGGTCGCGGCCAGCTCGGGCAGGATCTGGTGGTCTCGGCGCCGGTCGACGGGCTGGCGCACGCGCCGTCGTCGGCGGAACTCGACGTGACCGACGCCGGGGCCGTGGCGGACGCGGTGGCGTCGTTCGCCTCTTCGGCGCGGGACAACGGGTTGAAGCCGGTCGTGGTGAACGCCGCCGCGTACACGGCGGTCGACGCGGCGGAAGCGGACGAGGACCGCGCGTTCGCGGTCAACGCGGTGGGGCCGGGGTTGCTGGCGGAGGCGTGCCGGGCGCACAACGTGCCGCTGATCCACGTGTCCACGGACTACGTGTTCCCGGGCGACGGGACGCGGCCGTACGAGCCGGACGACGTGACGGGCCCGCGTTCCGCTTACGGGCGGACGAAACTCGCGGGCGAGGAGCGCGTTCTCCAGGCGTGGGAACGGTCCTGGGTGGTGCGCACCGCGTGGGTGTACGGGGCGAGCGGCGCGAACTTCGTGAAGACCATTGCCCGGCTTGAAGGTGAGCGCGAGCAACTGTCCGTTGTGGATGATCAGCGCGGTTCGCCGACGTGGTCGCTCGACCTCGCGGCGGGGCTGGTGGAGCTGGCCGGGCTCGCGGTGCGCGACGGTGTGCCGGCACGCGTGCTGCACGCCACGGGTGGCGGCGAGACGACGTGGTGTGGGTTCGCGCGGGCCGTGTTCGAGGAGTTGGGCGCGGACCCGGAGCGCGTGAAGCCTTGCGGCACCGAGGATTTCCCGCGTCCGGCACCGCGGCCGGCGTACTCCGTGCTGTCCGGCGCGGCGTGGGCGTCGGCGGGGCTGACGCCGTTGCGGCCGTGGCGGGAGGCGTTGCGGGAGGCGTTCGCGACCCGCGCCGTGCCCTGAACCGGGCGCGGTCGCCGCACGTAGACCCCGGTGGGTAACCGTTCCGGAACCGGGAGATGGTGGTCGAGTGCGGCACAGCATGGACAACGAGGTGTTCCGACAGACCGCGCACAGCCCGTCGATCTTCGAGCTGTCCCGGAAGCTCGGGGACGGCGCGCGCGGTCTGGTCGACTTCTGCATTCCCTGCAACCCCTACTTCCCGACCCCGGAGATGTTCGCCGACCTGGCGCGCAACCTGGAGACGGTGCTGAAGTTCTACCCGAGCGATTCCGGTGTGATCGCCGGACATCTGGCGTCCGTGCTCGGCCTGAACCCGGCGACCGTGGCGATGGCCAACGGGTCGACCGAGCTGATCACGTGGATGGACCAGTTGTGGGTCAAGGAGTCCATTGCCGTGCCGGTGCCGACGTTCGGGCGGTGGACGGACCAGTCGATGGAGTCGGGCAAGCGGGTCGACATGTTCCCGTTGCCGGAGCACGACGGTTTCGAGCTGGACCTGGGCGCGTACCTGAAGTTCATCCGGCAGCGGGGTTCGCGGGCGGCGGTGCTGTGCAACCCGAACAACCCGGACGGCGGCTACCTGCCGCGCCGGGAGGTCGTCCGGTTCCTGGACGAGCTGACCGACCTGGACCTGGTGGTGGTCGACGAGTCGTTCGTCGATTTCGTCGAGGTGGAGCGGAATCCGTCGGTCGCGGCGGAGGCGACGATCCGGCCCAACGTGGTGGTGCTGAAGTCGTTGGGCAAGAACTTCGGCCTGCACGGCGTGCGCTTCGGCTACCTGGTCGCGAATCCCGGCCTGGCGGGGAGGATGGCGGCGGCGCTGCCCAAGTGGAACCTGAACTCGTTGGCGGAGGCCGTGATCTACCTGTTCCGCGAGCACCAGGACGACTACCGGGAAAGCTTGGCGAAGCTCGCGCTGGACCGCTACCGGATGCTCCACGAGCTGGCCCGCGTGCCGGAGCTGGAGGTGTTCCCGTCCCAGGCGAACTTCCTGCTGGCGAAGCTGACCGGTGAGGTGGGCGGGCCGGAGATGCGCGACTACCTGCTGCTCAAGCACCAGGTGTACGTGCGGGAGTGCTCGAACAAGCTGGGGCTGTCCGGCCGGTACCTGCGGCTGGTGGTCCGCCCGCCGGAAGACGTGGAACGGCTCGTGGCGGGGATGCGGGCGTTCTCCGAGTCCCGCTGGGAGATCGACCGCCCGACCCTGGTGTCGTAGCCGGGAACCGCCGCTCGGTGGACGGCGGTTCCCGGAGTTTGGTTAGGCGGGCTGCTTGCGGCGGACGAGGCGGTCGACGGTGAAGCTGCCACCGTTGAAGCCGAGGGCGATGGCCGCGACGCCGAGCGCCAGCACGAGTTCGAAGCCGCCTTCGCCGAGCAGGCCGTTGGGCAGGTGCACGATGAACAGCGCGCCTGCCATGTCGATCGCCAGCAGGATGCCCACGACCGGGAGCGCCGCGCCCGCGATGAGCAGCGCGCCGCCGCCGAGTTCGACCAGGGCGGAGAACCAGGCGGAGACCGTCGGGAGCGGGACGCCCATGCCCTGGAACGCCTGGGCGGTGCCGTCGAGGCCCCATTCGGTGACCTTCTGCCAGCCGTGCGCGAGGAAGACCACGCCGACGCCGATCCGTCCGATGAGTGCCGCCACGTCCCGAACCATGCCCGTCGTCCCTTCGTCTGCCGGATTTTCGATCGCGACGCTATATGAAGATTCAACGATTTCAGCCGTCCGGCGGGGGTTGACAGCATCTGGACAGGAGCGTAGAAAACCAGATGGTTAGATAACCAAGTGGTTAGGTAGAGATGGCAGACGACCCGCTGAGCCTCACCTTCGCGGCCCTGGCCGACCCGACCCGACGGGCCATCCTGGCCCGGCTCGCCGAGGGCGCGGCCACCGTGAAGGAGCTGTCCGCGCCGTTCGCGATGAGCGGGCCGGCCGTGTCCAAGCACCTGCGGGTGCTCGAACGGGCGGGGCTCATCGTGCGCGGTCGCGATGCGCAGTGGCGTCCCTGCACACTCGACGCGACCCCGTTGCGCGAGGTCAGCCAGTGGGCCGACGACTACCGCCGGTTCTGGGACGACAGCTACCGCCGCCTGGACACGTATCTGGAACGGATGAAGGAGCAGGAAGATGGCCACTGACACCGCAGCGACCTGGAGCACGCCGTCCGACGTGGAGGTCGCGGTCACCCGGGCGTTCGACGCGCCGCAGCACCTGGTCTTCGACGCGTTCACCAAGCCGGAGCACATCGTGCACTGGATGCTGGGCCCGGACGGCTGGACGATGCCGGTGTGCGAGGTCGACCTGCGGCCCGGCGGCCGGTGGCACATGGTGTGGCGGCGGGCGGACGGCACCGAGATGGGTATGACCGGCACGTACCTGGAGGTCACGCCGCATTCGCGGACCGTGCAGACGGAGGCGTGGGGCGACGACTGGCCGGAGACGGTGAACACGACGGAGTTCGTCGCCGAGGGTGCGCGGACCACGGTCGTGCAGACCATGAAGTACCCGTCGCGGGCCGATCGCGACCGGGCGATGGAGACCGGGATGACCGACGGCGCGGACACCAGCTACGACCGCCTTGAGGAGTACCTGGCGAAACTCGCCTGACCTGCGGTGCCGGTGGATGCCGACGCGCCGCCGACGATCCGCGGGCACGTCCTGATCGAGGACTACGCCGCTGCGCGGACCTGGCCCCGTCGTGGGAGATTCCCGAAGACCCGCTCTGGCTGCCCGCCCGGCTCGCCTGGGCCTGACCCGGCTTTCCGGCGAACACATACGATCACCTGTATGGACGACGGCACCTGGTGGGATCTGGTCGAACGGGCACGGGAAGCGGTCGGTGACCGGGCGGACGACCGGAACCCGGCGGACGACCCGTTGCCGACGGCCGTGGCCGGTCTGCTCGCCGCCTTGGAGCCGGCGGAACTCGTGGACTTCGCGGTGCGGCACGTCGAGTTGGTGGACTCCGCGTACCGACGCCCGTTGTGGAACGCCGCCTACCTGATCGAGGGCGGCTGCGGCGACGACGGGTTCCAGGACTTCCGCGACGGGCTGATCCTGTTGGGGCGCGACACGTTCACCCGTGCCGTCGCGGATCCCGACACGCTTGCCGACCTGCCCGTGGTGATCCGGATGGGCCGGGACGACGACGGCTGGATCGGCTACGAGTCGTTGAGCTACCTGGTCAAGGACGCCTATCGGACGATGCGGGGCGAGGCCGACTCATTCGACGCCGAGCTGGAAACCGCGCTGAAGGCCATGAACCGGCCGTCGAAACCGACCGGCGACGACTGGGACCCCGAGGACGAAGACGAGACGCGCCAACGCCTTCCGCGCTTGGCTGCCCTGTTCCTCGACCAGTAGCCGGCCGGGTCTCGACATGCTCTCCACAGCCCGGATCGACCGACTCACCAGCCTGCGCGACACCCTTGCCCGCCAGACCGGCGAGATGTGGCAGGAGGTCCAGGCCACCTCCGACCGCGCGCTCGCGGTCGGACTCGCCTATTGGGCACGCAAGGACGAGCGCACCCTCACGCGTTGGGTGGCGAGCGAAGAGCTGGAGTGGCTGGAGCCCGTCGTCGGCGACACCACCAAGGTGTTCAGGGCACGCATCGCCGCCATGCGCACCCACATCCTGGGCCTCACCGACCACGACATCGCCGGCCTGTCCGAGGACGCGGCGGCAACCCTGATCGCCGCCGCGAAACGGCTGGCGCACGCCTGACCGGCCCCCGCCGGTCGTGCGGCCGGCGGGGCGGAACGGCGGTCAACGGGACGGATGGGCGGTGCGGCGGTCCTTGTCGATCGGCGACACCTTCGACCGGGTCACGAGGGCGACCACGACGGGCGCGGCGACCGCGATGACGCCGAGGATCGCGTTGTGCTGTGCCTCGGTCAGGTCCAGGCCGAACGCGCTCAACAGTCCGATGACGGCGGACGCGGCGGCGGTGATGCCGGCGACGGTCCACAAAGGTTCCTTGGTCATGGGAGCTCCTTTCCAGGTGCTGATCGCGCCGAGCTGCCGCACGATCCCGATGGCCTGCCCGACGTCGTCCGCCGCGGCATTCCATGTGGGTCTGATGCGGACCGCGTTCGGCTTGATACGGCTCGACGCGACCGAGCCGGACACCCACGGAACGCAAAGGGCCGGCGCGAGGCGAACCCCGGCCGGCCCTGACGACTTGCGTGGACGAGCTACCCCAGCAGGGCGCGGCTCATCACCACACGCTGGATCTGGTTGGTGCCCTCGTAGATCTGGGTGATCTTCGCGTCGCGCATCATGCGCTCCACCGGGAAGTCACGGGTGTAGCCGGCGCCGCCGAACAGCTGCACGGCGTCCGTCGTCACCTCCATCGCCACGTCCGACGCGTAGCACTTCGCCGCCGCCGTGATGAAGCCGATGTTCGGCTCGCCGCGCTCGGCCTTCGCCGCCGCCACGTACACCATGTGCCGCGCGGCCTCGATCTTCATCGCCATGTCGGCGAGCATGAACTGCACGCCCTGGAACTCGGCGATCGCCTTGCCGAACTGCTTGCGGTCCTTCACGTAGGCGACGGCCGCCTCCAGCGCGCCCTGGGCGATGCCCACCGCCTGCGCGCCGATCGTCGGACGCGTGTGGTCGAGGGTGCGCAGCGCCGTCTTCAGGCCGGTGCCGGGCTCGCCGATGATGCGGTCCGCCGGGATCGTGCAGTTCTCGAAGTGGATCTCCCGGGTCGGGGAGCCCTTGATGCCGAGCTTGCGCTCCTTCGAGCCCACCACGAAACCGGGGTCGTCCTTGTGCACTACGAACGCCGAGATGCCCTGGGACTTCTTCGGCGCGTCCGGGTCGGAGACCGCCATCACCGTGTACCACGTCGACTCGCCGGCGTTGGTGATCCAGCACTTGGTGCCGTTGAGCACCCAGTGGTCGCCGTCGAGCCGCGCACGAGTCCGCATGGACGCCGTGTCGGAGCCCGCCTCGCGCTCGGACAGCGCGTAGGACGCCATCGCCTCGCCGGACGCGATGGACGGCAGCACCTGCCGCTTCAGCTCCTCCGACGCGGACAGCAGGATCGGCATGGTGCCGAGCTTGTTCACGGCCGGGATCAGCGACGACGACGCGCAGGCGCGCGCCACCTCCTCGATCACGATGCACGTGGCCACCGAGTCGGCGCCCTGGCCGTCGTACTCCTCGGGCACGTGCACGGCCGCGAAACCCGACTTGACCAGCGCGTTCAACGCTTCGACCGGGAAGCGCTCCTGCTCGTCGACCTCGGCCGCGTGGGGCGCGATCTCCTTGTCGGCGAGCGCCCGGACGGCTTCGCGCAGCGCGTCGTGCTCCTCGGCGAGCTGGTAGGTACCGAAACTCGGGTCCACGGTAAGTTACCTCCCGGTAGGGCTTCTGCCGAGATGTTAGCGCGCGTTCACGGCCGGCACCGCTGTGCTGTCGACAACACGGCCCGAATCGACTAGAGCGACGCCCGCAGCGCCTCGTCCTTCTCCAGCACCAGCCGCTCCAGCGACGCCTGGAACTCCGCCATCCGCTCCTGCAACGCCGGGTCGGACGCGGCCAGCACCCGGACCGCCAGCAGGCCCGCGTTGCGCGCGCCGGCCACCGACACCGTCGCCACCGGAACCCCCGCCGGCATCTGGACGATCGACAGCAGCGAGTCCATGCCGTCCAGGTACTTCAACGGCACCGGCACGCCGATCACCGGCAGCACGGTCGCCGACGCCACCATGCCCGGCAGGTGCGCCGCGCCGCCCGCCCCGGCGATGATCACCCGCAGCCCACGCCCGGCGGCCGTCCGCGCGTAGTCGATCATGCGCTGCGGCGTCCGGTGCGCGGACACCACGCTGACCTCGAACGACACGTCGAACTCGGCCAGCGCCTCGGTGGCGGCCTTCATCACCGGCCAGTCCGAGTCGCTGCCCATGATCACGCCGACTGACGTCACTGCTGTCCTCCGTGGATGTCGTACCCGTCGAGCCACACGCCGTCGGACAGCCAGTGCGCCGCGAGCCGCGCCCGCTCCCGCACCTCGTCCATCCGCTCCCCGAGCAGCGTCACGTGGCCGATCTTGCGTCCCGGCCGCTCCGCCTTGCCGTACAGGTGCACGTGCGCGTCGGGGAACCGGGCGAACAGGTGGTGCAGCCGCTCGTCGGGCCCCATCTCGGGCGCTTCGGCCGCGCCCAGCACGTTCGCCATCACGACGGCGGGCGCGGCCAGGTCGGTCGCGCCGAGCGGGTAGTCCAGCACGGCCCGCAGGTGCTGCTCGAACTGCGACGTCCGCGCGCCCTCGATGGTCCAGTGCCCGGAGTTGTGCGGGCGCATGGCGAGCTCGTTGACCACCAGCCCGTGGTCGGTCTCGAACAGCTCGACGGCCAGCAGGCCCACGACGCCCAGCTCGTCGGCGATCCGCAGCGCCAGTTCCTGCGCCTGCTCCCCGGACGTGTCCGGCGCGGGCGCGAGCACCTCGACGCAGATCCCGTCCCGCTGCACGGTCTGCACCACGGGCCACGCCGCGCCCTGCCCGAACGGCGAGCGCGCCACCAGCGCGGCCAGTTCGCGGCGCATCGGCACGCACTGCTCCACCATCAGCGGCGTCCCGGCGGCCAGCAGTTCGGGCACCACGCGCTGCGCGCTCTGCGGCGTGTTCAGCATCCACACGCCCCGCCCGTCGTAACCGCCGCGCACGGCCTTCAGCACGCACGGCCACCCGTGCTGCGCGCCGAACCGCAGGACGTCGGCGGTCTCCAGCACGGCGCTGAACGGCGGCACCGGCAGGCCCGATTCGGCCAGCCGGACCCGCATGACCAGCTTGTCCTGCGCGTGTTCCAGCGCCTCCGGGCCGGGGTGCACCTTCACACCGTCCGCGACGAGGGCTTTGAGGTGTTCCTGCGGCACGTGCTCGTGGTCGAAGGTCAGCACGTCGCAGCCCTTGGCGAACGCCTTCAGCGCGCCCAGGTCGGTGTGCTTGCCCAGCTCGACGTCCCGCGCGACGAGGGCGGCGGGATCGGAGTCCGACTCGGCGAGCACCCGCAGCGACTGGCCGAGCGGGATGGCGGCCTGGTGCGTCATGCGGGCCAGCTGGCCGCCGCCGATCATGCCGACGATCGGGAGACGAGTTCGGGAGTCCACGGGGAACAGATTCTACCTGGGCAAACAGCGGTCGCCGACCAGGCCCCGTGCACCGCTCGAAGCGCACGGGGCCCTTCAGCAGGGTCGATCGTGGTGCGAAGACGAAAGACCCAACCCTCAGAACCTGTGCGAGCGCTTCACCCACCGGTAGGTCAGCGTGAACAAACCCGCCGCCAACACGCTGAAGATCGCCAGCTCGATCAGCTGGAACGACACCAGGCGGTCGACCGGCTGGTAGTCGGTGAAGAAGTAGAAGACCCCGTGTTCGTTCATGCAGTCGCTCCGGCCGGCTTGCACGGTGGACACCCGCAGGCACTCTGTCGGGTACTGCACCTCGACACCCGCCGCGTTCGCGTATCCGGTGTCCACCCGCATGGCTTGGCGCAGTTCCGGCCGCGAAAAGTAGCCGCCGCCGCCCTCCGTCCGGTATGGCTCCAAGTACCGCTCGGGCGTCCGGTAGTACGGCCGCCACAGCCCGGCCACCAGGGCACGCACCGCGGAGAACACCAGCAGCGTCAGCCCCATCGCGAGCACGGTCCGCCGGGTGAGCGCGCTGAACGCCAACCCCAGCGCGAACCCGAACGCCGCGAACCCGACCTGCACGAACGGCTCGGCCTCGAACGACGCGAACCCGAACGCCGGGAACGCCTTCTGGTCCGGCCGCACCGAGCGGATCGCCTGCAACAGGGTCAGCACGGACGCACCGAAACCCGCCGCCAGGCCGATCGCGGGCACGCCCAGCAGCACCGCCTTGCCGACCAGCCACCGCGTCGGCGCGAGGTCCTGGGTCCACACCACGACGTGGGTCTTCTGCTCGTACTCGCGCGACAGCAGCGGCGCGGCCCAGAACACCGCGATGACCAGGCCCACGAACGCCGGCAGCACCGAGACGAGCTGGGCGGTGTTGTAGAGACCGCCGATGAGCCAGATCCGGTGCTGGGTGGTGCCGCTGTCGTGGACGACCCACGCCATCGCCAGCCAGGTCACCGCGAACGCCCCGATCAGCGCCGTCAAGCCGACGATCGACCAGCGGTGCTGCCGCCAGGTCAGCCACAGCAGGTCGCCCCAGCCGACCCGGTCCCGCTGCCGCACCGGCTCGGTCGTGGTGACGGTCATGCGCCGGGCCCCTTCCGCGTTGCCGCGAGCTGCGCGAGCACGTAGTCCTCCAACGTCACCGGCCGCACGCTCCACGGCTCGGCGACCATCGGACGCGGCTGTCCCTCGGGCAGTTCCACCAGGAACGTCGACTGGTTGCCCCGGTGCCTGGCCTCGACGACCCGTCCGGCGGCAGGCGGCTCCTCGGACTTCGGGCCGGCGTAGGTCACGTGCCGGGCCAACAGATCGTCCAGGTCGCCGCCGGCCAGCAGCCGGCCGTGCGCGAGCAGCAGCAGGTAGTCCGCGACACCGCCGAGCTCGGCCACGACGTGCGTGGACAGCAGCACTGTCATGCCCGTCTCGTCCACCTCGGACAGCAGTTCGGCGGTCACCTCGCGGCGCGCCAACGGGTCGAGGTTGGCCAGCGGCTCGTCCAGCATCAGCACGGCCGGCCGGGAGCCGACGGCCAGCGCGAACGCCACCTGCGCCTGCTGACCGCCGGACAGCTTGCCGCACACCCGGTCCAACGGGATCTCGAACCGCTCCAGCCAGCGCACCGCACGGGTCTGGTCCCACACCACGTTCAGGTGCCCGCCCAGCCGCAGCATGTCGGCGGCGGTGAAGTTCCGGTAGACCGGCTTCTCCTGCGACACGAACGCGACCCGGCCCGACGCGCCCGCCGACCCCTCGTCGGCGTTGAGCAGGCCCGCGAGCACGCTCATCAGCGTCGTCTTGCCCGCGCCGTTCGCACCGACCAGCGCCGCCACCCGCCCGGCCGGCAAGGTGAACGTGCAGTCGCGCAGCGCCCACTTGGCGCGGTAGCGCTTGCCCAGGGCCTGTGCGCGCACCGCTATCGCGGACGTGTCCACTGGCTCCGCGACGGTAGTGGTCATCCGACCGCCACCCCTTCCCCCTCGGTCTCGTCGGCGGTCAGTACCGACCGCACCAGTGCGTCGATGTCCTCCGCGTCCAGCCCGGCCGCCCGGGCCTCGCGCACCCACTCGGCGAGCCGCACCCGCAGCGCGGCCATCACCCCGGGATCGGTCGAGCCGAGCCCGGCCTTCACGAACGTGCCCGAGCCCTGGCGTGCCTCGACCAGGCCGGACAGTTCGAGCTCGCGGTAGGCCTTGAGCACCGTGTTGGCGTTGACACCGCTGCTCGCCACCACGTCACGCACGGTCGGCAGCCGGTCCCCCGGCTCCAGCCAGCCCAACCGCAACGCCTCCCGGACCTGCCGCACGAGCTGGAGGTACGCGGGGAGGCCGCCGGCCCGGTCGATGCGGAACTCCACTGGAACACCCCCAATTGTTCTACTCAACTAAGACACTAGAAGACCAGAACGCCCACGTACCCGTCAAGCACCGCGGCCCGGCACACCGCCCGTGGGCGGGCCGGGCCGCGGGATCAGTCGATCGGGTGAACACCCGGACAGGTGGCCCCACCGAGCCGAAAAAACGAGGCCCGCGACGCGAGGGGCACGTCGCGGGCCTGGCGGGGGAGGGGAGTTCAAGCGGGCGCTGGACAGGGGGAAAGTCAGCGCCCGAGACCGGTGAGCAGGTCGGAGGCCTGCTCGTAGTGGGCGGGCAGGGTCTCCAGCCACACCTGCACGGGCCCGGTCGGGGCCACGTGCGGATCGACGGCCAGCCGGTCCGCGGTCAGCAGCCGCAGATTGGCCACCGCCCGCTCCAGCCGCAGGTCCTTCTTCAACAGCACGGCCGCCACCGACGGCCCGAGCGAGGCGATCGTCTCGCCGGAGTCGAACACCTCGCGCAGCGCGTCCGCCAGCAGCGTCATCGCCACCACCCGCGACCAGCCGGACGTCCGGCTCAGGTCCAGCGCGACCAGCACCAGCACATAGTCCTGCCGCCCGGTGGTGCGCGCCTCCGCGTACACCTCGCGCAGCCTGGTCCGCAGGTACGCGCCGGTCGCCAGCCCGGTCAACGGGTTGTCGGCCGCGCAGTTCACCGCCTTGTTGCTCATCACGTCGCCCCAGCCCAGCGCGGTCGCCCGCAGCATCCGGGCCGGGATGGCGTCCACGTTCGCCGACACGATCCCGGTGGAGCCGGGTGGCTCCTCCAGCACCGCGTGCAACGCGGCCAGGTCCAGCAGCGTCTCCGCCAGACCCGCGCCGGACTCCGCCCGCGCCGTGCCCAGCCGGTAGAGCACACCGCTGGGGTCCGCGGTGCCGAGCATCGCGGCACACACCTCGTCCACTTCGTTCAACGGCCAGTCGGCCGGGAACGACCACCCGGCGGCCATCGTCGCCGTCCGCCACCTCGATCTGAGCGCCCGTGCCCTGTCCGCGCCGGACCGGCGCGATATCGCCGGCTTGCCGGTCTCGCCGGCGGCAGCTTCCCGCACACCCACCCGGATGCCTCCTCGACCTGGGGTTTCGTATACAGGACGTCGCCGGCGCTCATCCATGACGGCACTCCGCGTCCCCAGTTGGGGGGTTCCGGATGACGGTCCGCTACCCGGTGAGTCACACTGGGCACGCTGAGGAGGGAAAACACGTGGCGACCGTTCCTGCTGACGTCCAGGGACCGAGCGACGCGGAGCTGATCGACTCCGTGCGCGGCGGGACGATCGATGCCTACGGGCATTTGTACAAGCGCCACGTCGCTGCGGCGTACAACCTGGCCCGCCAGCTCGCCCGCTCGTCCGCCGAGGCCGACGACCTGGTGTCGGACGCCTTCGCCAAGGTGTTGGACACCCTGCGCGTGGGCAAGGGCCCCGACTCGGCGTTCCGCGCCTACCTGCTCACCGCACTGCGGCACACCGCCTACGACAAGACCCGCCGGGACAAGAAGGTCGAGCTCGCCGACGACATCACCGCCGTGGCCGGCCCCGAGGCGACCTCCGTCCCGTTCCGCGACACCGCCGTCGCCGGTTTGGACCGGTCGCTGGCCGCGAAGGCGTTCGCCCGGCTCCCGGAACGCTGGCAGGCCGTCCTCTGGCACACCGAGATCGAGAGCATGAGCCCCGCCGAGGTCGCGCCGATCCTCGGCCTGACCGCCAACGGCGTGTCCGCGCTCGCCTACCGCGCCCGCGAGGGCCTCAAGCAGGCCTACCTCCAGGTGCACCTCGCCGAGACGCAGGCCGAGCGCTGCCGCGCCACTGTGGACCGGCTGGGCGCGTGGACCCGGGGCGGCCTGTCCAAACGGGAGACGACCCAGGTCGAGGCGCACCTGGACGAGTGCGCCGACTGCCGCGGCCTGGCCGCCGAACTGGCCGACGTGAACGGCGCGCTGCGCGCGTTCATCGCGCCGCTGGTGCTCGGCCTCGGCGCCTCCGGCTACCTGGCCGCGACCGCCGGCACCGCCAAGGCCGCGACCGCGGTCGCCATCGGCGCGGGCGCGGGTGCGGGCGGTGCCGCCGGCGCGGCGAGCTCCGCGCCCCGGCAGATCTTCGTCGGGGCGGCCTCGGCGGCGGCGCTGGCGATCGCGGTGGCCATCGGGCTCGCGTCCGGCGGCACGACCGAGGTGCCCGCCGCGCAGGTCACCTCCCAGCCACCGCTGGTCCAGACGCCGAAGCCGACCCAGCCGACCCAGTCGCCGCAACCGGTCCAGCCGACGCCGACCCCCCAACAGCAGCCCTCGCAGACCCCGACCACGCCGCCGACCACGCCGACCACGCCCGCGCCCACCTCGGAACCCGCGCCGACACCGGCACCCCAGCCGGAGCCGACGCCGACGCCCACGCCGAAGCCGCCGGTGCTGGTGCCCACCGTGCCCAGCGGCTTCACGCTGACCCCCGGCTCACCGCCGATCGCGCTGCCGATCACCGTCCGCAACACCGGCGAGACCACGTCGCCACCCGCCAGCGCGTCGCTGGCGCTGCCGCCGGGCGTGCACTCGGTCGGCCCCGGCTCGTCGCTGGCCGGCAGCCGGTTGGCGCGGCTCGACGGCGCGGCCGACCAGACCGTGGGCTGCCCGGCCGGTGAGGGCGAGATCACCTGCGCCACGACCCAGGGCATCGCGCCCGGCGGGTCGGCGACGTTCGTGTTCCGGCTGCGCGCCGACGCGGACGCGGTCCCCGGGGTGATCACCGGCACGGTCAGCGCGGGCCTGGCGATCTCGGTGGACATCAAGGTGAACGTGGCCATCCGGCCCGTGGACGACGACCTGGACCTGCGCGTCCACAAGTGGCACCACGGGTTCTGGGAGCCGCGCATCGACATCAAGGCCACCAACACCGGCGGTCGCGCCGGGACGTTGTCGCTGGTGGTCGAGTCCGATGAGGACATCGTGCTGGTGGTGCTGCGGCCGGAGTGCCAGCGCGGCCAGCGGCGGATCGTGTGCGAGCAGCCGCTGGAGCGCGGCGAGTCGTTCCGGGTGTCCGTGTGGGCGTTCGGGCTGCCGTACCGGGGCGGGAACGTCACGGTGACCGCGTCCCTGGGCTCGGCGTCCAAGAGCGTCCAGGTGCCGGTGTGGCTGCGTCCCGACGACGGCAACGGCGTCGTGCCGGACCCGCCGGTCGGGCAGCCCGACGACCCGACGCCGACCACCGTGCCGCCTGTGACCACGACGGTGCCGCCGACCGAACCCAACGGCCCCACCGAACCCAACGGCCCTACGGAGCCGAACGGGCCGACCGAACCCAACGGGCCCACCGAACCGGTCGGTCCGACCGATCCCCCGGTGCAGCCCACCCAGCCCACGTCCCCGCCGACGACCACGCTGCCGCCAACCGTGCCGCCGACCACGGAACCGCCGAACCGGCCCACGCCCCCGGGACGTTCCGACCCGCCGTGCCAACCGGTGCCGCCGTGGTGGCCGCCGGCCATGCGGGACTGGCTGCCGCCGGGCTTCTGCCGGACCCCTTGACGATCCGGCCGGCGCACCGTGGGTAGGCTGCTCCGGTGCTACCAGTCGTGCGCGGGATCTTCAGCCGCCTTCCGGAACCCGTGCGCTTCCTGATCAACAAGCACCGTGAGCTGATCAGGTTCGCCCTCGTCGGCGGCACGACCTTCGTCATCGACAACGGCGTCTGGTACGCACTGAAGCTGACGATCCTCCAGGACAAAGTGGTCACCGCGAAGGCGATCGCCGTGCTGGTGGCGGTGATCTCGTCCTACGTGCTCAGTCGCGAGTGGTCGTTCCACACCAGGGGCGGCCGGGAGCGGCACCACGAGGCGGCGCTGTTCTTCCTGGTGAGCGGGATCGGCATCGGCGTGAACCTGGCGCCGCTGTACGTGTCCCGGCACATGCTGGACCTGCACAGCCAGCTCGCCGACTTCGCCAGCGGCTCGGTGATCGGGATGCTGGCCGCGACCGCGTTCAAGTTCTGGGCGATGCGCAAGTTCGTGTTCCCGGAGGCCGACGCCCGGCCGGCCGTGCGCACCCTGCGCGCCGTGCCCGACGAGCAGCGCGACGTGGCCTGAGCTTCTTTCCGCACAGGTTGACCTGAACAGCGGTTTCACCGGTTCTCCGTAAAATCGGCCGGGTGTCCGTAGTCGAGAACGTCGTCCGCCGCCTGCCCGAGCCGCTGCGTTCGCTGGCCCTCCGGCACCGGGAGCTGCTCAAGTTCGCGCTGGTCGGCGGCACGTGCTTCGTGATCGACACGGCCATCTTCATCGGCCTGAAGTCGACCGTGCTGATCGAGAAGCCGGTGACCGCGAAGATCGTGGCGACCCTGGTGGCCACCATCGTGTCCTACGTGCTGAACCGCGAGTGGTCGTTCCGGACCAGGGGCGGTCGCGAACGGCACCACGAGGCGGCGCTGTTCTTCCTGGTCAACGGGATCGGCATCGGCCTCAACTCGCTGCCGCTGTGGGTCTCCCGCTACCTGCTGGACCTCCAGGAGCCCGACGTCAGCCGGCTGGTGCAGGAGGTCGCCGACTTCACCAGCGCGCAGATCATCGGCACGCTGATCGCCATGGTGTTCCGCTGGTACGGCTACAAGCGGTGGGTGTTCCCGGAGGCGGACGTCCGGCCGCGCAAGCTGCGCTCCTACGACTCGGACGAGGACTTGGACGAGGACGAGCAGGCCCTCGGCCACTCCTGAGCCTCAGTCCTTGAGCAGCCCCAGCGCGGCGTCGTGCAGGTGTCCGTTGGTGGACAGCACGTTCCCGCCGTCGAACCGGTCCACCCCGGACAGATCGCTGAACCGCCCGCCCGCCTCCCGCACCAGCACCTGGAACGGGGCCACGTCCCACGGGTTCACGACCGCCTCGGCGGCCACGTCGATCGCGCCCTCGGCGACCAGACAGTGCTGCCAGAAGTCGCCGAACGCCCGGTTCTCCCAGCACGCGTCCGCCAGCCGCAGGTACGCCTCCCGCGAGTGGTGCTCCACCCACGAGCCCAGGTGCGTGGTGGACAGGTAGGCGTCGGACAGGTCCCGCACCCCGGACACCGCGATCGGGCGCTCCCCCGTGGCGTCCCGGGTGAACGCGCCGGACCCCGTGGCCGCCCACCAGCGCCTGCCCAGCGCCGGCGCGCTCACCACGCCGACCTGCGGCGTGCCGTCCACCACGAGCGCGATCAGCGTCGCCCACACCGGGACGCCGCGCAGGAAGTTCTTGGTGCCGTCGATCGGGTCCAGCACCCACGTCCGTCCCGCGCCCACCTCGCCGCCCCGTTCCTCGCCCGCGACCTGGTCGCCGGTGCCGGACAACAGGTCCCGGATGGCGTCCTCGACGGCGACGTCGGCGTCCGTCACGGGGGTGCGGTCGGGTTTGCGCTCCACCACGAGATCCCGGGCGCGGAACCGGGAGGTGGTGATCGCGTCGGCGGCGTCGGCCAGGCGGAGGGCCAGCGTCAGATCGGTGGACACGCGGGGATCGTGCCACGCCTACGCTGGGTGCCGTGAGCGTGGTCTTGTTGGCCGAGGACGACCCGGCGATCGCAGAGCCCCTGTCCCGCGCGTTGCAGCGGGAGGGGTACCAGGTGCAGGTGGTCGGCGACGGCCCCGGCGCGCTGGCGGCGACCGCGCACGGCGGCATCGACCTGCTGGTGCTCGACCTGGGGCTGCCCGGAATGGACGGGCTGGAGGTGTGCCGCCGGCTGCGTGCGGGCGGGCGCGGCATCCCGGTGCTGATGCTCACCGCGCGGTCCGACGAGGTGGACTTCGTGGTGGGCCTGGACGCGGGCGCGGACGACTACGTCGCCAAGCCGTTCCGGCTGGCCGAGCTGATGGCCCGGATCCGCGCCCTGCTGCGCCGCCGCGCGCCCGGCACGCTGGAGGTCAACGGCGTGCGGATGGACCTGGCCGCGCGGCGCGTCACCGTGGACGGGCAGGAGGTGCAGTTGGCGAACAAGGAGTTCGAACTGCTGCGCGTGCTCATCCAGCGGGCCGGGCAGGTGGTGCACCGGGACGAGATCCTGTCCGAGGTGTGGAACGACCCGGAGCTCAAGAGCAGCAAGACGCTGGACATGCACATGTCGTGGCTGCGCCGGAAACTGGGCGACGTGCGGTCGATGGAACGCCGGATCGCCACCGTGCGCGGGGTCGGCTTCCGGTTCAACACGGCGGACTGAATGCGCAGCCGCATCCTGCGCGCGATCCTGCTGGCGGTCGCGGTCACCGGATTCGCCCTCGGCATCCCGCTCGGGTACGCCGCGCTGCGGCTGGTGGAGGACGGGGCGCGCGGCGACCTGTCGTCCCGGGCCCAGCAGATCGTGGCGACCGTGGACGACCAGATCGCGTCCGGCGGACCGATCGACCTGGCGCCGTTGCAGGTCGGCGTGCCGGTGGGCGGGCACCTGGTGGTGACGTCCGGCGACGGGCAGCGCGAGTTCGGCGTGTCGCCCGGCGAGGACGCGCTGTCCGTGGAGATGCCCACCGCGCAGCAGGGCACCGTGCTGTTGGAGGTGTCGTCCGGGCAGATGCGGACCTCGCAGTACCAGGTGGCGGCGCTGGTGGTGCTGCTGGTCGTGCTGTCGGTGGGCACCGGGACGGTGGTGGCGACGGTGACCGCGCGCAGGCTGGCCAAGCCGCTGCACCACGTGGCGATCCGGGCGGCGCGGCTCGGCGCGGGCGACTTCCGGCGGGACGACCGGCGGCACGGCGTGCCGGAGCTGGACCTGGTGGCGGACGCGCTGGACCGGTCGGCGGGCGCGCTGGCGCTGCTGGTGCAGCGGGAACGGGAGCTGGTCGGCGATGTATCGCACCAGCTGCGCAGCCGGCTGACCGCGTTGCAGCTGCGGCTGGAAGCGTTGGCGGAACACCCCGAGGCGGACACGGCGGCCGAGGCGCGGGCCGCGTTGGAGCAGGCGGAACGGCTGGCGGGCGTGCTGAACGAGCTGCTGGCGTCGGCGCGGGCGGCCCGGTCGGCGGGCGCGGAGCCGTTGGACCTGGGTGCGGAGCTGGGTGCGATCGCGGAGGAGTGGCGGGAGCCGTTGCGCGGCGTCGGGCGGGCGCTGCGGGTGCGGGTGCCCGAAGGGTTGCTGGCGCGGGCGACGCCTGCGCGGCTGCGGGAGGCGATCGGGGTGCTGCTGGACAACGCCCTGCGGCACGGTGAGGGGCAGGTCGTGGTGTCCGCGCGCAGTGACGAGGGGACCGTGGTGGTGGAGGTCGCGGACGGCGGGATGGGGGTGCCGGACGAGCTGGCCGGGCACATCTTCGAGCGGGGTGTGTCGGGTGGCGGCTCGACCGGGGTGGGGCTGGCGTTGGCGCGGGCGTTGGTCGACGCGGACGGCGGACGTCTCGAACTGTCCACCGCCCGGCCGGCGACGTTCGCCGTCTACCTGCCGGTGCCGAAGGCGGACGACGTGGTGGGCGTGACCTGGCGGTCCGACCACACGCCCCGGTAGCGGTCAGGCGGGCTTGCCCTCTGCGGCGGTGAGTTGGGCGGCGGTGAGTTCGGCCGACGCGCTGCCGGCCGGTTTGCCCTCGGCGGCCTCGGGTGCGCCTTCGGTGGTCGGGGCTTGGGCCGTTGTCCCGGGAGCGGGTTCGGGCGGTGTGGCTGCGGGCGGGGCTTCCGGTTGGGGCAGGAGGCCGACCGCGCCGCGTACCACCTGTGCCCAGACGAGGCGGCCGAACAGGTAGTGGCAGGCGACGTCCTCACTGCTGAACCGCGCCCAGTCGTACCGGTTGCCCTGCTCGCGCCAGAACACCTCGAAGCCCTCGCCGTCGGCCACCAGGCACCAGGCGTTGTCCGCCTCGGCCCCGACCGACACGACCTCGGCGGGCACCCCGACGGCCAGCAGCCAGCCCTGGATCGACTCGGCGTTCATCGGATCTCCTCCAGGTACCCCAGCGCGACCAGCTCGACCACCGGGTAGGTGGTGCGGTACCGCACCCCGCCGCCGGTCTGCCCGAACCACTCGGCGGACAGCGTGAACCACACCGGCAGCTCCCGCGCCACGCGGTACCGGTGGTACCCGGCGGCCAGCGCCGCCGGCGGCAGCGACCGGTCCGTGAACGGTGTGCCCGTCTCGGACAGCACCCGACCCTCCGGGCTGCCGAACCGGTCCAACTCCACCCCGACCGCGAGCACACCGGGCTGCCCGGCCTCGTACCCGCCCTCGGGGAACAGCTCCGCCGGCGGCCACGCGTACTCCGGCGGGTCGTTGCGTACCAGGAACCGCCGGTCCCAGTCCCGTTCGTGCATTCCTGCCTGCGGGTCGTAGCCCTCGGTCAGCGCCGGGTCCGGCGTGCCGCCCGGCCCGTGTTGGAGCCGGGGCAGTGCCCGTGCCGACGCGTCCACCAGGTGCCCGTCCGGGTGGCCTTGCGGCTCGAACCGGAGGCCGGGCGCGAAGTCCTGTTCCTCGGGCGGCGCGGGCAGCTGTCTGGCCGGGGCGGACTGGGCCGGCGGCAGGATCCCGCCGGGGAACATGTGCAGGAAGAACAACGCCGTCGCGGCGTCCGCCTCCGCACCCTGCCCGGCCCGCTGGTGCCCGACCACCTCGGTGGGCACGACCGCGGCCGGCCCGGAACCGGGCATCCCGGACAGCAACCCGTAGGGCGACCCACCCGGCGCGAAACCCTGACCCGGCAACGGGAATCCCTGGCCGGGCGGGAATCCCGCACCCGGACCGCCCCGCACCACCTGGTCCCGACCGCCCGCGCCGAGCGGCAGCACCGCGAAGCCCAAGCCCACGTCCTCACGCCCCTTGGCCTGGGCGTCCTTCAACACCTGCGCCGCGTCCTTGGCCTGCCCGGACTGACCCGCGTCCTTCGCCTGACCGCCCTGCCCGGACTGGCCTGCGTCCTTGGCCTGACCACCTTGGCCCTGGCTGCCCTGACCGCTCTGGCTGCTCTGGTTTCCTTGCCCCGCTTGGGTTCCCGACCCGGACTGGCCGCTCTGACCCGACGCACCACCGGGCAGCTGACCCGGCTGCGGACCACGCTGGCCGGCCTGACCCTGGACCGCCTGCCCCGAAGAGCCGGCCTGGCCCTGGAGCGCCGCACCCGTCGACTGGGCCGCCTGACCACCGGCCGCGACCGCACCGCCGACCGCCGCCGAACCACCACCGACCGGCCCCGACGACACCCCACCAGGACCACCGAAACCGGGCCCCTGCGGCACGTTCGCACCGGGCGCGGACGAAGCGGGCGGCGCGGCGGGCGCGTGCGTGTCCACTGGCAGCACCGGCCGGTCCAGTACCGCAGCGGCCGACGACGTCACCGTGTCCGCAGCCCGGACGACCGGCTCCGCGACCTGCCCGACGTTGACCGGCAGCGCGTCACCCGTCACGGGCGCGAGCACCTGGTTCACCAACCCGGGCGCAGGATCCTGACCGCGACCGGGACCGTTGCCCGAGCCACCGTTGCCCTGCCCGCCATTGCCGTGGTCGGAACCGCCGTGGTCGGCCGGGCCTGTCGCACCCTGCACCGTCCGGTCGACGGCATCCACAGCACCGCCGACGGTCTGGTCCACGGCATCCACCGCGCCGGTCACGACATTGCCGGCCGTGTCCAACACCGGGTCGACGACCGCGCCGACCGTGTCCACCACGCCACCGACGATGCCACCGACAAGCCCGCCACCCTGCTGGCCGCCACCGAGCAGGCCGCCCAACAGACCGCCCTGCCCCTGACCGGGAGCTCCGCCGCCCTGCCCGCCCTGCTGACCGCTCTGAGGACCGCCTTGGCTGCCTTGGCCGCCGCCGGAACCACCGCCGGAACCACCGCCGGAGCCACTGTCGGAACCGCCGCCGGTGACGACGTCGAGCAAGCCGCCCAGCAACCCGCCGCCCTGCTGTTGCCGACCACCCGGCTGGCCACCGCCCTGCGGAGCACCCGACTGCCCGGTGTCCTGACCGCCGGACGAGCCACCGTCGTGACCGCCACCGTGACCGCCGTCCTGACCGCCGCCGACCAGGTCCAGACCCGGCACGCCGACCGGCCCGTGCACGCCGGGATTGGCGTTCACCGGCAGCGGACCACCGGCCAGCACCCCGGTGTCCAACCGGATCGCGCTGGTCAGCGTGTTCGTCAGGTGGCTGACGTTGGCCGAAGCGCCGCGCACCAGCGTGTCCAGCCCGAGCAGCGCCGTCGGGTTGCCCGCGGCGGCGGACTGGTTCGCGGCGTCGTTGTTCTTGGCGAGGTTCACCAACTCGCGCACCAGCTCGACCTTCGTCGCGCCCACCTGCTGGGCCGCGTGGTCGAGCCGGTCGGCGGCGGCGGTGCAGCCGCGCACCGCCTCGTTGAGCCGGCCGTCCGGCGCGGTGAACGTGTTCCAGTGGCTGCGGGCCGCGTCCCCGGTCGCACCGGTCATCGCGGTCAGCGCCTTGCCCGCCGAACCGTCCGTCTCGCCGGCCAGCGCGGCGAGCTTCGTGCCCGCCTCCCGCCACGCGACCGCCGACGAGCGCAGCGCGTCCTCGTCGGCTTTCGGCCAGGTGACGCCCGCTTTGGCGGCGACTTCGGCCAGTTCGGCCGGCAGCTCGATCCCCATGTCGGTGGCCCCCTGTGTCAGACCGCGCCGAACGCGGTGCTGTTGCCGTCGTCGGCGGCGCGGTAGGTGCGGGCGGTCTCGGCGAACCGCTCCCCGACGCCGCCGAAGCCGGCACCGAGGTCGCCGAGCCTGGTCAGCGCGTCGGACGCGGGCTGGGTGTGCGACGCGGCGAAGCTCTGCCCGATCTGGTCGTCACCCCAGCAGGCCCCGAACGAGTCGAGCACCCCGCCCAGGTCGCCGACGATCTTCCCGGCCCGCTCGGCAAACGTGCCGAAGTCGGCCGCGCCGGCGTTGAGCTTCGCGAGGTCGGTCTCGAAACCGGTCATCTCGGTCCCCCGTTGGTTTCGACGTTGAGCCAGTCGCGCTGGTCGAAGTCTTCGTCGTCCTCGACGACCCGGGGCCGTTTCGGCGGTGGCGGCGGCGCGATCTCGTCCGGCCGCAGATCGGCCGTCCCGCGCACGAGCGCCTCCGGGTCGGTCCCGGCGGGCAGCACCGGACTCAACGTCCGGTAGGTCCGTTCCGCCGCTTTCGCCGCCGCGTCCTGGGTCGTCCGCAGGATCACCTGGGCGAGCTGCCCGGGCCGCAGCCGGTAGGCGGCGTCGGTGAGTTCCAGGTCGGTCAGCGTGCCCTGCGCGCCGACGGTCGCCCGCACCGAGCCGTCCGGACTGGTCGCCGACGCGCTGATCCCGGCCAGGTCGCGCTGGACGGACGCGAGCTGGTCACGGCTGCGCCGGTAGTCGGCCAGCAGTTCGTCAACCTGGGCGCGGTGATCGGTCGTCACGGCCACCTCCGGTCTAGGCCGTCGCCGGGCATGGTCGTCGGTCGCGCGTTGGACGTTACGACGCCGGCCCCGGTTCCCGCCCGTTCGAGGGGAATTTCGCGGACCGTGCCCGTCCGATCACGCTCCAGGCACCGGACGCGCCGGGCCCGATCACGAGCCCGGCGGCGGTGAACCGGCCGGTAGTAGAGGTATGGACGTCACCCGCGCAGGGCGCGCACCACCCGGGACGGACTGGGCCGCCCCAGCTTCGTCGCCATCCACGCGCTGGTGTCGCACAGCTTGTCCAGGTCGACGCCGTGCGCGATGCCGAGCCCGTCCAGCATCCACACCAGGTCCTCGGTCGCCAGGTTGCCGGTCGCCGACTCGGCGTAGGGGCAGCCGCCGAGGCCGCCGGCGGACGAGTCGACCGTCCGGACCCCGGCCTGGAGCGCCGCGTAGGTGTTGGCCAGCGCCTGCCCGTACGTGTCGTGGAAGTGCACGGCCAACCGGTCGACGTGGTCGAAACCCCGGATCAGCGCGGTGACCTGGCCGGGCGTGGCGACGCCGATCGTGTCGCCCAGCGACAGCTGGTCACAGCCCAGGTCCAGCAGCTTCTTGCCCACGCCGACGACCTGCTCGCGCGCCACCGGCCCTTCCCACGGGTCGCCGAAGCACATCGACACGTAGCCGCGCACCTTCAGCCCCTCGGCCTTGGCCCGCGCCACGACCGGGTCGAACATGGCGAACTGCTCGTCCAGCGACGAGTTCAGGTTCTTCCGGGCGAACGTCTCGGTGGCGCTGGCGAAGATCGCGATGTGCTCGACACCGGCCTTCAGCGCCCGGTCCAGGCCGCGCTCGTTGGGCACCAGCACCGGGTAGTCGACCCCGTCCCGGCGGGTCAGCCCGGCCAGCAGGTCCTCGGCGTCGGCGAGCTGCGGCACCCACTTGGGGTGCACGAAACTGGTCGCCTCCAGCACCTTGCCGCCGGCATCGGCCAGCCGGTCCAGGAACTCGATCTTCACGTCGACCGGGACGACGGAGTCCTCGTTCTGGAGGCCGTCGCGGGGACCGACCTCCCAGATCGTGACGCTCTCCGGCAGTCCCTCGCCCGGCACCCGGTCCGGCAGTCCGATCTCACGCGCGCCCATCGACGGCCCTGTCCTCCGGCTGGAAATCGTCGTCCGGGTTGTCGTTGATCTCCCGGTACAGCATGGAATGCACCTTCTCCACACCCGGGATGTCGTCGAACTCCAGCGGTTCGTCCGACGCGGACTCGATGATCAGCGTGCCGCAGCCCAGCACCCGGTCGAGCAGGCTGTGCTCGAAGCGCACGCTGTTGATGCGGGTCAGCGGGATGTCCAGGCCGGTGCGCTTGAGCACGCCCTCCCGGTACATCACGCGGTCGCTCGTGACGATGAAGTGGGTGGTGCGCCACCGGATCACCGGGATCAGCGTCAGCCACCACACCAGGACCAGTGCCACCACGACGATGGCGACCCGGGCGACGAACGCCCAGGACAGGTCGGACACCAGCGCCGCGAGGAACGCGCCGAGACCGACCACGACGAGGAACACCAGCACCGGGAGCAACAGCATCTTCCAGTGCGGGTGCTTGTGGATCACGACGTGCTCGCTGGGGCTGAGCAGGTCGTCCGGATAAGCCACGACGGTCCTTTCGCCAGGCGTGGATGCCGGCTCTCACCGTACCCGGAGGTGCACCACGTCCCCCGCGGAAACCACGTGGTCCACGCCCGCGTCGTCGCGCACCACGAGCGTGCCGTCCGCCTCGACGGTCCGCGCCCGCCCGGTGAGCACCCGGTCGGACAGTTCGACCCGGACGGTCCGGCCGAGGGTGCCGCAGTGCGCGCGGTACTCGTCCAGCAGGCCGGCGGGGTCGCCGTGGGCGTCCCGCCAGGACCGTTCCAGGTCGGCCAGCTCGGTGAGCAGGGTGACGGCGACCTCGGTGCGGTCCAGTACCCCGTTCGAGTGATCTTCGAGGCTGGTCGGCACGAGTCCGCCGACGCCCGGCTCCACGTCGGGGGGCAGCTTCGCGACGTTCAGGCCGATGCCGACGACGACGCCCTGGCCGATGGTGATCTCGGCCAGCACGCCGGCCGCTTTGCGGTCGCCGATCAGCAGGTCGTTGGGCCACTTCAGGTCCGCGTCGACACCGACGGACGCGGCGGTGCGCACCAGGGCGACGCCGGCGAGCAGCGTCAGCCACGGCAGGCGGTCGGCGGGCACGCCGTCGGCGGTGAACAGGACGCTCAGGTAGAGGCCGCCGCCGGGCGACGTCCAGCCGCGTCCGCGTCGGCCCTTGCCGGCGGTCTGCTCCTCGGCGATCAGGACGGTGCGGTCCCGGGTGGCGGTGCGCAGGTCGGCGTTGGTGGACCCGGTGGAGGCGACCACGTCGAGGCTGGGGTAGCGGTCGGCGAGGCGGGTGCGGAGTGCTGCGGCGTCCAGTGGCGTGCTCACGGGGTGGAGCCTAGGAGCGACCCGCTCCACTCGCGTGTCGGAGCGGTGTGGATGCGGAGCGGGCCGCTTGTGGTCAAGCGTGCAACCTCCAGTGCGATGGAGGTCAACTGCGGCTTGTCCGGTGCGGTCACGTCGCTGATCTGCGGACCAGCGGCGTCCAGTCCAGTGAGTGCGGCCACTCGTCGGGTTCGGTACCTGTTAACCGTGGTTAAGCTGCCCGGTCATGAGCAGTGCGACCGCCCCCATCGGCGAGGAGCCGGACGTCCACACCACGGCCGGGAAGCTGGCCGACCTGTACCGCCGCAACGACGAGGCCGTGCACGCCGGGTCCGGGCGGATGGTGGAGAAGCAGCACGCCAAGGGCAAGAAGACCGCCCGGGAGCGGATCGACCTGCTGCTCGACCTGGGTTCGTTCGTCGAACTGGACGAACTGGCCCGGCACCGCTCGACGAACTTCGGGCAGGAGCGCAACCGCCCGTACGGCGACGGCGTGGTGACCGGCTACGGCACCGTCGACGGTCGCCCGGTGTGCGTGTTCAGCCAGGACGTGACGGTGTTCGGCGGTTCGCTGGGCGAGGTGTACGGCGAGAAGATCGTCAAGGTCATGGACCTGGCGATCAAGACCGGCCGCCCGATCGTCGGCATCAACGAGGGCGGCGGCGCGCGCATCCAGGAGGGTGTCGTCTCGCTCGGCCTGTACGGCGAGATCTTCCGCCGCAACGTGGCCGCGTCCGGTGTCGTGCCGCAGATCTCGCTGATCATGGGCGCGAACGCGGGCGGCCACGTGTACTCGCCCGCGCTGACCGACTTCGTGGTGATGGTCGACCAGACGTCGCACATGTTCATCACCGGCCCGGACGTGATCAAGACGGTCACCGGCGAGGACGTGGGCTTCGAGGACCTGGGCGGCGGGCGCACGCACAACACCAAGTCCGGCAACGCGCACTACCTCGGGTCCGACGAGGAGGACGCCGTCTCCTACGTCAAGGAGCTGCTGTCCTACCTGCCCGCGAACAACATGTCCGAGCCCCCGGTGTTCGACGCGCCCGAGGCCGACGTGCACGGCTCGATCGAGGACGCGATCACCGACGAGGACCGCGAGCTCGACACCCTGATCCCGGACTCGGCGAACCAGCCGTACGACATGCACGAGGTCGTCACCCGGGTGCTGGACGACGGCGAGTTCCTGGAGGTCCAGCCGCTGTTCGCGCCGAACATCCTGGTCGGCTTCGGGCGGGTGGACGGGCACTCGGTGGGTGTGGTGGCCAACCAGCCGACCCAGTTCGCGGGCTGCCTGGACATCGACGCGTCGGAGAAGGCGGCGCGGTTCGTGCGGACGTGCGACGCGTTCAACATCCCGGTGCTGACGTTCGTGGACGTGCCCGGCTTCCTGCCCGGCACCGACCAGGAGTGGAACGGCATCATCCGGCGTGGGGCGAAGCTGATCTACGCCTATGCGGAGGCGACGGTCCCGTTGGTCACCGTGATCACGCGTAAGGCGTACGGCGGCGCGTATGACGTCATGGGGTCCAAGCACCTGGGTGCGGACATCAACCTGGCGTGGCCCACGGCGCAGATCGCGGTCATGGGGGCGCAGGGCGCGGCGAACATCGTGCACCGCAAGACGTTGGCGAACGCCGTCAGCGAGGGGCAGGACGTCGACGCGCTGCGGGCGCGGTTGCAGCAGGAGTACGAAGATGCGCTCTGCAACCCTTACGTGGCGGCGGAACGCGGCTATGTTGATTCGGTGATCCCACCGTCTTACACGCGGTCCTACGTCGCACGGGCGCTCTCGATGCTGCGTGACAAGCGCGAGGTGCTGCCGCCCAAGAAGCACGGGAACATCCCGCTGTGACGGGCCGACCGTACCTTCGAGTCGTCCGGGGCAACCCGGACGACGTGGAACTGGCCGCCCTGACGGCCGTGGTGGCGGGCCTGGCGTCGGCTGACACTTCGGCCGGCCGTCCGCGCCGCTCGGCGTGGGCCGATCGATCCAGGCTGGTCCGAACCCCGTTGCCACACGGTGCTGGGGCTTGGCGCTCCTCCGCCCTGCCCCGCTGACCGCCCTACCTCGGGCGGTCTGTCGAGCCATGCGGTCCGTGCGGGTTGTCAGCAGTCGACCCGACGACTGCTGACCTGCACCCCGTCCCCCGACACCATGATCTCGCGACAGCGAGCCCCGTCCGGCAGCAGCAACCGGACCCGCATCCAGACCCCGCCATCGGGCACGTGCAGACGGGTGTCGAGCACCTCCACCCCATCCGCCGCCACCGCCATGGGCACCTGAGCGGGGTCCCCCTGCGAACGGGCGGCGGCCGTCAGCGCGTCCATGATCCGGAACTCGGCCTGGTCGGAACCGTTGCCGAAGGGCCAGAAGGGAATGCCGTAGCCAATGGGGTCGGTGGCGACGACCCGCACCGCCACCCCCGCCAACAAAACGGCGGCAACAACCCACCGCCACCGCCGCCGACCAGGGGCCCGATCCGTCCGGCGGGCAACCAGAGCCCAACGCTGCACGACACCGAGGTTGCCGAATCCCCCGCCGACCCGCATCGGTAGTTCTACGCACCACCCCAAACCTCGCCCGACCGCACACCTCAACCCGCAGCACCCGCCGTACCTCCGAGCCGAGCCAAGCCGTGCCGGGGCGGGGCGGGGCGGGGCGGGGCGTGCCCACGACACCGCGTCAAGTCCCCGGAGGCCGGCGTCGGCGGGCAGCGTCGGCGGGCGGTTAGGGTTCCGTCGTGCGATTCGTGCTTGCCTCCGCGTCCCCCGCCCGACTGACCGTGCTGCGCAACGCCGGCGTGGAGCCCGTGGTCCGCGTGTCGGGTGTGGACGAGGACGCGGTGGCCGCCTCGCTGGACGACCCGAAGCCCGCCGAACTCGTCACCGCCCTGGCCGTCGCCAAAGCCGAGGCAATCGCCGCCGACGAGCAGGACGCCGTGGTCGTCGGGTGCGACTCGATGCTGCTCACCCCCGACGGCGACGTCGAGGGCAAGCCCGGCACCGTCGAAATCGCCCGGGAACGCTGGCGGCGGATGGCCGGCGGCACCGGGACGCTGCTCACCGGCCACGCCGTGTTCAAGGTCACGAACGGGCAGGTCGTAGACCGGGCGGCCGACCACGAGGCCACCCTCGTTCGGTTCGGCAACCCCACCGAGCGCGAACTGGACGCCTACCTGGCGACCGGCGAACCGCTGGCCGTCGCGGGCGCGTTCACCCTGGACGGACTGGGCGGGTGGTTCGTCGAAGGGATCGACGGCGACCCGTCCAGCGTGATCGGCATCAGCCTGCCGCTGACCAGGCGACTGCTCCGCCGGATCGGCCTCTCGGTGTCCGACATCTGGTAGCCGTTGTCACATTTTCGCTGATCCGGGAAGCTCCCCTGAGTGGTTCGCGTTGGGGGAGCCGATGAACGAATTGCTGACGCGCCGCCGTCACATCGATTTCGGGCGCAGGACGAACACGGGCTGTCACGGCTGACCGCCGTCCCAGTCCTCCCCTGCGCACACCCCGGAGCCCGTCATGTCGTTCATCCGCACGTACACCAAGCCGAAGGTCTTCGGCATCACCGTGCTGGCCGCGCTCGTGCTGGGCGCGCTCGCCGGCTACCTCGCCAAGACCGCCGAACTGAAGTGGCTCGCCACGACGTTGGGCAAGATCGGCGACGTCTTCACCAGCCTGCTCCAGTTCACCGTCATCCCGCTGGTGTTCACGGCGATCGTCGTGGGCATCACCAGCCTGCGCCGCCTGGGCAGTTCCCGGGCCGCCCGGCTCGGCGGCAAGACGCTGCTGTGGTTCGCGATCACGTCCCTGATCGCGGTCCTCATCGGACTCGCGATCGCGCTGATCTTCAAGCCGGGGACCGGCGTCCAGGTGACACCGACAGAGGCGGCGCTCAAGCGGCTGTCCACTCGGGAGGGTGGCTCGTGGAGCACCCTGCTGGACTCGCTGGTCCCGTCGAACATCTTCACCGCGTTCACCGAGGGGCAGGTGCTCCAGGTGGTGTTCATCTCCATCCTGGTGGGCTTCGCGGCGTACGCGCTAGGTGAGAAGGCCAAGCCGTTCGTGGACTTCACGCGGTCGGCGTTCGACCTGATCCAGAAGATCGTCGGCTGGATCGT
>CBHFOL010000034.1:0-37408 GCA_965995405.1 uncultured Saccharothrix sp.
CCCCCCGAGCAGGTCGGCTATCACCCGGCTCGGGAGGGGCGCGGCGATGGGGGCGACGTGGGGGGCGACCGGCGGCTCGCGCAGTGACCGGGCGAGCCCGCGTGCGATCTCGGTGATGCGGGGCCGCAGCGTGCCGACGACGTCCGGGGTGAACTCGCGCGAAAGCAGGGAGCGCAGTTGCCGGTGCCTGGGCGGGTCCAGGAACACCAGCCAGTTCGCCACCACCCGCGCCAGCCGGTCGTAGCCGGGTGGGATGGGCGGCACGGTGCCGCCATCGGCGCGGCGGACGGCGTGGGCGCTGCGCCCGAAGCCGTTGTCGGTGAGGACGCGGACCACGTCCTCGTGGCGGAAGACGTACCACACGGCGGACACGCCGGGTTGGGGAGCGCCGAGGTGCACCGGATCGTCGTCGCGGTAGCGGCGGTACACCGGGTAGGGATCGGCGATCCGTTCGACCGGCCAGCCCACCAGGTCGAACGGTGGCAGGACCCCGGTGGTCATGCCCGCGCTCCACGCACGGTGTCCGCCAGCAGCGCCGGATCGGCGGGCGGGTCGTCGCCGCGCCACGCGACGTGGCCGTCCGGGCGGACCAGGACGTAGCGGCGCTCGTACAGCTCCGCCACGGCCGGATCGGCGCAACGCACGACGTCGAGCGGGACGCGGCGGTGGGCGAAGGCGCGTTCGACCGGTTCGGGCCGGTCCGCTTCCGGGAAGCACAGCAGGACGAAACCCCGGCCGAACAGGTCCAGAGTGGACATACCGGGACGCAGCCAGGCGTGCGGCGCCCGCGAGCCGGGAGCCGTGGTCGGCCGCCACCGGTCGGGGGTCGGGGCCGGCCCGGTGTTCGGCACGACGGCGTCCGGCACGACGGTGGACGACTCGTAGCGGAGTCCGAAGTGGACATCGGGGGCGTCGAACTCGCGATCGACGCCGCTGTTCGCCAGCAACCGCGCGGTTTCCGCCCTCGCGCGCCCGCCCTCGGGGGTGTCGGCGTGCAGTTCGACCGGGGTGCTCCGGCCCATCGTGCGGACCAGGTTGGCGTTGGCCGCCTCCAGGCTCGCCACGGCGACCGGTCTGCGTTCGGCCTCGTAGCTGTCCAGCAGACCGCCACCCGCCCAGCCCGCCAGACTGGTGGCGAGCTTCCAGCCCAGGTCGGCCGCGCCCGCGATACCGGTGCTCATCCCGAACCCACCGGACGGGGACAGCGTGTGCGCGGCGTCGCCGACGAGGAACACGTCCCCGCAACGGAACCGGTCCGCCACGCGGTGCGTCAGGTACCAGCGCTTGTCGGAGAGGACGTCCAACGGGGTGTCGAAGGCGATCGCGTCGGCCACCAGGGACCGCGCGTCCCCGTCCTCGCCCTCGCCGACGACCAGGTTGTACAGGCTCACCCCGTCGATCGAGCGCAGCGGGAACCGCAACGACGGCGATGCCGTGAGGAAATAGACCATGGCGGCCTGGTCGCCCATCCGCTCGCGCAGGAGCGGAGCGCGGAACAGGATGTTGCGGAACACCTTCGTCTCGTGCCGGGGCGGCGCGCCGATGCCGCACATCCCACGAACCGGCGAGGCCGACCCGTCGCACGCGACGAGGTACCGGGCCCGCACGGCGATCGCTGTCCCGTCGCGCAGGTCGGTGGCCTCGGCGACGACACCGCCGTCGCGCCGGACGACGTCGTCCAGTCGGTGCCGGGTCCGGACGGGTCCAGTCGGGTGCACGCCGACCTCGTCCAGCAGCAGCGGGTTCAGCCAGTGCGCCGGGCAGATCCGGTCGTGCTCCGGCGTGTGGTCGGGCAGCGGTCTGCTGTCCGCGGTGCCCCGGGCCAGCCGGTGCAGCTCGTGGCCGCCGACCCGGGTGACCCAGGCGACGTCGAGCGGGTGGTCGCCGGGCCAACCCGCCCGGCGGATGCGGTCGGCGACGCCCCAGCGCCGGAACAGCTCCATCGACCTCGGGCCCACGGTGCTCACCTTCGGGTGGGTCACCGTGCCGTCCCCGGCCTCCAGGACCAGGAAGTCGACGCCCCGGTGGCCGAGGTCCAGCGCCAGGGCGAGCCCGACCGGGCCGGCGCCGACGATGAGCACGTCGGTCGCGAGCGCGTCGTCGGTCATGCCGACCTCCTTGCGTCAGCGGGAGTGGAAGCGTTCGGCGAGGAAGCCCAGCGTCTCGACCGCGGACGGCGGGAACAGCTCGGACTTGCGCGCCGCGGCGGCCAGGTGGTCGAACCGCAGCGCGACCGACCGCATCGCCACGTCACGCCTGGGGATGACACCCGGCGTCCCGGGAAGCTCGAACGACGGCCCGGCGGTGCGACCCCGCCGCCCGGACGGCATCCGCACCAGCAGTTCGGCGGTCGGCCGCAGGACACCGGTCATGACCTCGATCGCCAGGTTCATCAGCTCCGAGCGCCGCAGACTGGCGTCCGGCTGGTGCCCGAAGTGCTGGACCATGAGCTGGAACATCATGAAGTAGGACTTGTTGAACAGCGTCAGCACCGTGCGCGCGTCGGGGTCGGTGACCGGTTCCGTCGCGGGGTTGCCCGCCCGCAGGGACGGGTTGCGCACCACCGGGTAGGCTGGCGTCCACGGTGCCGCGCGACGGCGTTCCGCGGCCAGGTGCTCGGTCATGAGCAGGTCGGAGATCCGCAGGAACGTGTCGAAGTGCGCTTCCTCGTCCGGGTCGGCTGCGGTCAGCACGTTGCCCTCGCCCTGTTCCGTGACGACGTCGACCGCGAACAGGGCGCTGGCCAGGTCGTCGACCTCCAGTTGGTAGTCGGGGTGCACGGCGTTGATCGACTCGCGCAGGAACAGGTGGTGTTCGCCGCCACCGCGCCCCTTGGCGACCAGGAACAGGTCGGGCACGCGGCACAGCCCGTCCCGGATGGCCGCGTACAGCTCGCTCGGCGAGCCGTACGGGAGGTCGTCGCCGGGCGGGTCCGCGCTGCGGCCACCGGGCTGTTCGAGGGCGATGAACCGCTGCACGCTGCCGATGTCCAGCGGCTCCAACGCGAGGTCCAGCGGGACCGGCAGCAGCCCGTTCACCGTGCCGAAGTCCAGGTCGGGGACGTGGAACGGCTCGCCGATCGCCATGATGACGTTGTTGACGACCAGGAAGTGGATCATCTCCTCGCGTGCCACCGTGAGCAGCGTGCCCCTGATGCCGCCGTGCCGGGTCTCGCCGCCGTCCCCGCACACCAGCCGCAGGTGTTCCGGCGTCCATTCGCCGCCGCGCACGAGTTCGCGCGCGGCCCCGTAGGTGGGCAGGGAGAAGGCGGCGTAGAGGTACTGGAGCATCGCCGCCAGCTCGATGGCCGCCGCGGCGTGCAGCGCCCTCAGCAGGTCGCCGCGGGTGTCGATCCGCCGCCCGGTGGACCCCGCCACTTCTCCCGGCACGGTGAGCCGTGCGTCGGCCGTGTGCCGTGTGCGCAGGAACGCCAGCAGGAGGCGGGCCTTCGGTTCGGTCAGGTCGCGGGTGGGCGGCATGTAGTAGGTCTTCGCCTTGTTCGCCGGATCGCTCATCTGCCAGATCAGGTCGGCGTAGGTGTGCACCCGGAACCCGTCGGCGAGGCTGAACACCTCCTTGTCCATGAACGAGTACAGGAACTCGTAGTAGGCGAAGACCTCCCGGTAGACCAGCTCGTAGGTGACGTCCCGATCGGGGACGGCGTCGAGCCGCCAGTCGTCGGGGAGCACGCGCACCGCGAGCCAGCCGGCGCCCGGCCAGAAGCCGAGCTCGTCGTCGTGGTCGTGGCCGAGCGCGGCGGAGCCCGGCCGGGAGCCGTCGCACGGCACGTCGTCCGCGCTCGCCGACAGCAGGACCCGGGTGGTGCCCGCCCGCGCGCCGCGCAGGGTGAGGGTGGCGCGCCCGTCCTCGTCGGTGCGCAGGGCGCAGGTGGCGGCGAACCCCGCGTCCTCCCCGCCGGACCGCAGTCGCACGATGTCGACGTCACCGACCTTGGCGTGCGGGGACGTGGCGACCTCGTCCAGCGGCAGCGCCCTGGCGTTCACGTACTGTCCGATGTGGACGGAACTGGGGGCCGGGCGGCCGTGGAAGTAGGTCCGCAGCCCGATGTCGACGTCGTGGCCGGAGTCGGCCGCGTCCCGGGGGTGCTCCAGGAAGAGGCAGGCGTCGTCGGACTGGACGTTGACCTCCCGTTCGGTCAGCAGCACCACCCGTTCGCCGACGCCGCCGACGACGTGCAGCGCCTGGCCGGCCGCGGCCGGGTCGGCGGCGGGGACCGACACGATGCCGCCGTTGGGCTCGGCGGCCAGGTACGCCGCGCGGGGCAGCCTGGCCACCAGCCTGCCGTCGGCGGCGCGCAGGTCGAGGTCGCCGAGGTCGACCGCCGGCCCCGGGGCGTGGGTGGGGCCGGGCCCGGGTCGCGCGGCCCGGCCGGTCAACGGCACGGCGTTGACCAGGTTGAAGGTCACGTGGGTGGGGGAGACGTGCACGGAGAGGCTGTGCAACGGGCGTGCCCCGTCCGGCCGCCCGCGCGGGACGAGCAGCCGCCCGGCGGGGTAGGTGCGCAGTTCGTCGGCACGCCAGACCGCGATGGTGCCCCGCAGCGCCCAGTGGTCGGGCGTGTCCGGCACCAGCGGCGTGGCCATGCTGCCGAGGGCGAACTGCACGACCAGGCCGTCCGCGTCCGCCGACTCGGCGAGGGCGCGCAGCGCGGCGACGGCCGGGGACGCGGGTTCGTCGGACGGCCACCGCCACATCGGGTTGCCGTGCCTGCGGACCGCGAACTGGTACACCACCGACCGCCGCAGATGGCGGGCGAACGGGGGGTCGCCGACGTCGGCGACGTACCGCATGTGGTGCCACCGAGGCGGTTGGAACCCGGCCACCTCACCGGAGAACAGGTAGCCCTCGTCGTGCGACCGGCCCGCGCGGCCGAAGCAGAACTGCCCCACCATCAGCGTGGTGGTCCAGTCGGAGGCGGGGTCGACGTCGAACACCCGCGCCCGGTTGGCGGTGGTCGCGAGATAGGGGTTGTAGTGGCCCCACATGTCGACGGCCCGGCCGACCACGGGATCGGTCGTGTCGACCTCGCCGGGGGCGCGCTCGACCCCGACGATCCGGGCGTCGATCGCGAAGTGGCCGTTGCCCGCGAAGTTCCAGCCCTTCGACGCGCTGAACGGCCCGTCGTCGCAGGGGCGGCCGGAGGCGTCGAAGCGGGGGCCGCGCCGGTCGAGGTAGTCGTGGTAGTCCGCCGCCGGCAGGTCCGGGCTCACCGGCCCGCTGTCGGTGAGCGCCGTGTTCGTCGCCAGGTCCAGCAGCCCGGACTTCGGGCCGGTCGGCAGCCGCGTCATCGCCGTGCCCGCGAAGTGCAGGCGTGGCAGGTCGAACACGCTCACAGCCGTGCTCCCTCCCCGCGGTACCCGGATCGCACCAGGCGGGACCGGGCGGTGTGCGCGTCGATCTCGCGTGCCGCGTCGATCGCGGACTCGATCGCGCCCTCGATCCACGCCGTGGTGGACGAGCAGTGCTCACCAGCGAAGAACAGCCGGTTCTCCGGCGCGACCGCCCGAGCCTGCTGCCGCTCGTTCGCGGCGGTGTCCAGCCCCCAGCGCACCGACGCGGCGCCCTCGCTCCACCGGTACCGCCCCCAGGCGAGGCTCACCGCGTCGAGCACCATGCCCGGACGCAGCAGCTCGGGGTGGACCTTGCTCAGTTCCTGGAGCACGACCAGGTGCCGGACGGACTCCGGAATCCGGTCGAACGCGTCGGCGTCCGTGCCGATCGTGTAGCTGGCGAGCAGGGCCGCACCGTCCGCGGAGTCGCCTTCCACCGGGAGGTAGTAGGTCTGCCGCACGCGCCCGCCGGAGAACGAGGCGCCGCCGCTGATGTCGTCCTGTTCCCAGAACGGTTCCCGGCAGTGGAACGCGACCTTGGTGGCCGCCCAGTAGGTCACGTCCCGGATCACGGCCAGCTTCGCCTTGCTGACCCCGGTGAGCCACATGCGGCGCAGACAGGAGAACGGCACCGTGCACAACACGTAGTCGCAGGCGAGGGTGCGGATGTGGTCGCCGTCCCGGACGTCCACCAGCACGTCGTCCTCGCGCACGGCGAGCCCGATCACCTCCTGCCCGCACAGCACCGGCCCGCGCAGCCGCCCGGCGAGCTTGCGCACCAGTTGGTCCATGCCACCCGCGAGCCGGACCAGGTCGGGGCCGGTCTCGCTCAGCACGTCGTCGATGAAGCGGTTCAGGCGTCCGTTGCGGGTCATCCTGACCTCGGGGTGCAGCGCGAAGAACCCGTGCAGGTCCGCCGGGTCGTGGCCGTCGCCGGGCAGGAACGGGGACAGGTCGATCCGGTCGACGGCGTCGAGCAGGTCCAGCCACAGGTCCGCGCGCAGGTGTTCGCGGAAGTCGGCCGGCGCGATCGCGTTCCCCGCCGCCATCAGCCACGCGCCGAACAGCACGGAGTCGTCGGCGTAGCGCCGTTCGGGCAGTGCCCGCCGGAGGTCGGCGACCAGCGCCCGCGCCGCGTCGCGGACCCGCAGGTGGCCCGAACCGGTGGCGCAGTAGGCGCTCCCGTCCGCGAACAGGCTGCGGAAGTCCCGAATCTCGTCGGCCAGCCCCAGTTCGGCGATGTAGCGCATCACGTGCCGGTGCCGGGTGGGTATCCGCATCGCCCCGAGTTCGACCAGCGGTGCCCCGGGGCCGGAGCGGAACCGGTGGGTGAAAATCCGACCGCCGATCCGCCCGCTGCCCTCCAGGATTTCCACCCGGTGGCCGAGCCGTTCCAGTTCGTAGGCCGCCGCCAGTCCGGCGATCCCGGCGCCGATAATGGTCACCTTCTTGATGTGTCCGTCGTTCGGAATATTCTCCATGTCGTTTTTGTCCGCCCGTGACGAAGAAGTCCGTAACGGGTCTTCGCACACCGGCCCTGTATCCGGCACCCCTGGGATGACCCCGTGAAATGTGGTTACTGTGGTCGTCCTGGCGACAATCGGTCGGCAGATGGCGAAGTCGCTGCCCGACCTTGCAGGGTGCCCTCGGCGGTCCATGTGATTGCCGCCGAACGGTTTCGGTGCTGACTGGCGGTGCGTAAGCCGAATCCATTGTTCGGCGAGCATCGCCGGACGAGATCCATCCTCGCATTGACCCGGTGCGCGGGCAATCGTCTGACCGTGTGAGTTTTGAGCGGGTGTTTTGATGAGGAAAACTATTCAATTGTCCGGGTGATCGCGTGATGGGCCCGGCAGTGGTTGCGGACGGTGTGCGACCGGCTACCGGATCTTTATGCCATTCGTGCGATTCCCGGCGAACCCGGCACGTTTCATCGACATCCCGACCGCGTCCTGGCCGACGGCGGCGGTGTGGTGGTGTGGACGGAGAACCAGGGTGTGTGGTCGCTGGTGGTCGGGTCGGACGGCGCCTGTGTGGTCGATGTGGAGGGCTTCCCGTTCCCGTCGACGCCGCTGCGCCGGGCGCTGTACGGGATGCTGCTCAGCGACACCCTGGTCGGTGTCTGGTCGGGTACCCGGGTGGGTCCGCTCGGTCGGCTCGCTCCCGGCGTGCGAGGCGGCACCGTGCAGAATGCCGGTGCCGGGGATGTCGCCGCCGTGGCGGTGTACCCGGAGCCGGCCGTACCCGGCAACCCCTTTTGGGGTACGCCGCCGCGCGGTGACGCGGACACGGTGCTGCGCGGCGACGAGCACAGCGAGGCAGGGCTGCGTGGTGCCTGCGGGGACGGCCGCTTCGTCGCGGCCAGGCGCCGATGCCATCGCAGGATGGTTCCCGGTGTCACCAACCGGTGCTCGCGCAGCAGCCTGGGGAGTCGGCGCACGAGCGTGGCGGGCATCGCGCGATCGGCCCAGTCGAGCCGTGGGCGGGGAGTGGTCCGGCGCAGCTCGGCGGCCTCATTCCGCAGCACCAGCGGTTCGATGTCCTTGACTGCCGACGAGCGGCCGAGCAGGACCAGGCAATCGGCGAGCCGGGCGAAGACCAGGTTTGCGGGTGGTGCCCGATTTGGGCGAAACTTGTGGCTCTGGTGGAGGAACGGGGGTGACGAGTTGTTCGTGCGATGGTCGGTCGGTCCGTCCGACGATCCCGAGTCCAGTCGGGACGCGTTGACCGGTGTGCCGCTGGCCTGGTTGTCAGCGATTCCTTTGGCGGTCGAGCCGTGGTGGCCGGACCGGTCGCTGCGGCTGTGGGTCGCCAGACGTCTGTACGACCACCACCACCTGCCTCGGGTTCGCGGGAGGGGTGCGTCCGTGGGTGCCCGCCGAACAGGACCCGACCCGGACGACACCTGAGCTGCGGTCCGGTTCACCGGAGAACGGCCTGGCCGGTGGAGATCGTCCGATCAGCCGTCGCGTGGTCTCCGTACTGGGATACGGGATGACTTTGGAGTCGGGGTGTGCGAGCGCGTCGCGGAGCTGCTGGTTTCCAGGGTGGGCTGGTCGACGACGCGGACGAGAGCGGGAACGTCGGCGCGGAGCCGGGCGAGTTCGGCGTTCTCGTCGGCGATGGTCTTCGCGTTGGGCCGGCGACAGGTTCGCGCAGCCGCACAACACGTTCCGCTTGCCCTTGTCCGGGATCGAGAACAGCGGGCCGCGTACGAACTCGCCGTGCTCGGACGACCCGCACCACCTGTGGGACCAGGACGTCCGTGTAGTTGTACGGCGGGTTGTCCGTCGGATACGTCGGGCGCACCTCCACCACCGAGTGGATCCCGCTCGGCATGACCTGGCCGGGTCCGAATCGGGCCGCGGCACCGATGTCCGCCCGGGGCAGCCGCTGGATTTCCCGGCAGGACGGCGCGTTGCGGTCGGCCGGCACGGCCGTTACCGGGATCGGTCGTCGTGTCGCGGCGGGCGGACGCCGCGACACACCGGGAACGAGGTGGGGAAGGACGGGTCTGGTCGCGGCACGGCGTGGTGTGGAGTCGGGCGTCAGTACCAGATCCAGACCGGGATGGTCCAGCTCCGCGGGCAGTCGTGGCCCCCGGGCCAGGAGTAATCGCAGCCCTCGACCCGGAACTGGTAGGAGTGCCCGGGAAGGGACAGGTCCTTGCCGTACACGGCGCCTCCCGACGTGGGGCTGCACGGGTTGAAAGGTCCGACCACGCATTCCCACTGCCCGAGGTTGGCGTTGTCGTCGCGGTCGAGCCGGATCAGCCATTTCTCGTAGTCGAACGGGTGGCTGGTGTTCCAGTAGAAGCTCATCAGGAAGTGCTCGCCCTGGTCGTCCCAGTACTTCCCCCGGTAGCCGGAAATGATCATGTCGTTGCCCTGGCCGGGGGACCACACGATCTGGCCGCGCTCGAAGTTCTGGAACTGCCCGTCGTAGGTGGGCGCGATCGGTGCGATGGCGCAGCCCAGTGCCGTTTGCTGCTGCTGCCATCGGCCCACGAACCGGGCGTCCACGGGGACGCAGGCCCGTTCGGCCGTCGCGGCGTGGGCGGCGCCCGCTCCGGGATCACCGATCCGGCGGCCGGCAGGGCGATGGCCGCCGGCGTTCTCAGGGTCGTGTGGAATCTCCGCATGGCGACTGCCTCTCGTCGAGGCCGCGTCCGGCCGGCGGTGTCCTCAGGACACGGCGGGTGGCAACTGCCGCGCATGGCCGGTGTGCGCACCGGCCGGCACGGTTGGCGACGAATCGTTGTCAGGCAACACTTCCGGCCATCCGGGGAGACGCCCCACCGATCCGCACCTCGGCCTCCAGCCTCGCCGGCGGCGAGTCGCGCCGCGAGAGCCGAACGCACGAACCCGCCGCCACCGCTCGCGCACCGCCACTCCGCCCCCCACACCACACTGCTCATGCCGGAGGTCGGCACACCGGGCGAGACCTGGCTGCTGGGCAGGCACATCGCGCTGACCGAAAACCGGTGGCTGTCGGCCGATCTGCTCCTCGACCGCGTCTGGGGGACCGCGTCCCGAGTGGCGGTCGGGACACGCTGTACGGCTACCTGTCCCGCCGGATCCTCGTACGTCCGACGAGGTCGACTTCGTGCGCGGGTCCGGCGGGTGGAATCGCGGTGGTCGTGGTGGAGGTAGCGCCAGGCGGCCACCCGCACTCGGGCGCGGAGTTCGGCTTGCGGCCACTGGCGGCGGCGGGGAAGTCGACGACGTCCCACGATCCGCTCCACGTGTGGCCGCCGCTGCACCGCTGCTCGCTGCGCCGGTCTGGCGCTCGGGGCTTCTTGATCAAGAGTCACGAAGAAGGTGGCCGGGGCCGGCGGCGAAGTCGTGAGCAGTGTCTTGCGACCGGGTGTTAAATAATCTAACGTCGTGTCAACGCCAGTGTCGGGGCGAGCTACTGATCACGGACGAAGGTGGAGTCCTATGGAGATGGTCAGCTACACCCGTATGAAGGACATGACCGCGCACGACACGAAGTTGATCGACGAAGAGTTCCGGGAGTCGACCGCCGGGCTTCCCGACCGCATCCTGGATGCGGTGCGGGTGCTCGCCGACTTCCAGGGGCCCTCGCGGGTGAGCCGCTTGGAACACTCCGTCCAGACCGCCACGAGGGCGCTCCGGGACGGGCGCTCGGAGCAGTACGTGGTCGCGGCGCTGGTCCACGACATCGGCGACGAGCTGGCCCCGTACAGCCACGGCAAGATGGTGGCCGAGATCCTGCGGCCGTTCGTGTCCGAGCGCATCGCCTGGATCATCGAGAAGCACCCGCTCTTCCAGGCCTACTACTACGCGCACCACGTGGGTGCCGACCGCAACGCGCGCGACAAGTACCGGGACCACCCGTACTATCAGGACTGCGTAGAATTCTGCGAGCTCTACGACCAGAGTTCGTTCGACCCGGACTACGACTCGATGAGCCTCGACTCGTTCCGCGACATGGTGCACCGGGTCTTCCGGGAGCCGCTCGCGGGCAGCGGTGTGCACACCGCGTTCTGAACTGTGAAATACCTTGGGTGACAGCATTCTCGCTGTCGCCGCGGTTGCTCCTGCCGTTTGAACGGCATTGGTTTTCGCCCTTTTGCTGCTGTCGAATCAGACAATGGCGTCGATCAGCTACCGTTTCGCACGAGCGAGGGTCAGTATGCGGAAAAGGGAAAAACGGCTTCGAAAGCCGGTGTGGTATGCCGGGACGTGCGCGATTCTCCTGGCCGCCACCGGGTGCGGCAGCGCATCGCCGTCGGAGGGTTCCGGCGGTGTCGACACCCTGTCCGTCCGGCTCGATTCGGACTGGGACTCGCTGGACCCCGCTCGTGCGCAAAGCACATACGGCTACCAGGTCATCGAGTCGCTGTACGACCGGCTGGTCGCCGTGGAAGACGGGAAGGTCGTCCCGTACCTGGCGAAGTCGTGGACACAGGAACCCGACTCGGTCACGTTCACCCTCCGTTCGGACGTGACGTGCGGCGACGGCCGGGCACTCGACGCGGACGCGGTCGCCGCGTCGTTGAAGCGCCTCGGTGATCCCGAGACGCAGGCTCCGTACGCGCGGCTGGTGTTCGGCGGCGCCGGCTACACCGTCACGGCGGACAACGCGGCGAACCGGGTCACGGTCCAGACGGCCAAGCCGTTCAGCGACCTGCTGTACGGCCTCGCGCAGCCGATGGCGTCGATCGTGTGCCCGGCAGGGCTGGCGGCGCCGGCCGAACTCGCTGCCACTCCCGCCGGCAGTGGTCCCTACACCTTGGCGAGTTCGGCACGCGGTTCGCAGTACACCCTGAAGGCGCGCCCCGGATACCGGTGGGGCCCGGAAACCGGGCAGCCGCACGAGTACCCGGCGCACCTGGTGTTCCGGGTGGTGCAGAACCAGAGCACCGCCGCCAACCTCCTCGGCACCGGTGAACTGGGCGTCGCGTACATCTCCGGCGCCGACATCAAGCGGCTCCAGGACACGAAGTCGCTCACCGAGGTCAACCGGCTCGGCAACGGGTCGTACTTCCTCGCCTTCAACCAGGCGGACGGGCATCCCGGGCAGGACCCGCGGGTCCGCCGGGCGCTCGCGTCCGCTGTCGACGCCTCGTCCTTCAACAAGTCCGCGATGTTCGGCACCTCGACGGTCGCCGGCAGCGTGTTCAGCCCCTCGATGCCGTGCCACAAGCCGGTGCAGTCCGCCCCGCTGACCGGCGATGCCGCCGCCGCCAGGAAGGCGTTGCAGGCCGCGGGATGGTCCGGGGAATCCGGGGCGCTGACCAGGAACGGGAATCCGTTGCGGATCAAGCTGGTGGGCAGCGACGAGATCGGGTCCGGTCTGGAGTACCTGCAAACCGCCCTCCAGTCCGCCGGGGCCGAGGTGACGTTGCAGCGCAGCGACATGAACACGCTGGCCGAGACGCTGTTCGGTACCGGGGACTGGGATGCCGTCGTGTATCCGTTCACCCCGCTGGGTCCCACACCGAGCGCCTTGAGTCTGTTCGTGAGCGGGCCGCCCGCGCCGAACGGCACCAACTTCGCCTCCATCCACAATGGACGATACGACAGCATGGCGGCGACCGCGCTGTCCTCGCTCGGTCAACAGCGTTGCGACGCGTGGGGCGAAGCGCAACAGGCGCTCTCCGACAACGCGGACGTCTTCCCGCTCGTCCACCTCAAGACCTACTGGTTCAGTTCGGCTCCGGTGAAGTTCACGCTGGGCGACGGCGGTACCACCCTGGACATCCACTCCGTCGCCAAGTCGACGGGGGCGGGCTCGTGACCGCCGGGCTCGTCGCCGTCGAAAGCCGCGCTCCCCGGTTCCGGGTCGCCGGAGTCGTGCTGCGGAAGGTGGCCGGACTGGTCACGGTCCTGTCCGGTCTGGTCGTGGCGACGTTCCTGCTGCTGCACCTGACTCCCGGCGATCCCGCCGTGCGGGTGGCCGGCCTGAACGCCACGCCGCAACGGCTCGCCGACATCCGGCACCAGTTCGGGCTGGACCGGCCGATGCCGGACCAGTTCCTCGCCTACGTCGGCGACATCGTCACCGGGCGGTCCGGAACCTCCTTCCAGACCGGCGAACCGGTGAACGCCATCATCGCCGATCGACTGCCGGTCACGCTCCGCCTGGTGGTGGGCGCGGTGCTGCTGACCTTCGTCGTCGGGACGGCACTCGGGGTGTGGATGGCGGCGTTGACGCGCGAAGGGCGGCGCCGGCGGGTCGAGTCGTCGTTCTCCACCGTCACCTCGTTGCTGGGCGCGATCCCGGAGTACGTCGTCGGCGCCGCGCTGGTGCTGGTCGTCGCGGTCTGGTGGGGGTTGCTGCCGGTCGCGGGCACGGCTGACTGGCGGGGCTACGTCCTGCCCATCGTCGCGGTGGCGTTCGCGCCGACGGCGGTGCTGGCCCGGATCGTGCGTGTGGAGACCTTGGGTGTGCTGGCGGAGAACTACGTCCGCACGGCCCGGGCGAAGCAGTTGCCCGCGCTGCGGGTCTACGGGCGGCACGTGCTGCCGAACTCGCTGACAGGTGCACTGACCGTCGGCGGGCTGATCTTCGCCAGTCTGCTGGGCGGGACCGTGGTGGTGGAGAACGTGTTCGCCGCCCCGGGGCTCGGCAGCAGCCTCGTGCAAGCCGTGCAGGTCCGGGACTACCCGCTGGTGCAGGGGACCGTCCTGGTGTTGGGCTGCGCCATCGTCCTCGTCAACTTCGCGGTGGAGGCGGTCCTCGGTGTGCTGGACCGGCAGTCATCGCTGAGGCGGCCATGACGGGCCCGACGCGGGCGCGGTGGCGCGCCTTCCGGCAAGCGCCGGGCGGGGTTTTCGCCTTGGTGGTGCTGGTCCTGCTCGGTCTGCTGGGTGTCGTGGCCCCGATGGTGGCCGGCGACCAGGCCGTCGCGGTGCACCCGGACCTGGGTCCGACCGGGCCCTCGGCGGAGCACTGGCTCGGAACCGACCGGCTCGGACGGGACGTCCTCGCCCGGGCCGCGGTGGCCACGCGGACCTCGCTGCAGTTCGCGTTCCTCTCCACGCTCATCGCCGCGGCGGCGGGGATCGCGCTCGGCGGTCTGGTGGCGGCGTTGGGGCCGCGGGCGCAGAGCGCGGGCCGGCGCGTGATCGACGCCCTGCTGTCGTTCCCGCCGATTCTCACCGCGATCTTCGTGACCGCGATCGTCGGGACCAGCGCGGGCGGTGCTTCCGTCGCGGTGGGCGTGGCCGCGGTTCCCTACGTCGCACGGATGATGAGCACGCTGGCGACGAGTGTGGCAGGACGGGATTTCATCGCAGCCGCTCGTGGTTCGGGGCTGTCGCGGCTGCGGGTGTTCGGCCGGCACTTGCTGCCGAACACGGCGGACACGCTGACGGTGAGCTTGTCCGTGCTCGCCGCGCAGAGCCTGGTCTTCGTGTCCTCGCTGAGCTTTCTCGGGGTCGGGATCCAGCCGCCGGACGTGGACTGGGGGCTGATGCTCAGCGACGGCTTGCGGGACCTCTACCTCGACCCGTTCGCCGCGCTCGCGCCGGCAGCCCTGATCGCCCTGACCGGGCTCGCCCTGGGTCTGCTCGGCGAGGCCCTGGCACGGGCGTTCAACCCGGCTGTCTGGACGGCGGGTACCGAACCGGCCGGCGCCGCACAGTCCCGGCCGACGCCGGAAGCGCGACGGCGGCAGCCCGGTGCCGATGAGGACGGCGTGTTGTCCGTGCGGCACCTGACGGTCGAAACGCCCACTCCGCACGGGTACGCCGAGCTGGTCAGCGACTTCAGCCTGACCGTGCGGCGCGGGGAGACGGTGGGCATCGTCGGCGAGTCCGGCTGCGGGAAGTCGATGACGATGCTCGCGCTGGCCGGGCTGTTGCCGTACCCGACCCGACAGCGGGGGACACACCTCAGCCTGGCCGGAGTCGACCTGGCTGCGTTGTCCCGGCCGGAGACGCGGGAAGTGCTGGGCACGAGGCTGGCGATGGTGTTCCAGGACCCGATGTCCGCGCTCAACCCGGCCATCGCAATCGGGCACCAGCTGACCGAAAGCGTGCGCGTGCACCGGAAGACGACCCGAGCCGAAGCACGCGCACGAGCCGTGGAGCTGCTCGCCGAGGTCCGGGTAACGCACCCGGCGCAACGGCTCAAGCAGTATCCGATCGAACTGTCCGGCGGCACCAGCCAGCGGGTCGTGCTGGCGATGGGGCTCATGACCGAGCCCGACGTGGTGCTCGCCGACGAACCGACGACGGCACTGGACGTCACGGTGCAACGCCAGGTGCTGCAACTCCTGCGGCGGTTGAACACCGACCACGACACCGCGGTCGTGCTCGTCTCCCACGACCTGCACGTGATCCGGCGGCAGTGCCACCGCGTCGTGGTGATGTACGCCGGCCGCGTGGTCGAACAGGGCCCCACCGCCGAGGTGGTTGCGCGGCCGATGCATCCCTACACCAAAGCGCTGCTGGGCTGTTCCGTCGACATGGAGACCGATGTGGACGTGCCGATCGTGGCGATCCCCGGGCAGCCGCCGGACCCGAAGCAGCTTTCCGGCGGGTGCCCGTTCGCGCCGCGCTGTCCTGCCGCGCTTCCCCGCTGTTCGACCGAAACGCCGGTGCCCGCAGACCTCGGTGACCGGCTCGTCGCCTGCTGGGCAGTGGCGGAACCCGAGCACGTTCCGGAGCGGAGTAGCGGGTGAACTCACTGGAATTGCGCGGCATCACGGTCCGGTACGGCGTGGGCCGCAAGGCGTCGGTCGCGGTCCGCGACGTCGACCTCGTCCTGCCCGCCGGCGGCCGGGTGGGCCTGGTCGGGGAGTCGGGCTGCGGGAAGTCCAGCCTCGCCCGAGTGGTGGCGGGACTGGTCGCGCCCAGCGCCGGTGAAGTGCTGCTGGACGGGCGGGTCGTCCGGAGCGCGGGCCGCAGGTCGGGGGTGTCCCGGGAAATCCAGATGGTCTTCCAGAACCCGTACGCCTCGCTCAACCCGAGGATGCCGGTCGGCACGGCGATCGAGGAGACCGCCCGGGGCGGTGCGCTCACCGCGCAGGCCGCCCGGGTGGAGGCGCAGCGGCTGCTCGACCTGGTCGGGCTGCCGGAGCGGGTACTCGGTGCCTACCCGCACCAGCTGTCCGGCGGGCAGCGCCAGCGGGTGGCGATCGCCCGTGCGCTGGCGGCGCGGCCTCGCGTCCTCGTGCTGGACGAGGTCACCTCGGCATTGGACGTGTCGGTGCAGGCGATGGTGCTCAACCTGCTGCGCGACCTGCACCGGCAGTTCGAGCTGTCCTATCTGTTCATCTCCCACGACCTCGCGGTGGTGCGGTACATGTGCGACCTCGTGAACGTCATGTACGCGGGCGAGATCGTCGAACGCGGACCGCGCGAGGACGTGTTCGGGCAGCCCGTCCATCCCTACACCTGCCGCCTGCTCGATTCGATCCAGGACGACACCGAGCCCGCGCGGCTCATCGCAGGAGGGTCACATGCGTGACGCGGTCATCGTCGCGGCCAAGCGGACACCGATCGGACGAGCGGGCAAGGGATCGCTGCGGGACGTCCGCCCCGACGACCTGGCGGCCCACATCGCGGCGACCGCGCTCGCCGCGGTCCCCGAACTCGACCCGGACACCCTCGACGACCTCCTGCTGGGCTGCGGGAGCCCGGGCGGGGAACAGGGCTGGAACCTCGCCCGCATGGTCGCGGTCCGCATGGGGTACGACGGGCTGCCCGGCACCACGGTCACCCGGCACTGCGCGTCCAGCCTCCAGACCACCCGGATGGCCATGCACGCGATCCGGGCCGGGGAAGGCCGGGCGTACCTGTCGGCCGGCGTCGAGTGCGCGAGCCGCTACACGCACGGCTACAGCGAGCAGTCCGGCGACCCCAACCCCGTGTACGCCGACGCCCGCGAACGCTCGGCCGCAGCCGCCTCCGCAGCCCGGTTCGACTGGGAGGACCCGCGGGCGGAAGGCGGTCTTCCCGATGCCTACCTGGACATGATCCAGACGGCCGAGTACGTGGCCGGGCTGAGGGGGATCAGCAGGGAGGAGATGGACCGGTTCGCCCTCGAATCGCAGCACCGCGCCGAGAAGGCCGCCGACGCGGGGTTCTGGGCGGACGAGATCACGCCGGTGCCGCTGCCGGACGGCACGGTGGTGAGCGCGGACGACGGCCCCCGTCGCGGGGTCACCGCCGAGCAGCTGGCCGCACTGCGACCGGTGCTCGGTCCGGGCGGCCGGGTGACGGCCGGGAACGCCTGCCCGGTCAACGACGGCGCCGCGGCCCTGGTCGTCCTGAGCGACGAGTACGCCCGCGACCTCGGGCTGGCCCCGCTCGCCCGGATCGTGGCCACCGGGGTGTCCGCGCTGAGTCCCGAGGTCATGGGCCTGGGCCCGGTCGAGGCATCGCGGCGGGCCCTCGCGCTCGCGGGGATGTCGATGAAGGACGTCGACCTCGTCGAGCTGAACGAGGCCTTCGCCGCGCAGGTGATCCCGTGCGCGCGGGACCTCGGCATCGACCCGGACCGGCTCAACGTGCACGGGGGCGGGATCGCGCTGGGCCACCCGCCGGGCATGACGGGAGCGCGGCTGGCCGTGACGCTGGGGCACGCGCTCGCCGAGGCGGACGCCTCGATCGGCCTGGCCACGATGTGCGTCGGCGGGGGACAGGGCATGGCCATGATCCTTGAACGGCTATCGTGATTCTCAACACGTGTGTCGAGGACGGCGGCCCTCCCTCGGGAGGGGCCGCAGGAGGGACAGCTCATGGCCAACCCGGAGGAACCCGCCCAGTCGCGCAAGGAGCTCGTGGCGAACCAGCTGCTGGAGCGCGCGGCGCAGCTGTTCGCCGAACGCGGGGTCGCGGGCACGAGCACGCGGGACATCGCCGATGCGATGGGCCTGACCCGGGCCGCGCTGTACTACTACTTCCCGAGCAAGGAAGCCCTCCTGCGGGAGCTGGTCTCCGGGGTCACCGGGGTCGGTGCGACCGAGATCCGGAAACTGCGCAAGCGCACCGACCTGACCGCGACCGGGAAACTGTCCGAGATCATCCGGTCCACCGCGGTCGGAATCGCGCGAAGCCCGGTGCGGTTCCGCGTTCTCGTGCGCAGCGAGGCCGAACTGCCGGAAGCGATTCTCGCCAACCACCGCAAGAGCAAGGCCCGGATTCTCGATGAACTGTCGGGCATCATCGCCGACGGTGTGGCGAGCGGCGAGTTCCGGCCGGTGGACGAGAAGACCGTCGCGTTCTCCATCATCGGCATGACCAACTGGATCGCCTGGTGGTTCCGCGGCGACGGGCCGACCACGCCCGAGGAGGTCGCCGACGAGATGGTGAAAATGGTGACCCGGGGGCTGCTGCGGGACGGAAACCACGCGCCCGCCGGTGAAGGGGTCGCCGGCGCGCTGGGACTCATTCGTGAGGATCTCGACTACCTGGAAAGGGTTCTGGCGCGCACCGAGGAGAAGGATCCGCCATCCGCGTGAGACCGGTGGGTGGCGGAGAAGAAAGTGTTTGACAGGACTGTAGAATAATTATCTAATGTGTCATACAGTTCTCCTGGCTTCTTCCGCACTCTCATCGTGAGGGGGCCGCAATGGCCTACGTGATCGGCATCGACATCGGTGGCACGTTCACCGACGGAATCGCCGCCGACGAAAATGGGAACGTGATCCCGGCGAAGACGCCGTCGACCCCGCCGGACTTCTCCCTCGGGTTCGAGAACGTCCTCGACCTGCTCGCCGAGCGGGCCGGGGTCACCGTTTCCCAGCTCCTCTCCGACACCGCCTATCTCGCACACGGCACCACGGCCGCGCTCAACGCCCTCGTCACCGGCGCGGTGGCGAAGGTCGGGTTCCTGACCACGCGCGGTCACCGGGACTCGATCTACATCATGAACGTCGAGGGGCGGTACCTCGGGCTGCCGCCGCACGAGGTGCAGGACACGCTGAACACCCGCAAACCGCCGCCGCTGATCCCGACACGGCTGGCCCGCGAGGTCACCGAGCGGGTCGATCGATCCGGCTCGGTCATCGTCCCGCTCGACGAGGACGACGCCAGGGCAGCCATCGCAGACCTCGTCGCCGACGGGGTCGAGGCGATCGCCATCAGCCTGCTGTGGTCCTTCCGCAACCCGGCGCACGAGCAGCGCCTGCGCGAACTCGTGCACGAGCAGGCGCCGGGGATGTACGTCAGCATCTCCAGCGAGATCAGCCCCAGGATCCGGGAGTTCGCCCGCAACGCGACGACCATCATGAACGCCCAGGTCGGCCCGGCGCTGCGGAACTACCTGACACCACTGGAGAACCGCCTGCGCGACAAGGGCCTGACCGGGCCGCTGCTGGTGATGCAGGGCTCCGGCGGCACGGTCACCGCCCGGCACGCTCCCGAGGTCGCCATCACCATCGTCGGCTCCGTGCTGACCGGCGGGGTCACCGGGGCCGCGCGGCTGGCCCAGCAGCTCGGGCACCGCAACGTCGTCTCGACCGACGTCGGCGGTACCACCTTCCTCGCCGGCCTCATCGTCGACGGGGAACCCGAGGCGACCACAGGCTCGGTGCTCAACCAGCACCCGATCAACACGCCGACGCTGCGGGTGCACGCCATCGGCTCCGGTGGCGGCGCGATCGCGTCGGTCGACGCGGGCGGCAACCTGCGGGTCGGCCCGGGCAGCGCGGGCGCCTGGCCCGGCCCCGCCGCCTACGGGCAGGGCGGACTCGACCCGACGGTCACCGACGCCGACCTGATCCTCGGCATCCTCAACCCGGAGTACTTCCTGGGCGGCGCCAAGAGCCTTTCGCCGGAACTGGCAGCCAAGGCACTGGCGGAACGGGTCGGCGACCACCTCGGGCTCGACGCCGAGGGTGCGGCGGCGGCCGTGTTCACGGTGCAGAACTCGCAGACGGCCGACCTCGCACGCAAGGTCGTGGTCGAGGCCGGGCACGATCCCCGCGACTTCGTGGTGTACGCCTTCGGCGGCGCGGGCCCGATGCACGCGTTCGCCTACGCGGCCGAACTCGGCGTGTCGCAGCTGGTGGTCCCGCTGGGCACCAGCGCCGGCGTCTTCTCCGCCTACGGCCTGGCCGCGACGGACATCGCGGTCTCCGCCGAACTGAGCGACCCTGCCGTGCTGCCCGTCGACCCCGAGCGGGTGCAGCGCAACTTCGACCGGCTCGAACAGCGGGTCCGCGACGTGCTCGCGGCGCAGAACATCGACTTCGTCGAGGTCCGCGTCCGGCGGGAGGTGGACGCCCGGTACCGGCCGCAGCTGGCCGAGGTGCCCACCCGCGTGCCGGACGGCCCGTTCGACGAGGCCGCGGTCGACGCGATCGGCGACGCCTTCGAATCCGCCTACGCGGCGCGGTTCGGGGAGGGATCGGGCTACCGCGACGCCGGGATCCAGCTCATCACCTACCGCGTGCACGGGATCGGGGTACTGCCGTTCACCCCGGCGCTCCCGTACGCGCCGGGGCCGGACGGCAGCTCCAGCGAGGTCGCGCTCACCGGACACCGCCCGGTCCTGCTCGACCTGCGACGCGGCAGGCAGTCCACCGCGGTCTACGACTACCGGCGGCTGCGGGCGGGGCACGTGCTGCCCGGCCCCGCGATCGTCGAAGTCCCGACCACCACCGCCGTGGTCCCACCCGACACGCAGGCGCGGGTGGACCGGCTCGGCAACCTCGTCATCGACCTGGCCTGAAGGCACCGGGAGGGCATCCCATGGCCGCGCACTTCCAGATCACCGGCGCATCGACGTTCAACAGCCGCCCGATCGCCCCCGACGAGCTGCGGCGTCGCATTCCCGCGTCGCTGCCGCTCCACGACGTGTCACCGGACATCGTGGACGGTGTCGGACCGCTGACCTACGAGGTGATCCGCCACCGGATCTGGGCGATCACCGAGGAGATGGGCGACACGCTCAAGCGCATGTCCGGCTCGACCTCGGTCACCGAGGTCAACGACTTCGACTTCACCATCTGCGACGAGCTGGGCCAGGAGGTGCAGGTCGGGCTCTACAACACCGGCCTGGTCGCCTCGATGGACCTGGCGATCTACTGGACGCTGCTGCACCGCAGCGAGAGCCCGGGGATCGAGGAAGGAGACATGTTCCTCTGCAACGACCCGTGGGTCGGCGGGGGACTGCACCAGAACGACGTCGCCGTGCTCGCCCCGGTGTTCCACGACGGGAAGCTCTTCGCCTGGACCACTGCGATCTGCCACGTGGACGACCTCGGCGGCAGCGCACCCGGGTCGTTCTCGCCGACGGCCACCGACGTCTTCTCCGAATCGCTGCCCACGCCACCGGTCAAGATCGTGCGCCGGTACCAGTTGCAGCAGGACGTCGTCGACCTGTACCTGCGGCGCTCCCGCGTGCCCGAGATGGTGGGGCTGGACCTGCGCGCCAAGATCGGGGCCAACACCATCGCCCGCGAGCGGCTTCAGGCGCTGGTCGGCCGGTACGGCGCCGACGAGGTCAAGGCCGTGATGAAGCGGATGATGGACGACGCCGAGCAGCGGCTGCGCGGCAAGCTGCGCGCGCTGCCGGACGGCAGCTGGTCCAGCGTCGGCTACCAGGAGCAGTCCCGGCTGGGCGACCGGGGTATGCACAAGATCGTGCTGACCATGACCAAGCGGGACGACCACCTGACGTTCGACTTCACCGGGACCGACCCGCAGACCGGCATGATCAACTGCCCGTACCCGGGGATGCGGGCGGGCGTGATGTTCGCGCTGCTGCCGGTGCTGGCCGGGGACATCCCGTGGGCGGCGGGCGGCCTCATGCGCTGCTTCGACATCGTGAGCGAGGAAGGCACGATCAACAACGCCACCTTCCCCGCGGCGGTGGCGAAAGCGCCGGTGGGACCGGCGTGGGCCTCGTCGAACCTGGTGGCCGACTGCCTGGCCCGGATGCTCGACACCGACGAGGGCCAGCGTCCGCGCGTGCAGTCCGTGTGCGCCGGCACCTACGACGGGTGCGGCCTCATGGGCGTCGACGAGGAAGGGTACCCGTTCATCGGCGGGTTCGCCGACGGGATGGCCTCCGGCTACGGCGCGCAGGTCCACGCCGACGGCGTGGACACCGGCGGGTTGTTCGTGATCCCCATGGGCCGCGCGCCCGACGTCGAGATGACGGAGTTCAGCCAGCCGCTGCTGTACCTGTGGCGGCGCGAGGAGCCGGACACCGGCGGCGCCGGGCGGCAGCGCGGGGGCGTGAGCGGTTCGGTGTGCGTGATCCCGCACGGGGTCACCGAGCCGATGCTGGCGATGTTCACCGGCTCCGGCAAGGCCGCCTCGATGAGCCCCGGGCTCGCCGGAGGCTATCCGGGCGGGACACAGCTCGACATCGTGGTGCACGACAGCGCCGTGCTCAAGGCCCTGCGCGCCGGGAAGATCCCGCAACAGCTGGACGACCTCTCCGGCACCAGGCAGATCGTGCAGGCGCACGACGAGGTCCCGGTCCGACCGACCGGCGCGATCTACCTGCAGTGGGCGGGCGGAGGCGGCTACGGCGACCCGCTGCGCCGGGACCCGGACGCCGTGGCGGCCGACCTCGAAGCGGGCAAGATCTCCGCCGGCGCCGCACGCGAGCTCTACGGAGTGGTCGTGGATCCCGAGTCGGCGCAACCGGATCAGGCGGCCACCACGGCCCTCCGCGCCGACCTCGCCGAGCAGCGCAGCCTGTGTGCGGTGCGTTCCGACGCTCCGGAAACCGTGCTGTCCGGGGTGCCGGAGGAGGCGCGGGTGCTGGACGACAACGTGGTGCTGGTCCCGGCGGAGGACGACGAGCCGGAGCGCGTGTGCTGCCGGCACTGTCGCCGGGTGCTCGGTCCCCGCGACGGGTACCTCGCCGGACTGCCCCGCCACGTCGGCGGGCCCGCCGGAGCCGGTGCCGGCGCGTGGCCGGACCCGGCGACCTACGTGGACGACGAGGTCGTGTTCCGGCAGGTGTACTGCCCCGGCTGCTACACCGCGCTGCTGACCCAGATCGTCCCCGCGACACAGGCCCTCTTCTGACAAGGAAACCGATGACCACAGCCGAAACCTCCCCTTTGGACAGTGACGACGTCGTCGGCTACCCGGCGGAGTTCGCCGAGTGCTACCGCGAACTGGGGTACTGGCGGGAACTCTCGCTCGCGGACGAACTCCACGAGGCCGCGCGGCAGTTCGCCGACCGGGAAGCCCTCACCTGTGACGAGACCCGGCTGACCTACCGCGACCTCGACCGGGAGGTCGACCGGTTCGCCGTCGCGCTCCGGCGGCTCGGCCTGGAACCCGGCGACCCGGTGATCTTCCAGCTCGCCAACACCGCCACCACCGTGATCGCCTACTTCGGCGTGCTGCGGGCAGGGCTGGTCCCGATCTGCAGCCTCGCGCAGCACCGGGCGAAGGAGATCGGGTACCTCATCGAGCACACCGGTGCCCGGCTGCACCTCGTCGAGCACCGGTTCCGAGGCTACGACCTGCCGGGGTTCGCGGCGGAGATGGCCGCCGAGCACCCGTCGATCAAGGCCGTCGTCGTGGTCGGCGGACCCGGGTTGCCCGGGCAGCACCGGTACGAGGACCTGGTCGCCGCCGTGGACCCGGACGAGGCCGCGGCGACCGCCCGGACCTGGCGGATCGACCCCGAGTCGGTCGGCGTCTTCCAGCTTTCCGGGGGCACCACCGGGGTGCCGAAGCTGATCCCCCGGCTGCACTGCGAGTACGCCTACAACGCCAGGGCATGGGCGCGCACCTGGAAGTTCGGTCCGGGGAGTGTGGTGCTCCAGGCCACCCCGGTCATGCACAACGCCGGGATCACCTGCGCGGTGCACGCCGCGTTGTTCACCGGCGCGCGACTGGTGCTCGCGCCGAGGGCGGGCGTCGAGGACGTGGTGCGGACCATCGCCGCCGAAGGGGTCACCGACACCCTCATGGGCACGGGGCTGGCCACCCAGATCAGCGAGCGCCCCGAGTACGCCGAGGCGGATTTCGGCTCGGTGCGGCGGATGTTCTTCGCGCCTTCCGTCCCGACGATCGCCAAGCAGGCCGAGGAGCTGTTCGGTTGCCCGATGGTCCCGTTGTACGGCACGGGGGAGGGGATCTTCCTCACCGCCGACGAGTCCGAGCCGGAACGAGCGCGGCACGGCACGTGCGGCCGGCCGCTGTCCCCTTTGGACGAAGTGCGGCTCCTGCACCCCGGCACCGAGGAAGCGGTCCTGTTCGGGGAGATCGGCGAGCTGGTGGCGAGGGGCCCGTACACGATCCGGGGATACTTCCGCGCGGCGGAACGGAACCGGACCGCCTTCACCTCGGACGGCTTCTACCGCACGGGTGACCTGGCCAGGGCCCACCTCGTCGACGGCATCGTCTACTACTCGCACGAAGGCCGGATCACCGACAACATCAGCCGCGGCGGGGAGAAGATCCACGCCGACGAGCTGGAGGCCCTCCTCGTCGACCACCCGGCCGTGTCCGAGGTCGCCGTGGTCGGGATGCCGGACCGGATCCTCGGCGAGCGTGTGTGCGCGTTCGTCGTGCTCACGCCCGGACACGACGCGCCGACGGTGGCCGGCCTCGCCGAGCTGCTGCTGGCGAAGGGGCTGGCGAAGTTCAAGCTGCCGGAACGGGTCGAGGTGCTCGACGAGTTCCCGCGGACGAACGTCGGCAAGATCTCCAAGAAGAAGCTGCGCGAGATGATCACCGAGCGGCTGCGTGTCGAGGAACCCGTGCAGCCGTGATTTCCCCGCCCTGCCAAGCCGATCGGGGTTGAGCGGGCAACGCCGAACCCAAGCCCGGAGAACGGCCCCGTCCTGCGGGGTCGGGTTCCCCACGCTTGACTGTTTGACATATCTGCCGAATAATCAAACACATGAAGGGAGGTGGGTGCGGATGCGTGGCACACTGCAGACCAGGCTCCGGGGCGTCGATCACGCCGCCTACGTCACCACCGACGCGATCGGGACGATCCGCTTCTACCGGGACGTCATGGGGCTCGGGACACCGCACGTCATCACCGCGAAGGGATGGGGACCGAAGAGCCACCCGGACTTCGTCCACTTCTTCTTCGACATCGGCGCCGGCGACCGGCTCGCGTTCTTCTACTACTTCGGGGTCGAGTCCGACCCCGAAGCGCCGCGACCGGACTACCACCTGGCCATCCACGTCGAGACCGAACAAGACCTGCTCGACTGGCGGGCCCGGTTCGAGGAACACGGGATCCGGGTCATCGCCCAGGTGGAGCACGAAACCATCGAGTCCATCTACGTGCGCGACCCGAACGGCATGATCTTCGAGGTCACCCGGCCGCTGCGGGAACTGGACGAGCGCGACGAGCGCGACGCCGAACTGTCGCTGGAAGCACTGCTCGACGTACTCGGCGAAGAGGACCCGACGCTGGAGAAGGTGTGGCAGCGCAAAGCCGAGAAGGTCGAGAAGGAACACCACGACGAGGAAGCCGAGGCGTGAGATGACTGCGGTGTACATTCTCGACGTGCCCGAGTTCGCCCCGCTGGCGGACGCGGCCACCGCGGCGTCCCCGCTGACCCGCACCCGCCTCGGCTGCTACCTCAAGGTCGCCGCGGCCGGCGAGATCGTGATCGACCGCGCGGGAACGGATTTCCGCGACGCCGTCTGGTTCAGCGTGCTCGGCGGCGGCTTCGACGGGGATCTCCTGTGCTACGACCGGGACCGCATCCGGATCGGGCCGTCGCGGCGATGACGACATCGAAGCCGGCGTCCGCCCGGCCGCCCGCGCTCAACGGAGACTGGTACCCGGCAAGCCTTCCCGCCCACGTGGTGCCGAACCTCCAGGTGCTGTTCACCTCGGACGGTGCGGCGGTCACCGGCACGCTGTACGAGGTGCCCGGCGCCCGCACGGTCGTCACGATCATGCACCCGCGTGCGGACGCGAGCCGGCACTACCTGGTACCCCCGTTGCTGGAGGCCGGGTTCTCGGTGTGGACCCAGCTGGGCCGGGCCGGCGGAGGCGACGTGCAGCTCGTGCACGAGTCCGCGCTGCTGGACATCGCGGCGGGGATGGTGTTCCTGCGCGAGCGCGGCTACGAATCCGTGGTGTGCCTGGGAAACTCCGGGGGAGCGAGCCTGTACACGCTCTACCTGGACCAGGCTGCCCGGCCGGCAGGCGACCGGATCGCGGTCACCCCGGGCGGGCGGCCCAGCGGACTGCCCGAGGCCGAACTGCCGGGCGTGGACGGCATCGTCTACGTGGCACCGCATCCCGGGCAGGGCGCACTGCTGCTGGAGTGCATCGACCCGTCGGTGGTCGAGGAGAACGACCCGCTCTCAGTGGAACCGAGCCTCGACCCCTTCGACCCGGCCAACGGGTTCGCGCCGGCGCCGGAGGTATCCCGCTACGACGAAGCGTTCCTCGCCCGGTACCGGCAGGCACAGCGGGAACGGGTCGGGCGGGGACATGGCGAACGCTCGTGAGCAGGTCGCGGCGGGAGGCGAAGGCACGGTACACAAAGGACGGTGCGATGGCCGACCGGAGGCTGGCCACCCACCAGCCGTTCATAATCGTGCACCGGACCGACGCCGACCCGCGCACCGTCGACCTGAGCCTGGACCCGTCCGAACGCCGCTACGGCTCGGTGTGGGGCGTGCGGCCGGACGTGACCAATTACGGGCTCAACGGGTTCGGGCGGTTGACCACTCCGGAAGCGTGGCTCTCGACGTGGTCCGGGGTGTCCGGCAACGCCCGGATGGACCGGACCGCGCCGAGCGTCCGCTGTCCCGCGCTCGTGGTCGAGTACACCGGGGACAACTGCGTCTTCCCCAGCCAGACCGCGCGCATCGTCGCCGACCTCGGCTCGGCCGACAAAACCCACGTCCGGGTCCGCGCCGACCACTTCGGCGGCCGGATCACCGACGGGATCCCGTACGAGAAGGCCGCACCGGTCGTGTGCGACTGGCTCGGGTCCCGCTTCCCCGGATGACACCCGACCGAATGCAGGAGGGTCCGTGACTACACTCGACGGCCGCGTCGTCGTCATCACCGGCGCGGGCCGGGGCCTCGGCCGTGCGCACGCGCTGCTCGCCGGCGAGCTCGGCGCCCGCGTCGTCGTCAACGACCTCGGCGCCGACCTCCACGGCGAAGGAGCCGACCGGACTCCCGCCGCGGACGTGGTCGCGGCGATCCGCGCAGGCGGCGGGGAAGCCGTGCTCAGCGGGCACGACGTGTCCGACTGGGGCCAGGCCGGGGAGATGATCCAGCTGGCGCTGGACACCTACGGCCGTCTCGACGTGCTGGTCAACAACGCCGGGATCCTGCGGGACCGCACGCTCGCCGGGATGTCCGAAGCCGAGTGGGACGCCGTGGTCCGCGTGCACCTGAAGGGCCATGCGGCACCGACGCACCACGCGCTGGCGCATTGGCGTGCGCGGGCCGGGAACGGCGTGGTCGAGGACGCCAGCGTCGTGCACACCACGTCCGTCGCGGGGTTCGCCGGCAACGTCGGGCAGGCCAACTACTCGTCGGCCAAGCTCGCCGTGCTCGCCCTGTCCCGGTGCGTTTCGCTCGAAGCGGGACGGTACGGGGTGCGCTCGAACGCGGTGTCGCCGGGAGCGCGGACCCGGATCACCGCCGGGATGGGCGACGTCGACCCGCCGGACAGCGGATTCGACGCGTCCGCGCCCGGGAACGTGTCCCCGTTGATCTGCTGGTTGGCGTCGGCGGACTGCCCGGCGGACGGCCAGGTGTTCCACTGCTCGGGAGACGAGGTCGCGGTGGTGTCCATGCCCTCGGTCACGACGCGGTTGCGCGGTGGGGGACGGTGGACCGTGGCCGAACTCGCCGACGCGCTTCCCCGGCATCTCCTCGAACCGCCGGACGTCGAGCACTTCCTCGGCCCGGTGAGCGGATCATGAGGACCCTGTACCACGGTGCGCGCGTCTTCGACGGCACCGGAGCGGAACCGGCCGAGGCGGACGTCGTCGTCGACGGCGAGCGCATCGTCGCCGTGGGCACCGGGCTGGACGGCGATGTCGGCGTCGACCTGACCGGGCACACGGTGCTGCCCGGGCTGATCGATTGCCACGTGCACGTCATGGTCGACGAGTACGACATCGTGCGGCTGCTGGAGACGCCCTACTCGTTGCGGTACTACTCGGCGGCGCGCAATCTGGGACGGCTGCTCGACTGCGGGCTCACGACGGTGCGCGACGCCGCCGGAGCCGACCTGGGCACCAAGCGGGCCGTCGAACTCGGCCTGGTGCGCGGTCCCAGGTTGCAGATCTCCGTCACCATGCTGAGTCAGACCGGTGGCCACTCCGACCCGCGGCTCCCGTCCGGACACTGCCTGCCCACGGCAGTGGGAAACCCGACGATGCCCGAGCCGGTGGTGAACGGCGTCGACGAAATGCGCGCCCGGGTGCGGGAACTGGTCCGCGCGGGCGCGGACTGGATCAAGGTGGCGTCGTCGGGCGGGGTCATGTCGGCGGGTACCGACCCGCGACGGCCGCAGTTCAACCAGGAGGAACTCCGGACCGCCGTGGCGGAGGCGGCAGTGGCGGGGCTGGGGGTGATGGCACATGCCCAGGCCACCGAGGGGATCCGGAACGCGGTGCTGGCCGGCGCGCGTTCCATCGAACACGGCATCTACCTCGACGACGAGGTCATCGGGCTGATGCTGGAACGCGGCACGGTGCTGGTGCCGACCCTGATCGCCCCGCACAGCGTGCTGGACGCCGCGCGGAACGGTGCGGCCATCGGGGAACCCGCGCGGGCGAAGGTCGGCGAGGTGATCGAGGCGCACCGCGACTCGTTCCGACGCGCCGTTCTCGCCGGGGTTCCGGTCGCCATGGGTACCGACGCGGTCGGCTACCCGCACGGCCGCAACCTGGAGGAACTGGCGCTGATGGAGGAGGGCGGTATGCCGGCCGCCCAGGCCCTGGTGTCCGCCACCGCCGGTGCGGCAGCGCTGCTGGGCCTGGGCGCGGACCTCGGGACCGTCCAGCCGGGCAAGCGCGCCGATCTCGTCGTGGTCGGGGGCGACACCCTGGACCTGGCCACCCTGCCCGAGCGCGTGCGGACGGTGATCAAGGACGGGGTCGTGGCATCGGGAACGCTGCCCGGCCGCGAGGACTCCGTGACGGAGGAGGGAGACAGGTGACCAGGAAGGCATGGGGGCGGCGGGGCGTGTACGTCGCCGGCGTCGCGGAGACGGCGCTCGGCGAGGTCCGGGACCAGACCGAGCTGTCGATGTTCGGGCTCGCCGCGCGGGAGGCGCTCGCCGAGGCCGGGATGACCTTGCGCGACGTGGACGGCGTCTTCGTCAACTACATGGGGGAGGAGGGTTCGGTGCAGGTCGCCGAGTACCTCGGCATCACCGCCCCGCGCTACGCCGACTCGTCCGATCTCGGCGGTGCCGCGTTCGAGGCGTTCGTCCACCACGCCATGCTGGCCGTGTCGGAAGGGCGCTGCGAGGTGGCGTTGATCGGCTACGCCTCGCGCCAGCGGACCCGCCGGCTGCGGAGCATGGCCGACCTGGGCGACCCGGCCAGTCTCGCCGCCCAGTTCGAGACTCCGTTCGGACTTCCCGCGCCGATCGGGCACTACGCCCTGATGGCCGCGCGCCACATGCACCAGTACGGCACGAAACCGGAGCAGCTGGCCGAGATCGCGGTCGCCGCACGGGCCTGGGCGCGGCTGAACCCCAAGGCGTGGTCCCGTGATCCGCTCACGATCGACGACGTCCTCGACTCGCGGATGATCTCCACGCCGTTGCGCCGGAACGACTGCTGCCTCGTCACCGACGGAGGCGCGGCGGTGGTCGTGACCCACGAAAGCCGGGCACGCGACGCGCGGAAGCCGGCGGTGAAGGTGCTCGGCGCGGGGGAGAGCCACGACCACTGGCACATCGCGTCGATGCCGGACCTGACGGTCTCGGCCGGGGCCGTGTCCGCGCGCGAGGCGTTCGGCATGGCCGGGATCACCGCGGCCGACGTCGATGTGCTCGAACCGTACGACTCGTTCACCATCACCGTCCTGATGGCCTTGGAGGACCTCGGATTCTGCGCCAAAGGCGAGGCCGGTGCGTTCGTCACGGGCGGCACGCTCGCGCCCGGCGGCACCCTGCCCGCGCTGACTTCCGGCGGTGGGCTGTCGTACAACCACCCAGGGGCGCTCGGCGCGCTGCTGCTGGTGGAAGCAGTCCGGCAGTTGCGGGGCGAGGCAGGCGACCGGCAGGTGGCCGACGCTGAAATCGCCGTGGCACACGGGGTGGGCGGCTACAACTCCACGGCGTCGACGGTGGTGCTGGCGAAATGACCACCTTCGAGGACTGCGGAGATCCGATCAGCCGGCCGTTCTGGGCCGGGGCCGAGCGCGGCGAACTCCGCATCCAGCGGTGCGCGGACTGCGGCAGCCACCAGTTCTACCCCCGCCCGTTCTGCCTGTCCTGCGACAGTTCCGAGGTCGAATGGGTCACCGCGTCCGGCGCGGGCGTGGTCCACTCCCTCACCGAGGTCCACATCCGGATCCTTCCCGAGCTGGAGCCGCCCTACCTGGTGGCCGTCGTCGAGCTCGCCGAAGGACCGCGGCTGACCACCAACATCGTCGACGGCCCCGCGGCCATCGGGGACCGCGTCCGGGTGCGCTGGCGCGCCCGTGCGGACGCGCCGCCCGTCCCGGTCTTCGCGGCCGTATCCGACCACCTGCGAAAGGCTCCGCAATGACGATCCGGCTCGCGGCCGAAACCGACGTGGGACAAATCCCGGTGACCCTCGCCAGGGCGTTCGTGAACGACCCCTGGATCGACCGGACGGTCGACGCCACCCGCTGCGGCGCCGAAGGCGTGCCGGCGCCGACCGACACGTCCACGGAGATCAGCGTCCGCTGCTACGCCGAGCAGGGCTTCGAGGTGGTCGGCGAGGAGCAGGTGGACGGTGGCGGACCGCACGTGTGGTTCCTGCGCCGGGAGCCGAGGCCGTGACGCCCCGGGCCGGGCGCGGGGCGCCCTACCGGCTCGGGCTGATCGTGCCCAGCTCGAACACGACGATGGAAACCGAGATCCCGGCGATGCTCGCGCGCCGCCGGGCGTTGTTTCCCGAGGAGGAGTTCACGACGCACTCCAGCCGGATGCGGATGCGGCACGTGACCGCGGATGAACTGCGGCGAATGGACGCCGACAGCGACCGGTGCGTCACCGAGCTGGCCGACGCCCGCTGCGACGCCTACGCGTATGCCTGCCTGGTGGCGATCATGGCGCAGGGGCCGGGGTACCACCGGCAATCCGAGGAGCGGTTGGCCGGGGTCGTCGAGGACAGCGGGGCACGGGCCCCGGTGATCTCCAGCGCGGGCGCGCTCGTCGAAGGGCTTCGGGTGTTGGGTGCGCGGAAGGTCGCCATGGTCACGCCCTACGTCGACTCGCTGACCCGGATGGTCCGGGACTACCTTGAGGCCGAGGGAGTGGCAGTGCACGACGCGCTGAGCCTCGGCGTCGCGGACAACGTGGCGGTCGGCTGCCTCGACCCGCGAGACCTGCTCGACCACTACCGGAAGGTCGACCTGTCCGGGTGCGACGCGCTCGTCCTGTCGGCCTGCGTGCAGATGCCGTCTTTGCCGGTGGTGCAACAGGTCGAGGACGCGTGCGGACTGCCGGTCGTGACCGCGGCCATCGCCACCGTCCACCAGCTGCTGACTCGGCTGGGGCGCAGCCCCGTCGTCCCCGACGCGGGGCATCTGCTCAGCGGCTCCGTCCCTGCGTGATCCGAGCGCATCAGGTCTTCGTCGGGATGCCCGGCACTCCACCGGCATCGCGGGATTGGAACGAGGAAGTTGTCCACAAAGAGCGTCGTCTGTCTCGGCGGGGGTCCCGCGGGCCTGTTCCTCGCGCGGCTCATCCGCCTCCTCGAACCGAGCTGGAACGTGACGGTCTACGAGCGCAACCAAGCCGACGCCACGGTCGGCTTCGGCATCGGCCTCGGTGACCAGACCATGGCGAACCTCGCCGCGATCGACCCGGACACCCACCGCAGACTGGCCGAATGCGGCGTCGTGGGCAACGGGATGGAGCTGCGACACCGAGGGACCACGATCCGCTGGGGCGAACCGGGCGGGACGGCCATCGCGCGGCAGACCCTGCTCACCACGCTCCGCGGGCAGGCGGCGGACGTCGGCGCGCGGATCGTCTTCGACCGGCAGCTGCAACTGTCCGAAGTGGACTCCGCAACCGTCGTGGTCGGCGCCGACGGGGTGCACAGCGGCACCCGGACCGCGTTGCGGCAGGAGTTCGGGGTGCAGGAGCGAACCGGCAGCGGAATGTACATCTGGCTCGGCGCGGACCTGGATCTGGACGCAATGACGTTCAGCTTCGTGGAGAACGAACACGGTAGCTGGGCGGCGCACGCCTACCCGTACGCGCCCGGAAGCGCGACGTTCCTGGTCGAGACCGACGAGGGCAGCTGGCGGAACGCCGGCCTGGACGCCTTCGACGCGTCGAGTGGCAGTGACGAGGTCAGCAGGCGCTACCTTGAGCAGGTGTTCCACGCCGACCTCGGCGGCGGCCGGCTGCTGACGAACAACTCGCGCTGGTCCCGGTTCCGCAACATCCGCTGCCGGCGGTGGAGTGCCGGGAACGTCGTGCTCCTCGGCGACTCCGCGCACACCGCGCACTTCTCGGTCGGATCCGGAACCACGCTCGCCCTGGAGGACGCCATCGCACTCGCCACCGAGCTGGTATCACAGTCCGATGTGGACGAAGCGCTGCGGCGGTTCGAAGAGAAGCGACGTCCCATCGTGGAACGACTCCAGATGCGAGCCGAGGCCAGCCAGCTGTGGTGGGAGACGATGGGGCAGCGCTTGGACTGCGACGCCGAGGAGCTGGCCTTCCACTACCTGACCCGCACCGGAGCGCTGTCGTTCGACCGCGTCCGCGCCGGCTATCCGGCCTTCGCGGACACGGTCCGAGCCCGTTTCGACGACGCCGTCGCGGAAACGACCGGGATCGACACCGAGGCCGAGGACCCGCTGTACACCCCGGTACGGCTTCGTGACGACGTTCTGCCCAGCCGGGTCGTCGTCACGAAACCGCCGCTGCCCGTCGGCCGGGCGGACGACCGGGACAGCCGGCTCACCTTCTTCGGCGGGCTCGCACTGTGCGGAGCCGGTGCGGTCGTAGTCGACCTGTGCGACACCTCCGAGGGCCGTGACACGACCGCGTGGCGGGACATCAACCGGCTCGTGTCCTCGCTGACGTCGGCCGTACTCGGTGTCCGGGTCGGTGTCGATGACCTCGACGCGCCGGATCTGGTGGCAAAGGGGGAGTTCCGCCTGGCCGAGATCGACCTCTCCGCAACGCCGACCGATCCCGACGCGCTACGCCGTCTCGGCGATCTGGTCGCCCTGCTGCGGAAGGACAGCGAGCACCTTCGCCTGGTCGCGGCCGATCTCGGCGCGCCCCAGGTAGCTCCCTATGGAGCGGGCGCCGAAACGCTGGTGCACGCCCTGGCCGCGCTCGCCGAAACCGGCCTGGACCTGGTCCGGCTCCGCGCGGCCGGAGACCACGCCGCAGCCCAGGTCGCCACCGTGCAGCTGGCCGAACAGATTCGCCGCCACACGGGACTGCGGATCATCACCGGTGGCCGTCCGTTCACGACCGAGCACCTGCGGACCGAGGTCCTGGCGGGGCGGATCGACTTCGCCGAATGCTGGCCGGTCACCCTTCCACAGCTGCGCCCTGCCGAAGCACTGTCGTGATCGGACGCGGCATCGCCGACCGCCCGACCGGGGATGACGTCCTGACGACCTTGAGTTCGGCTGGTGTCCTGCACCAGGAGCTGGGCCAAGACATGAGGCGAAGGCGGTTGCGGATCTCCTCCGCGTCCTTGGCCGGGCGACCTGGGACGCGGCCACGGTCGGGATGTTCGTCGGTTACCCGACTCGCGCCGAGACCGACGCGTTGATCGGCACACCCGTGGTGTCACCGCACTGAAGCACCGCCTGGCCGAGTCGACCGACACGATCGACGAACTCACCGGTTTCCAGACCCAAGCCCTCGTACGACTTCGCCGCTCGACACGACGAGATCACCCGGCTACGCGCCGCCGCAGGCAGCCGAGTCAGCCGGCTGCCGCAGCGAGCTGCCACGACCGGCTCGTGCGGCTGACGTGCCCTGTCGGTCGAGCCGCGTCAGTCGAACCTCCTCCGGGCTCCCGGCTTTCGTCCATAGGATGCAGGAGAAGTCGGAGACGTTCGACAGCGCCATGACCGCCTGGGGTCAATGGCAGGACAGCCCCTGGGGCCGGCTGCGCTACACCCAGGCCGAGGCCAACCTCGCCCGCCACCTCCCCGATCCCGGCGACGGTGCGCTGCGGGTGCTCGACCTGGCCGGCGGCGATGGCGGCGACGCCATTCGACTGGCCACCCGAGGCCACCACATCACCATCGCCGACTACGCACCGGCGATGCTGACCGCCGCTCGGCAACGGGCCACCGACGCCGGGGTCGCCGACCGCGTCACCTGCGTCGAGGCCGACATCAACGATCTGCCCTCGGACGTCGCTTACGGCGACTACGACCTGGTGCTCTGCCACAACCTGCTCCAATACACCGACGACACCACCGCCACCTTGACCGCCGCACTGGCACCGCTACGTCCGGGCGGCCTGCTGTCCGTCATCGCCGTCAACCGACACTCCGAGCCGCTGCGCGTCGCCATCCAGCAGACCGACCCGGCCGCCGCCCGCGCCGCGCTGGACACCGGCCGGACGCGCACCCACACCTTCGGCACCACCGTGACCCTGCGCACCGCCGACGAGATCACAGAGGTCCTCGACAAACTCGACGCTTCGATCCACGCCCACTACGGCATCCGCAGCGTCTGCGACTACATCACCGACCAAGAACGCAAACACGACCCGGCCTTCTTCGCCGAACTCGAACGCCTCGAACTGGCCGTCGCCGACCGGCAGCCCTACATGCACACCGCCAGGTTCTTCCATCTCATCGGCAGAAAGCAGCGCAACTGATGCCGGTCGCGCCGGCCGGGTGTGATCCCGGACGTAGTCGGTGGACTGGAATCGCCGACGGCGCTGACGAAGGCGCCCTCTGCGGCTACCGAGCGTGCACCCGATCAACGGGGCCGGCCGGGACACGGGAGAAAGGGGCAACCCGGTGGTCGAGGAGCGCCCGCCGGCGCCTTGGGTCGACGGGTGCTACTTCTCGGCCGTGCCGGGTTCCCCGCTGATGGATTCCTGATAGATGTCCGCGTAGGTGCGCGAGTCTTTCACCAGGTCGTCGCAGAAGGCCGCGACGTCGTTGCCGATGAGCTCCAGGACTCCCTTGTCGGCCGCCGCGCCCTCCTCGAAGAAATCGACAATCCCCGAGAGCAGGGACCCGTCAGCCAGCCCCACCGGTCCGACCTTGAAGAAGTACCTCTGAATCTCCTTGTAGACGATCTGGTAGTCCCGTGGGAGCGCCTTGACCCGGGCCATGTGCGCCCGCCACTGCTTCTTGCCCTCGATGATGTCCTGGATACCCACGTCAAGCTCCCAGTCGGTCCAATTTCCTTGCGACGTTCCTGTTCAACTGCTCGCGCCACCGGTCGCGATAGCTCCGACCCCCTTCGCCGCCGGCCAGCGCCGCACAGAAGCCATCGATGTCGTCGTCCAGCACCTCGTGAATGCTCTGCCCATCGGCCGCCGTCTCTTCGAGCAGCCCCAGAGCACCGTCGAGAATCGGCATCAGCCTGCGGCCGGTGAAGTCCGAGTAGGGAGAAAGATGAACCTTGATCTTCTCCCACGCCGCCCGGTGGTCGGCCGGCAATGCCGCGGCCCTGGCTTCGAACGCCTTCCATTCCCTGGTGAGATCGCTGCCTGTGATGGTCTCCCAGAAGTTCATTCCCCGCCCTCCTTGAGCCGGTCGATCCGTGATGAGAGGTACTCCCATTTCCCCCAGAACGTCCCGAGTTCTTCGCGCCCCGCGACCTGGGTCTCCCGGACCTCTGAGTGCACGACCGTGTACTCTCCGAACCCGTGCCGGCCGGGCATCCGATGGCGGGAGGACCCGCTGCCGCCACGTCGCGACGCGGACAGCGGTGGACGCCCGAACCCGCCGCGTCGAACCTTCAGGAGCTTTCTCCGGTGACACGTGATCAGAGAGCGCTGCTGGTCGCCCTGGGCGTGGACAATCTCGGGTCCGGCCTGTTCCTGCCGCTGTCAGTGCTGTACGCGATCAAGGTCGTGGGCCTGCCGGTCGGCACGGCGGGCACCATGGTCACGCTCGGGGCGGTGCTCGGCCTGGCTGCGCCGCCGCCGGCCGGGAGGCTGGTCGACAGGTTCGGCGCGCGCCCCGTCGTGATCGGCGCGCAGTTGCTCCAGGCGACCGGCGCCGGCGTCTACCTGCCGGCGACCGACGCGGTGCTGGTGCTGGTGGCCGCGACGCTGCTGGCGCTGGGCCAGCAGTCCTTCTACAGTTCGGTGTTCGCGCTGATCGCCGACACCGCGCCACCGGGCGGGAAGGACCGCGCGTTCGCACTGGCGGGCATGGTCCGAGGCGTGTGCTTCGGCGCGGGCGGCCTCATCGCCTCTGCGGTCGTCACCGCCGCCGGCCCGACCGGCTACCGGATCGCCGTGGCGGGCGACAGCGCGACCTTCCTCCTGGCCGCCGCCGTGCTGACGCCGGCGCTGAAAACCCGCCACGTGCCCCACCACACCGACACGCCGACGTCGAGCGTCCTGCGCGACCGCGCGACCGACCGTTCCCCCTGCTGATCGTGGCCGCCGGCCTGCTCGCTCTGGCGGTGGACTTCTTCCTGGTCGGCCTCCCGGTCTACGTGATCGAGGTACTGCACGGCCCGACCTGGCTGCCCGGCGTTGTGACGGGGTTCCTCCCCTTGGTGGGTATCCTGTTCGGCACCGCGGTCGTCACCCTCACCCGCCGCCTGTGGCGCACGACGACCGCTGCCATGTCCGCCGCGCTCTACGTGCTGTGGGCGCTGGCCTGCATGGCCGCGGTGGCGGTACCGGACTCCTGGCTGGCGCCCTACCTCCTGGTCGCCGCAGTGCCCCTGGTCGCGGGCAACCTTCTCGCCCTGCGCACCAGCGCACTGGCCGAAGCAGCCGCACCCCGCGCCGTCCGAGGCCGCTACCTGGCCGCCTTCCAGTACTCCTTCACGGCGGCAGGAATCGCGGCTCCGTCCGTGGTGGCGCTGTTCTCCGCCGGGAGCACACTGCCGTGGGTGATCGTCGCCTGCGCCGCCACCGCTTCAGGCTGCATCCTGCCCTACCTGGCACGCCGCCTACCCCGACATGCCGTCACCGGCCGGGAACCGACTCCTGCGGTGGACAACACCGCTTGACACCGGCTGGTGACGCCAACCGACTTCCAGACGGTCCACGGCACGGCGATACCTGCGGGTTCGGCTCTGGGGGTCTGCCAAACGTTCGGCTCCGGCGATGGTTGCGTGATCAATCGGGTGTGATGGGTGATCACTCGACGAGCAGGATTCTCTTGCGTAGCAGGGCGAAGCCGGCTCGTCCGCAGGTTTGGCGGTTGAGAAGTTTGATCTTGGTGTCCACGCCTTCGGTGGGCCGTTGCGGTAGGGCAGGGTCAAGCCTGCACGGCTGCGTCCCGGTCCTTGTCCAGGCCGTTGAGGTAGGAGACGA
>CBHFOL010000035.1:0-37122 GCA_965995405.1 uncultured Saccharothrix sp.
TGCAGGCGGTGCGCGACGGCGGGGCCGCGGTCGATTCCGCCCTTCCGCCGCTCACGACCGCCGATCTCTTCAGTGCCACGGCCGCTTCGCTCCCCAACGGCTTCGTGCAGTGGTCGGTGCGGCCCGATGTCGCGGGCACGTCGTCGCCGGCGATCAACAGGTCACGGTGGATGGTCATGGTTCAGCGCCTCCTGACCACTGGGGTTGGTCGGTCAGCATACGGACCAGTGGTCGGATTCCCTTTGTGCCGACGCGTCCGCCGTTTGGCCCTGCGCGCACGCGGTCGCGGCCTGTGGAGTGGCGGGGTCTCCGGACCACCCGAACCGGAGACCTCGCACTCACCACAGCCGAGTCAACGCCGTTGCAACGACTTCACGTTCCGGCCGAACGTCCACCCACGCGACCCGTCCCAGTTGATCGACCAGGTCATCAGACCCTTCAACTGCCCGCTGTAGGCGTTCCAAGCCTGCGAAACCAGCCCGGTCGACATGTATCCGCCGCCCGCGCCCGGCTGCGCCGGCAACCCCGGCACCTGCTTGTCGAACGGCACCTTGATCGTCGTTCCCTGCACGACCAACCCCTTGTCGAGGCACGTCGTCTGCGCGGTGAAGCCCTGCACGGTCCCGGCCGAGTACGAGTCGCCCTTGCAGCCGTACATGTTGCCGTTGTAGTACTGCATGTTCAGCCACCACAGCCGCCCGTTGTCGGCGTACTTCTTCACGATCGGCAGGTACGCGCCCCAGATCGAGCCGTAGACCACGCTGCCACCGGTCACGTACGCGGTCTCCGGCGCCATGGTGAGGCCGAAGTTCGAGGGCATCCGCGCCAGCACGCCGTCGATGATCCGGATCAGGTTGGCCTGCGACGTGGACAGCGTGTTGATGTTGCCGCTGCTGGTCAGGCCGGTCTCGACGTCGATGTCGATGCCGTCGAAGTTGTACTTCTGGAGGATCGGCACCACGGTCTGCACGAACTTGTCCGCCACGGACGACGAGTTCAGGTCGATGCCCGCCGTCGCGCCGCCGATGGACATCAGGATGGTCAGGCCCGCCGCCTTGGCAGCGCACATCTCGGCCGGGGTGGCGACCTTGACCGTGGCGTCCATCCCGTCTTCCCACAGCACGGTGCCGTCGTTCAGGATCACCGGGAACGCGGCGTTGATGACGTTGTAGCCGTTGTCCCGGATGCGCTGGTCGGTGATGGGGATCCAACCCAACGGCGGGTGCACGCCGTTCTTCGCGCCGTCCCAGTTCTCCCAGTACCCGTGCAGCACCTTGCCGGTGGGCTTGGGCTTCACCGGGCCCACGTCCTCGGTGGGGGCCGCCGTCGCCGCGACCGAGAGCGACGCGGTGAGGACCACCGCCGCACCGACGGCGAGCAGTCGTGTCAGCCGACGAATCATTTCCCGACTCCTTCTCGGCGACCGCGTCCGCAGGGACGGCCGCCAATGGTCGTTTCTCGGCGAGGTCCGTCCGCCCGGCGCGTTGTCAGGGCCGCGTCGGGCTGTGCCGCGTTCTCGGAGAAGGGTTCTCCTGGGCAGCGCACGGAACCTCCGGGGTTCTCGCTCACTGGCCCCCGACGGGAATCCCGTCGGTTTGCGCCGCCAGAAGTGATCTATCGGAAAGCCCATGGAAGCAGGAGGGCGGGACGCCTCACAACCCGACGTTCGGCGGAACCTGCGCGGCACGACCTCTGACCTGCGCCCGGCACGGCCATCCGTCAGGCGAACCCGACGGAAAGGCCGTGATCAGCTGTTACGGCACGGCCGGACAGATGTGACACTGTCCCGAGGGCTGCGCGGCGGACGCGGCCGGTTTGGGCGGCCCGCAACCGGGGAAGGAGACCACCGTGGGTGTCGGCGGCGTGGTCACAGCGGCAGCGTTGGCGGGCGCGGTCGCCGCGGGTGCGAGCGGCCTCTCCCAACCCGACGACGGCGCGTGGCGCGGCCTCGGCCTCCGGGTCGTGGACAAGGCGGCCCGCGCCGACCAGGACTGCGTGGCGAACTCGTTCGGCCAACTCCGCGACCTGCTCGCCGGCGCGCCGTGCCGGTCGCTGAGCCGGATGCTGTTCACCATCACCGACGACAAGGGAACCCTGGTCGCGGTCTCGGTGGCGTGGGTGGAGTTCGCGCAACTCGACACCGCCACCGAGTTCAAGCGCGTCGAGGACATCCACGGAACCGGCGACATCACCCCGCTGTCGGCCTCGCTCCTGCTGATGGACGAGATCAAGTTCACCGCCCACCACTACGACTCCAGGATGCTGGACACCACGGTTGTGGTGGCCGAAGCGGAGACTGTGAAAGGCGCGGCGACCCCGGAGTTTCTGCATCGGATCACCGAGGTCGCCGTCCAGACACCACGGATCTGACCTTCCGGACACCGCCGGAACCCGCCCACCCGGATCCGGCCCGAGGTTGCCGAAACGGCAAGAAATGTGGCCCGATCCGGCGGCCCCGTTGCACCCTTCGGCCATGACGACCGCAGAGCAGTTCTGGGAGACCTTCTACCAGGAACGTGAGCAGGTGTGGAGCGGGCAGGCGAACCCGTTGCTGATGCGCGAGGCAGCCGACCTGCCGCCCGGCACGGCGCTGGACCTGGGTTGCGCGGAGGGCGGCGACGCGGTGTGGCTGGCCGAACGCGGCTGGCGCGTGGTCGGAGCCGACGTGTCGGCGACCGCGCTGGGCCGGGCGGAGAAGCGGGCGGTGGCCGCCGGGGTGGCGGACCGGATCACGTGGGAACAGCACAACCTGGCCGAGTCGTTCCCGACCGGGACGTACGACCTGGTGTCGGCGCAGTTCCTGCACTCGCCGGTCGCCCCGGAGGGGGAACGGGAAACGGTGCTGCGCCGGGCGGCCGAGGCGGTCGCGCCGGGCGGGGTGCTGCTGATCGTCGGGCACGCCGGGTGGCCGACGTGGATGACCGAGCCGCCGCACCCGGACGTGCGGTTCCCGACCACCGACGACGTGCTCGAATCGCTGGCACTGGACGACGGCTGGCAGGTCGAGGTGGACGAACTGGTCGAGCGCGAGCACCACAGCCCGGAGGGACAGCCCGGCACACGCGCGGACAACGTGCTGCGGATCCGCCGGCGGTAGCTAGCGGGTCCGGGCGCGGACGTGGGCGCGTTCGCCCTGCTGCCCGAACAGGGTCAGCAGCTCGACCGGCTGCTCGTCCGCCGCGTCGAACCAGTGCGGGACGTGCGTGTCGAACTCGGCGGCCTCACCCGGCTTCAGCACGATGTCCTGGTCGCCGAGCCGCAGCCGCAGCCGCCCGTCCAGCACGTACATCCACTCGTAGCCCTCGTGCACCCGCAGCTCCGGCTCGATCCGGTCGCGCCGCCCCGGGATGATCATCTTGAACGCCTGGAGACCGCCGGCCCGACGGGTGAGCGGCACGATCGTGCGGTCGTGCCGCCGCATCGGCTTCAGGTGCACGCGCGGGTCGCCGGTCTCCGGCGCGCCGACCAGTTCGTCCAGCGGCACGCCGTGCGCGCGGGCGAGGGGGAGCAGCAGCTCCAGGTTGGCGCGCCGCTGCCCGCTCTCCAGCCGGGACAGGGTGCTCTCGGAGATGCCGGTGGCGGCGGCGAGCTCCGCCAGGGTGGTGTCACGCTGCCGCCGGATCGCCCGCAACCGGGGACCCACGGCCTTCAGCACGTCGTCGAAGTCGGTCACCCACCCAGCTTGCCGAACCGGCAAACCTCCTTGCAACCCGACGAGCCTGGCGCGGACCGCTCGGACGGCCCGCGCCAGGCTCGAACGACCTACCTCACGAGCGGTCCATCAGGGCGAACACGCCCCAACCCAGGTATTCCCGCTGGTACCGGACGTGCTGCACGGGCGCGGTGTCCAGTTCGGCCCGCATCCGCCCGGCCAGCTCGTCGTCCGGGTTGGCGTCCAGCCAGCGGCGGGTGTTGAGCCACTGGGCGGCGACGTACCGGTCCCAGCTGTCCTGGTCGGCCAGGACCATCTCCACCACATCGCAGCCGAGCCCGGCGAACTGCCCGACCAGTCCGGGCAGCGACCGGAACTCGTCCTTCGCGGTCGCGTGACAGGCCCGCACGGTGGCGTCGTCCTCGGGTTCACGCCGCCAGTACGGGTGCCCGACCAGCATCAGCCCGCCGGGCCGCAGGCTGCGGCGCAGCAGGTCGACGGTGCCCGGCACGCCGTCGCCGATCCACGTCGCACCGATGCACGCGGCGACGTCGACCGGCTGTTCGGCGACGAAACCCGCCGCGTCGCCGTGCACGAACCGGACGCGGTCGGCGACGCCGAGCCCGTCCGCCCGCGCGTGCGCGCCGGCGAGGAACACGGTGCTGATGTCGACGCCCGTGCCGGTGATCCGGTGGTCACGGGCCCACGTGCACAGCATCTCGCCGCTGCCGCAGGCGAGGTCCAGCACGGTGGCGTCCGGCGGGAGCCGCAGCGCCGCGCCGAGGGCGGCGAGCTTGGCGTCGTCGAACGGGTTGTGGATGCGGTGGCCGCTCTCGCGGATGGTGAAACTACGGTGCAGATCCACTTCGGGAAGTCCTCACGTCACAAGGATGGGTGGTCGCGAGCCGGTCGCCGAACTCGGCGCCGGAGGTCCGGACCGTCATCCGATTCACCCCTTGAGACGTGGTCGATCGATGCGCGGCGGACGCTAGCCGCCACCCGCCGGCGGTGTCCACCGGTTATCCGTCACGACCAGTCGGCCTCGGCCGCGAACGTGCCGAAGTGCGTCGCCCGCCCGGACCGCGTCCCGGAAGAACCCCTCGCTGAAGTTCTGCGCGAACCACGTCGGCCGCACGCTCGTCCAGTCGAGATCCGATGCCCGCACCGCCGCCTCGCCGTCGACGTGGGTCGGACCGGCGGAGATCCGCGGGTAGGCGGGCCGCCCATGGCGCACCTGGCGGACTGGCGCGTCGCGCCGGCCGCCGACCTGCTCGCCGCCACCGACGACACGGTGGGCGCGATCGCCCGGAAAGTGGGCTACGCCGACACGTTCGCGCTCAGCGTCGCCTTCAAACGGCCGCGCGGGATGACGCCCAGCGCGCACCGGGCGTCAGTTCGGCTCGCCGTCGGGTGACCCCACGGGCTGGAGCCGCAGGTCCCGCACCTCGCCCCGCAGCGCCCGGAGTTCGCCGAGCACGTCGTCCAGCACCGGGTTGTCCGCCGGCTGCCGTGCGTCCACCTCGGTCTCCATCGCGCTGCACACCACCGCGATGAACAGGTTGAGCATGGTGAACGTGCCCACCAGCAGGTAGCAGACGAAGAAGATCCAGGCCAGCGGCTGCTCGGCCATCAGGTCCCGCATCACGTCCGACCAGCCGTCTCCGGTGGTGATCTGGAACAGCGTCAGCACGGTCGAGCCGAGGTCGGCGAACCGGGGGTCGCCGCTGGGCCGGAACAGGTTGATCGCCACCACGCCGCCCACGTACAGCATCAGGAGCAGCAGCCCGGACAGCGACAGCAGCCCCGGGATCGACCGGACCAGGGCGGTCACCACGCGGCGCATGCTGGGCACCATCGCCACCAGCCGCAGCGCGCGCAGGATGCGCAGCGACCGCACCACCGACAGCGGCCCGGCGGCGGGCAGCAGGGCGATGCCGACCACCGCGAAGTCGAAGCAGTTCCACGGGTCGCGGAAGAACCTCATCCGGTGGGCGTACAGCCGGGCCGTCAATTCCACCACGAACACGACCAGCGCGGCGTGGTCCAACCCGTCCAGCAGGTCGCCGTACGCGGCCACCAGCCCGGGTGACGTCTCGCAGCCCAACGCGATCGCGTTGACCACGATCACGCCGATGATGATCCGCTGGCAGCGCTTGCCGTCCACGATCGCGGCGACCCGGTCGCGCAATGACATCTGTTCGGTACCCCTCGCCGTACTGGAGACCGGGGCCGGTCGAACGTCCGCCCCGTGGACACCGTCGGGTATCGGCGGGTCCAGGGGGCGGCTTGAGCCGATTCACCTGGCCGGGTGATCAACTAGAACGTGACGTCCAGCGTCGCCAGCCGACTGGCCAGCGGCGGGTTCGGCACCCGGTCCGGCCGGTCGTAGCCGGGCCGCAGGTCCGGCAGCCGGTCCAGCAGCACGTCGAAGCACACCTCGGTCTCCATCCGGGCCAGCGCCGCGCCCAGGCAGTAGAACGCGCCCAGCCCGAACGCGGTGTGCCGGTTGGGTTTCCGCGTGATGTCGAACCGGTCCGGGTCGGCGAACACCTCCGGGTCCCGGTTGCCCGCGAGCATCCCCAGGTAGACCAGGGTCCCGGCGGGCAGTTCCCGCCCGACGACCTCGACCGGCTCGACGGTGTTCCGGACGATGAGGCTCGCCGGTCCGTCGCAGCGCAGCATCTCCTCGACGGCGGTGCCCAACAGCTCACGGCGTTCCCGCAGCAGCGCGAACTGGTCGGGGTTCGCGAACAGCAGGGCCAGGCCGTTGGCGATCAGGGTGGCCGTCGTCTCGTGCCCGGCGAACAGCAGCAGCACGCAGTTGGCGACGATCTCGTCCTCGTTGACCACGCCTTCGCGCTCGGCGGCGACGAACATGCTGAGCAGGTCGTCCCGGGGCTCGGCGCGCCGCTGCGCCACCAGCCCGCGCAGGTAGTCCTGCATCTCCAGGATGCTGCGCTGGCACCGCCGCAGCTGGTCGAGGCCGCCGAACCCGAACAGCTCCAGGATGTCCCGCGACCACGCCTGGAGCCGCTCGCGCTCGCTGGTCGGCATACCCAGCATCTCGGCGATCACGTTGGCGGGCAACGGGTACGCGAGGTCCTTCACCACGTCCATCCGCCCGTCGGCGGCGACCGCGTCGAGCAGTTCGTTCGTCAGTTCCCGGACGCGCGGCCGGAGGTTGTTCACCGTGGCGGGCGTGAAGTAGCGCTTGAGCAGCTGCTGGAACCGCACGTGGTCGGTCTCGTTGGTGTGGCCCATCCAGAGGGCGACCGACTGGAGCATGGGCGCCAGTTCGGCCCGCTCCGCGTCGGTCAGCCCGGCCACGCCCCGGCTCATGTTGGCGGTGGCCAGCCGGCGGTCCTTGAGCGTGGCGACGATGTCGGCGTGCCGGGTCAGCAGGTAGCCGTTCATCGCGGGCACCCAGGTCAGCGGGCTTTCGGCGCGGATGCGGTGTAAGAGCGGGTGCGGGTCGGCGACGACGTCAGGTGCGAACAGGTCGTAGGACGGTGTGTCGGTGGCTGAGTCGCTCATGATCGCAGTCTGTCCGAACAACGTTCACGTTGCCGTGCGCCAGACGGGGGAATCACGGCAGGTCGTACCGGCCCGTGGTCCGCCCCCGGTGCGCCCACATCGCCTCGGCCTGTGCGGTCGGGCCCGGCCAGGATTCCGGTCCGGGGCGACCACCGAGCAGCAGGCCGGTCAGCGCCTGCTGTTCGCCGGTCATCTCCCGCGCCAGGTCCGCCAGCTCGTCGCCGATCACCGGCACGCCGGGGCCGCCCGCACGCACCGCCGCCAGTACCGCCCGGCGCAGCAGCTCCTTGATGAACGACGCCGTCACGCCCTCGGTGGCCGCCACCACCGGCTCCAGGTCGGCCCGCAGGTCGACGCCCCGGCCGTAGAGCTCCAGCAGCCGCCGCCGGCCGTCCGCGTCCGGGCGCGGGATCTCCACCGCGAAGTCGACCCGGCCCGGCCGGTCGGCCAGCGCGCGTTCCAGGTCGGCGATCCGGTTCGTGGTGAGCACGAACGTCACGTCGGCGTCCGCGCCGATCCCGTCCATCGCCTCCAGCAGCCCGAACAGCAGCGGGTTGCCGCTGGGGGAGTAGCTGCGGTCCATGGCGACCAGGTCCACGTCCTCCACCACCAGCATGGCCGGCTGGAGCCGGCGGGCCAGCGCCGCCGCCTGGCCGATCAGCCGCATCGCCGGGCCGGTCAGCAGGATCACCGTGCACTCGGTGAGCCGGCTCATCAGGTACCGGACGGTGTGCGTCTTGCCGGTGCCGGGCGGGCCGTGCAGCAGCAGGCCGCGCTTGAGGTGCTGCCCGGCCGCGAGCAGCCGCCGCGAGTGCTCGGCGATGCCGACGACGTGCCGTTCGACGGACTCCAGCAGCCCGTCGGGCAGCACCACGGCGTCGGCATCGAGCGCGGGCCGGGGCAGGAAGGTGAGCAGTTCGTTGCCCCGGTGCTCGCTCACGCCGAACGACAGCACCTGGCCGCGGAACACGTCGTGCAGCCGCATCAGCCGCTCCACCTCGGCGCCCACCGCGCGGGCGACGGCCCGGTCGGCCGCCAGCACCTCCAGCCGGCACGTCGGCATGCCGTACTCGGGCGTCGCGCCCCGGATCCCGACGACCACCGGAGTCCCGTCCGGCGCGTGCGTGGCGACCAGGCCGAGCTGGACCGCGTCGACGCTCTCGTCCGGCCCCGCGGCGACGGTGGTGAAATCGGCCGCGCCCAGGTGGTACAGGTGCTGGAGCCGCGCGGACACCAGCATCGACAGCAGTTCCTCCGGCCCCCGGTGCGGGCCGCCGACACCGAACCACTCGGCGTCCGGCGTGTGCTCGGCCAGGTAGGTGTCGATGCCGCGCTGGAGGTTGACGTGCTCCCACGCCTCGAACCTCGTCGCGACCGACACCACCTCGCCCAGGCCCACGCCCAGGTGCCCGGACACCTTCGTGACCAGCGGCGCGCCCGCGCTGTCCGCTTCCACCACGGCTGTGGTGGCCTGGAACAGCCGGCGCAGGCTCGCGGCCAGCGCGCGGGCGTCGTCGCCCGTGAGTTCCCCCATGACAGTCACCCCCCTCCCATCATGGCGCAGCCGACAAGGGGCCGGCCGGGGCTCGTCTGGCCGACGTGCGACGGGTTTGCGACGCTGTCCGGCATGGCCAAGACCACCAAGCGGTACCCGCGCGAGTTGTACGAGACCGAACTCCTCCGGCTCCAGGGCGACCTGGTGCAGATGCAGGAGTGGGTGAAAGCGGCACAGGCGCGGGTCGTGGTGGTCTTCGAGGGCCGGGACGCGGCGGGCAAGGGCAGCACCATCAAGCGGGTCTCGGAGCACCTCAACCCCCGCGTCTGCCGCATCGTGGCTCTGCCCGCGCCGACCGAGCGCGAACGCACCCAGTGGTACTTCCAGCGCTACGTCGACCACCTGCCGGCGGCGGGCGAGATCGTGCTGCTGGACCGCAGCTGGTACAACCGCGCCGGGGTCGAGCGGGTGATGGGCTTCTGCACGCCGCAGGAGTACCAGCGGTTCCTGCGGCAGTGCCCGATCTTCGAGGAACTGCTGGTGGAGGACGGGATCCTGTTGCGCAAGTACTGGTTCTCGGTCAGCGACACCGAGCAGGAGCGGCGGTTCCGGGAACGCCTGGACAACCCGCTCAAGCAGTGGAAGCTGTCGCCGATGGACCTGGAGTCGATCACCCGCTGGGACGACTACTCCAAGGCCAAGGACGACATGCTGGTGCACACCGACACCGAGGTCGCGCCGTGGACGGTGGTGGAGGCCGAGGACAAGCGGCGGGCACGGCTGAACATGATCGCGCACCTGCTGGACACCATCCCGTGGGAGCCGGTGAAGCGGCCGAGGCTGGTGCTGCCCAAGCGGCCCAAGGGACGCGGCGTCTACGTCCGGCCGCCCCGTGAACTGGAACGCGAGGCGCCCGACCACGCCGGGAAGCTGCTTCAGGACGCCAAGTAGGACTCCAGCGCCTCACCGGCGGTGTCGAACCACTCGTCCGGCACGACCCCGTACCGGGCGAGCTGGTCGCGGACCGGCGCGGCCACCGTGGACATGACGAACCGGACGCCCGTGTCGCGCAGCCGTGCCGCGAGCCGGGCCAGCGCGGTGCCGGCCGTGTAGTCGACGTCCCCGATCGCCGCCGCGTCCAGGCAGAACCACCGGACCGGCGGCCCGGACCCGAGCACCAGCGTGATGTCCTCGACGAGCCGGGACGCGTTCGCGAAGTACAGGCCGCTGCCGAACCGGTAGACCACCAGCCCGGCCACCGAACGCGCCCCGGCGGTCACCGGCAGCGGGTGCCAGTGGCCGATGTCGGCCTTGGTCAGCACGGAGCTGCGCGGCGTGTAGCTGTGCCGCAGGTGGTCGGCCACGGACGCGGCGACGGCCACCACGATCCCGGTCTCCACACCCAGCACGACCACGGCGGCGGCGGTCAGCAGGGCGACCGCGAACTCGGCCTTGCGGACCGCGTGGATCCGCCGGAAACCCTTGAGGTCCACCAGGTCCACGCCGATCAGCAGCACGACGGCGGCGAGCGCGGCCAGCGGCAGCCCGGACAGTGCGGGCGCGAGCACCAGCACGGCGACCAGCGACGCGGCGGCGGCGGTCAGGTGCGTGACCTGGCTGCGGCCACCCGCGCCGTCCACCATCTGAGTCTTGGTGGGGCTGCCGTTGACCACGAACGCCCCGGTCACCGCCGCCGCCAGGTTCGCGCCGGCCGGCCCGACCACGTCCCGGTCGGTGTCGGCGACCTCGTCGTGCCGGGCCGCGTAGGCCCGTGCGGTGGCGGCGCTCTGCGCCAGGATCACCACGAGCATCGACAACCCGACCGGCAGCACGGCCCGCAGGTCGTCCAAGGCCAGCGACGGCAGCGAGAACCCGGGCAGCCCGGCGGGCACCTCGCCCAGCACCGGGACGCCGAGCCCCACCACCTTCTGCACCACGATCGCGCCGACCACCGCGACCAGCGCCGCCGGAATCCGCAGGTGGATCCACCGTGCCGCCAACACCACCACGACCACGGCCAGCGCCGTGAGCGCCGACGGCCACTGGACCCCGCCGCGCAGCACCGCCAGCAGCTTCTCCGGGGTGCTGCCGTGCGCCGGGGCCTGTCCCAGGGCCTCGGGCAGTTGCCCGACCGCGACGGTGATCCCGACGCCGGTCAGGAACCCCACCAGCACCGTGCGGGAGAGGAAGTTCGCCAGCGCGCCCAGCCGGATGGCCCGTGCCGCCACCAGCAGCAGCGCGACCACCAGCGCGGTCGTCCCGGCGAGCTGCACGTACCGGGGCGAGCCGGGCGTCGCCAGCCCCGCGAGACCGGCCGCGAGCATCGCGGCGGTGGCCGAGTCCGCGCCCACCACGAGCTGCCGGGACGCGCCGAGCACCGCGAACGCCACCAGCGGCAGCAGCAACGTGTACAGCCCGGCTTCCACCGGCATCAGGGCGATCCGCGCGTACCCCAGCACCTCTGGCACGGCCGGCGCAGCCAGCGTCACGCCCGCGAGCACGTCCGGGAGCGGCCGGCGGAAGTCCAGGCCCAGGCCGAGCCGACGCACGTCAGACGTCGTCCGGGGGCTCTTCGCCGTCCCGGTCCGCCCACTCCAGCAACGGCTCCAGCGAGAACACCGCGTCGTCGATACCGGCGTGCAGGTCGCCCAGCTCGGCGAACCGCGCGGGCACGGAGGTGATGGTGAAGTCACGCGGGTCGACCGCGTCCACCTCGTCCCACCGCACGGGCGTGGACACGGTCGCCTCCGGCACCCCGCGCACCGAGTACGCGGCGGCGATCGTGTGGTCCCGGGCGTTCTGGTTGTAGTCGATGAAGAGGCTGCGCGGGTCGCGGTCCCGCCGCCACCACTCGGTGGTCACGTCGTCCGGGGCCCGTCGCTCCACCTCCCGGGCGAACGCCAGCGCCGCCCGCCGCACGTCCCGGAACCCCCACTCGGGCTTGACCCGCACGTACACGTGCAGCCCGCTCCCGCCGGAGGTCTTCGGCCAGCCGACCGCGCCCAGCTCGTCGAGCACCTCGTGCACCACCCCGGCAACCCGCTGCACGCGGGTGAACGGGCAGTCCGGCATCGGGTCCAGGTCGATCCGCCACTCGTCGGGCCGTTCGGTGTCCGCCCGCCGCGAGTTCCACGGGTGGAACTCCACGGTCGACATCTGCACCGCCCACACCACGTCGGCCAGGTCGGTCACGCACAGCTCGTCCGCGTGCCGGTTGTACCGGGGGAAGTGCAGCCGCACGGTCTGCACCCACGGCGGCGCGCCGCCGGGCAGGCGCTTCTGGTGCACCTTCGGCCCGGTGACCCCGGACGGGAAGCGGTGCAGCATGCACGGCCGTTCCCGCAGCGCCCGGACGATCCCGTCGCCCACCGACAGGTAGTAGCGGGCGAGGTCGAGCTTGGTCTCGCCGCGCGCCGGGAAGTACACCCGATCCGGGTTGGAGATCCGCACGGTGCGGTCCCCGACCTCCAGTTCCACCGCCGGTGACTGGCCCATGCGGGGAAACCTAACCCGGATCGCGCCGGTCAGCGCGCTTTCGCCGGCGCACCGGCCGGAGGACCGGTGCGCCGGCTCCAACGCGGACCCGACCCGGGCACGGTGACGACGGAAGTCGTTCGACGGCCACCGTGCCGCCCCGTGGCGGATGCTCAGGCGCGGGGCATCCGGGCCGGGTCCCTGGCCGGTGCCGGCACACCGGCCGCCACCAGCAGCGCGCACACGCCGAGCAGCGCGCCGGCCAGTGGCACGGCGGACACCGGGGCGGTCACCGCCACCGCGCCGCCGAGCACTCCCGCCCCCGCGATGCCGAGGTGGATCGCCGACGCGTTGAGCGCCAGCAGCACCCCGGCCCGCTCCGGGCACACCTCCACCAGCAGGGCGAACAGCGGCGGGTTGAACGCCCAGAACAGCGCGCCCCACGCGAACATCGCCACCACCGCCCCGGCCGGCGAAGCCAACGCGGACGGCAACACCCCGAGCACCGCCGCGCACCCGCCCAGCGCCACCAGCAGCGGCGGACGCGGCCCGTACCGGTCGGCCGCCGCCCCGCCGAGCAGGTTCCCGATCACACCCCCGATCCCGTAGGCCAACAGCAGCCACGGCGCGGAATCGGCCGGCAGCAGCACGTCCAGGTACCCGTACACGCTGAACGTCGCCAGGCACGCCAGCAGCGACACCGCGAGCAGCCACCGGACCGGCGGGTCGGCCAACGCCGCCACCCGTTGCCGCAGCCCGGCCGCCGGGCCCGATTCGACGGTGCCTGATTCGACGGCCGGGACTGCCACCCGCACCACCCCCGCAGCGGCCACGCACAGCACCGCCGCCAGGACGAACGCAGCCGGGTAATCCCCGTACCCGGCGACGGCCCGGCCCGCGGGAACTCCCAGCAGGGTGGCGGCGGTCAGGCCCCCGGTGACGACGGCCATCGCCCGCGCCCGCGTGCCCGACGGGTGCAGGGAGGCCGCGACGGCCGTCGCCGCGGGAGTGGTCAGCGCCGCGCCGCACGCCGTGACCACCCGTGAGGCGAGCAGCAACCCGAAATCGGGTGCCCACGCCGAGCCGAGATTTCCCAACGCCGCCAGCAGCAGCGCGCCGACCAGCAGTGCCCGGCGTTCCACCCCGGCGGTCGCGACGGCCAGCAGCGGCGACCCCACCGCGTAGGCGAGGGCGAACACGGTGATCACCTGCCCGGCCACCGCGATCGACACGTCGAACCGGTCCGCGATCCCGCCCAGCACCGCCGCCACCACGTACCCGCTGGTACCCGCCGCGACGGTGCCGGCGGCCAGCGCGTAGGTGCGGGCGGACACGGCCGACATCACGACACCAGCGCCGCCGGCCGCAGGTGGGGGAGGACGTCGGGCGGGCGGCGGCCGGTGAACGCGGTTTCGTAGACGGTCTCCCGCACCAGCGCCACCGGCCGTCCGCCGCTGAGCAGCACCGCCTGGCAGCGCAGCACCGGCACGTCACCGGCCTCGTCGGGCAGCGGTTCGCCCAGGTCCGGGTCGGGGCCGTCGTCGCCGGACACCGGGCAGGCGTAGTACGTCACCCGCCGTGCATCGGCCAGCAGCAGCCCCAGCGGCACGTAGCCGCAGTCGAGATCGGCCTGCTGCGACCCGTCCAGTTCCAGTGACGGCCGGTGCACCAGCGCGGTGATCGCGGCCAGTCGCGGCCCGTCGGTGCCCAGTCGCGGCACCAGCCAGCCCTCCCGCCGCACGACGATCCGGCCCGCCGGTAAACCGCCGAACAGCCGGCCCTGTCGGGCGGTGAGCCGGTGGCCGGTGTCGGCGGACCGCGGTTCGCGACGCAGGCCGTAGCCGGCCCACAGCGTCAGGATGCGGGTGAACGGCATCGGCGTCTCACGGAGGAACCGGGCCATGGTCTCGGCCCGGAGGCCGACTTCGTCGCGGCGGGCGACGGCAACGGGGTGGATCATGTGTGGCACCTTCCGGAGAGGCCGCACACGTCGTTGTGCGGGCATCGGTGCGCTGGTCAGGCGTGCCCGACCACGATGAACCCGCAACGGTGCGGAGACATCGGTCGGGTGACGTAGAAGAAGCCGGCCCCGCGCCCGCGACCGTCCACAGTGGCTAGTCGAGCAGGGCGACCGCCTCCCGGGCCCGGTCGTGCTCGCCGACGCCCGCCCACAGCCCGGCCGCCTCGTGCAGCGCCTCCCGCGCCTGCGCCGTCTCACCCAGCGCCAGCAGCGCCCGCCCCAACGCCTCCTGCACCCCCGCCACGCCCTGAGGCCGCCCGTACTCCCGCAGCAGCGGCACCGCCTCGCGCAGCGTCGCGGTCGCCTCGGCGGGCCGGTCCAGCGCGAGCTGACCCTCGCCGATCCACATCCGGGCGTACGCCTCGGTCATCCGCGCGACCACCGGCGACGGGGCACGCTCCGGGTCGCGCATCGAGTCGATCATGTCCCGGAACAGCGCGATGGCCTCCTCGTGCCGACCCGCCTCGCGCAGGACCCGGCCGAGCAGTGCCAGCGACTGCGGTCGCCCGTCCCGGTCACCGGCCTGCTCGAACAGCTCGGCCGCCCGGCTCGCCTCGGCCACTGCCAGCTCGGTGTCCGCCAGCTTCCAATGCGCCCGGGCGGCGTAGTCCAGCGCCCACGCCTGCTGCCGCGCGTCGCCGTCCGCCCGGGCCAGCTCGAACGCCTCCAGCGCGTGGTCCACGCTGTCCTGGTGTCGTCCGGCGCACATGGACAACGCCCACGCCAGGTAGTTGAGGTGCACGACGGTCAGCGACCGGTCCCCGAGCTCCTTCGCCGCCTCGTACGACAGCCGGTACACCTCGGTCCAGTGCGTCCAGTGCGTGAACCGGTCGGAGAACCAGTGCATGGCCTCGGCGACGTCCACCACCAGCCGGTGCGCGCCCCCGGCGGCGACGGCCCGCAGCGCGGCCAGCCAGTGCGGGCTCTCCGTCTCCAGCCACAGCTGGGCGTCGGCGGGCGTGGCCAGCGCCACCAGGTCCTGCCGGGTGTCGGTGGGCGCGCCGTGGTCGGGCTCGAAGCAGCGGCCCGCGCGCAGCGCGTTCTCCAGCAGCCAGTCGTGCATCCGGGTGCGGGCGGCGTCGAGTTCGGCGGGCGACTCCTCGTCGGCGAGCCGTTCCCGGGCGAACAGCCGGATCAGGTCGTGGAACAGGTAGCGGCCCGCGACGAACGACTGGAGCAGCCCGAGGTCGACCAGTTCCTCCAGGGCGTCGTCGGTCTCGTCCAGGCCGTGCTGCGCCAGCACGGCCGCCAGCGGCACGCCCGTGTCCGGTCCCGCGATGAGACCCAGCCGCCGGAACACCCGCCGCGCGGGCGCGGACAGCTGCCGGTAGGACAGCGCGAACGCCGGGCCCACCCGGAGGTCGCCCGCCGTGAGCGCGGCCAGTCGGCGTTCCTCGTCGCCGAGCCGGCCCGCCAGGTGCGCGACCGTCCAGCCGGGGCGGCTGAGCAGCCGGTTGGCCGCGATGCGCAGTGCCAGCGGCAGGTGTCCGCACAGCTCGGCGACCCGGGCCACGTCCACCCCGGCCCGGCCGGTGATCACCCGCAGCAGCTCGGCGGACTCGGCGGGCGGCAGGGGAGCGAGCGGCAGCCGGTGCACCGCCTCCAGCCCGGACAGCGTGCGCCGGCTGGTGATCAGCACCCGGACGTCGCCCGGGTTGGGCAGCAGCGGGCGGACGTGGGCCTCGTCGGTGGCGTTGTCCAGCACGACCACGCAGCGCCGGCCGGTCACGGCGGTCCGGAACAGCCCGGCGCGTTCCTCGGTGTCCTGCGGGATCCGCCGTTCCGGCGTGCCCAACGCCTTCAGCAGCCGGGCGAGCACGTCGGCGGGCGGCACCGGCTCGGCGTCCAGCCCGCGCAGGTCGACGAAGAACCGGCCGTCGGGGTGGTCGCCCAGCCGGGCCGCGTGCACGGCGAGCGACGTCTTGCCCAGGCCGGGCGCGCCGGAGACCACCGTGATGCCGTCCTGGCCGGACAGCACGGCCAGTTCCGCCGCCCGTCCGGTGAAGTCCGCCGCGCCGCGCGGCAGGTCGCACCCGCCCGGTGGGGGCGTCGTGGGCCGTCTTCGACCGGCCTTGGCGGCGGTGATCAGGTCGTCCCGTTCGGCGGCGGTGACGCCCAGCGCGTCGGCCAGCGCCTCCAGCGTGCGGTGCTGCGGTCCGCGGCTGTGGCCGCGTTCCATGTCGCTGATCGCGCGGGCGCTGACCCCGGACCGTTCGGCCAGCTCCTCCATGGTCAACCCGGCCGCGTGCCGCCGTGCCCGCAACAGCTCGCCGAAGCCCGCCATGCCCTCCCCAGTTCTGCGTGTCGTTCTGCGTGGTTCGAGGCCGGCGCCGTTGTTTGACTGACCCGGCACGCCTTCTACCGCAGCCCGTACGGGCCTGTCCACTGTCCACAAGGGACGGGAGAACACCTTGCCCGCGCTCACCGTCGGCGACGGCGTCGACCTGCACTACGAGGACCACGGCGACGGCCGCCCCGTGGTGCTGGCGCACGGCTGGCCGCTGAGCGGGCGGTCGTGGGAACGGCAGCTCGGGCCGCTGGTCGCCGCCGGCTACCGGGTGATCGCCTACGACCGGCGCGGCTTCGGCCGGTCCGCCCAACCCTGGCACGGCTACGACCCGGACACCCTGGCCGCCGACCTGCACCGGCTGCTCACCGGGCTGGACCTGGCCGACGTGACGCTGGTCGGGTCCGGCATGGGCGGCGGCGAGGTGGTGCGCTGCCTGACCCGGCACGGCGCGGCCAGGGTGTCGGGCCTGGTGCTGGCGTCCTCGCTCACGCCCTACCTGCGGCGGGGCTACGACAACCCGGGCGGCGCGTGGGACGACCGGGTCATCGCGGACCTGGAGGCGGGGGCGCGGGCCGACCGGCTCGCGGCCGTCGACGACTACCTGCGGCGGGCGTTCGGTGGGCACTTGGGCGCGGCGGAACACGCCTACCACCGGGACATCGCGGCCGGCGCGTCTCCCAAGGGCACGGCGGACTGCGTGGACGTGTCCGCCCGCACCGACCACCGCACCGACCTGGCGGCGGTGACCGTGCCGACGCTCGTCCTGCACGGTTCGGCCGATGCGATCGCACCGCTGGAAGCCACCGGACGGCCCACGCACGCGCTGCTGCCGTCCGGTTCGCTGGTCGTCCTGGACGGCGCGCCGCACGCGGCGAACCTCACCCACCCCGAGGCGTTCAACCGAGCCCTGCTCGGCTTCCTGGCCACCTGACCTTCAGGAGATCCCTCATGGCAACCATCGTCCTGGTGCACGGCCTGTGGCTGACACCGCTGTCGTTCGAACACGTCGTCGGCCGCTACACCGACCAGGGTCACCGTGTACTGGCCCCGGCGTGGCCGGGTATGGAGGTCGGCGAGGACGCGCTGCGCCGCGACCCGTCGCCGATGAACGGCCTGGGCGTGGTGGAGGTGGCCGACCACTACGAGCGGATCATCCGCGACCTGGACGAGCCACCGGTGATCATGGGGCACTCGTGCGGCGGCGTGATCACGCAGATCCTGTTGGGCCGCGGGCTCGGCGCGGCCGGCGTGGCGTTCCACTCCGCGCCGGTCAAGGGTGTGCTGCGGCTGCCGGTGAACAGCCTGCGGTCGGCGTTCCCGGTGCTGCGCAACCCGGCCAACCGCAAGCGGACCGTCGCCCTGACGCCCGCGCGGTTCCACTTCTCGTTCGCCAACACGGTCGACCGCGCCGAGTCGGACAAGCTCTACGAGCGCTACCACGTGCCCACGTCGGGCCGCCCGCTGTGGCAGGCCGCGACCGCCAACGTCAACCCGGGCGCGGCGACCAAGGTCGACTTCCGCGCCTCCCGCGCGCCGCTGCTGCTGATCGCCGGCGGCCGGGACCAGACCGTGCCCGCCGTGCTGAACCGGGAGAACCACCACCGGTACCGGAAATCGCCGTCGGTCACCGAGTTCCGCGAGTTCCCGGACCGTCCCCACCTCACCCTGGCCACGCCCGGCTGGGAAGAGGTCGCCGACCACGCCCTGACCTGGGCGCTCGGTCACCTGTCCTAGGCAGGAATCGCCATGCGGGCCTTCCTGTCCACCCTGTCCGCCACCCGTCGAGGAGCATGATGACCGTCCTGGAACCCGCCGCGCGGGCGTTCGCCGACGCCACCGCGAACCCGCCCTACCTGTTCGAACTGCCGCCCGGGGAAGGCCGCAAGGCCGTGGACGCGGCGCAGAGTCCCGAGATCGAGGTGCCCGGCACCACTCGGGAGACCCTGACCGCCGGCGACGTCCCGGTGACCGTGTTCCGCCCGGCGGACCACGACGGCCCGCTGCCGGTCGTGCTGTACGTGCACGGCGCGGGCTGGGTGTTCGGCAACGACCACACCCACGGCCGGCTGGCCCGGGAACTCGCCCGCGACGCCCGGTCGGCCGTGGTGTTCGTGAACTACAGCCCGTCCCCGGAGGCCCGCTACCCGGTGGCCGTCGAGCAGAGCTACGCGGTGGCCCGGTGGGTCCTCGCCGAGGGCGCGGCGCACGGGCTCGACGCGTCCCGGCTCGCGGTCGCGGGAGACTCGGTCGGCGGGAACATGGCCATCGCCCTGACCCTGCTGGCCAAGCAGCGCGGCGACGTGCGCTTCGCCGCGCAGGTGCTGTTCTACCCGGTGACCGACGCGGACTTCGACACGCCGTCGTACCTGGAGTTCGCCGAGGGCCACTTCCTGCGCCGGGACGGTATGCGGTGGTTCTGGGACCAGTACACGACTTCGGCGGAGGAGCGGGCGCTGATCACCGTGTCGCCGCTGCGCGCGTCGGCGGACGACCTGGCCGGCCTGCCGCCCGCGCTGCTGATCACCGCGGAGGCGGACGTGCTGCGGGACGAGGGGGAGGCGTACGGGGCGAAGCTGCGTGCCGCCGGCGTCCCGGTCACCGCCGTGCGCTACCTGGGGATCATCCACGATTTCGTGATGCTCAACGCGCTGCGCGACACCCACGCGGCCGAGGCCGCCATCGCCCAGGCGGCCGGGTTCCTGGCCTCGGTGTTCGAGGAGACGGCGTGACCCCGGTGCACCACGCGGTCTGATCCCGCACGGGAGGGGCGTCGCCCGGGTCGGCGGCGTCCCTCTTGATCCTGTGGTCGCGATCACCTACCGTCCGGTAAAGGTGAAACGGATTCGCGTATCCCGGGAGTGGCGTATGAGGTCGACTGGCTCGTCGGTGCTGGCCTGCCTGGTGGGCGTCCTGGTGCTGTCCGGCCTGCCCGCCGCGCAGGCCGCGCCGGAGCCGTACCTGGTGGGCCGGGGCATCTCGGACGTGACCGGCCCGGCCGCCGAGAACGGCATGATGGGCTACTCGAAGTTCGACCAGAAGACCACCGGCATCCACCAGCGGCAGCGGTCCCGCGCGTACGTCGTGGTCGACCAGGCCACCGGCAAGCGCGTCGCCTACGTCAACGCCGACCTGGCCATGATCTTCCGCGCCGTGCAGGAAGCCGTGCTCGGCCGGCTCCAGGCCCGTTACGGCACCCTCTACACCCGCGAGAACGTCCTGCTGTCCGCCACCCACACGCACGCCGGACCCGGCGGGTTCTCGCACAACCTCGCCTACAACCTGTCCATCCTCGGCCTCCAGCAGCAGACCCTGGACGCCATCGCGGACGGCATCACCGAGTCGATCGTCGAGGCGCACGACGACCTCAGGCCGGGTTCGCTGTCCCTGGGCCGGGGCGAGCTGACCGACGCCGGCGTCAACCGCTCGCGGGTGGCGTTCGAGCGCAACCCGGACAAGGGCCACTTCCCGCAGGCGATCGACCCGGCGATGACCGTCCTGAAGTTCCGGCAGGGCGGCCGGGAGGTCGGTGCGATCAGCTGGTTCGCCACCCACAACACGTCCATGACCAACACGAACACCCTGATCAGCCCGGACAACAAGGGCTACGCCTCCTACCAGTGGGAGCACGACGACCAGGGCGTGCGCTACCTGGACGACCGGCCGGGCTTCGTGGCCGCGTTCCCGAACACCAACGCGGGGGACATGTCGCCGAACCTCGACCTGCGCCCCGGCTCCGGCCCCACCGAGGACGAGGTGGAGAACACCCGGATCATCGGTGAACGCCAGAACCGCAAGGCGCAGCAGGTGTTCAACGGCGCGCAGTCGCCCGTGTCCGGCGCGGTCGACTACCGGATGCGGTTCGTGGACATGGGTTCCGTCGCGGTCGACGGCCGGTTCACCACCGACGGACGTCCCGGCACCACCTGCTCCGGCGTGGTCGGCGCGTCCACCATCGCGGGCAGCGTCGAGGACGGCCCGGCGATCCCCGGCTTCACCGAGGGTATGCAGAACCCGCTGAAGGCGTTGCTGGAGCCGCTGAACGTCGAGGTGCCGCAGGCGTTGCGGGACTGCCAGTTCCCGAAGGCGTCGCTGGTGCCGACCGGGTTGGTCGGTGCCACGCCGAACATCCTGCCGTTGCAGATCGTGAAGCTCGGGCAGTTGCACCTGGTGGCCGTGCCCGGCGAGGTGACCATCGTGGCCGGCCTGCGGATCCGCCGTACGGTGGCGGCGGAGGTGGGCGTGCCGTTGGAGAACGTGCTGATCCAGGGCTACGCCAACGACTACAGCCAGTACGTCACGACGCCCGAGGAGTACGACGTGCAGCAGTACGAGGGCGGCTCGACCCTGTTCGGCCGCAACACGACGCCCGCGTACCAGCAGGAGTTCGGCAAGCTCGCGGCGTCGCTGCGGGCGGGTACGGCGGTGGCTCCCGGCCCGACGCCGGGCAGGCCCCCGTTCACCGACCTGAACCTCCAGACCGGTGTGGTGTTCGACGACAAGGCGCTGTGGCAGTCGTTCGGCCAGGTCCTCACCCAGCCCGCGGCGGGCTACCAGCGGGGCCAGACCGCGACGGCGGTGTTCGTGACCGGCCACCCGAAGAACAACCTGCGCCGCAACGGCACGTTCCTGGAGGTGCAGCGCCTGGTCGACGGCACGTGGACCCGGGTCGCCGACGACGGCGACTGGAGCACCCGCTACCAGTGGAAGCGCGTCGGCGTCGCCGACTCCGAGGCCACCGTCACCTGGACCGTCCCGGCGGGCACCCCGTCCGGCACGTACCGGCTGGTGCACCACGGCGACTGGAAGAGCGGCTGGACCGGCGCGATCACCCCGTTCACCGGCACCACCCGCACGTTCACGGTGGGCTGACGGACCTGTGCCGTCGTGGTCGGCGCGGAACCGACCACGACGTGATCGGGCGGTCACCCGGCGGAGGCATTCGCCTACTTTCGTAGGTGTGCCCGGCCGGTTTCCGCGAGCTAGCGTGACGGCGGTCCGGGAATTACCGGACCGAGACCGCCCGACGACTCCGCAGTCATTCCGGGCGGGTTACGCACACAATTCCGCACGTCAATTTTGTCGACCCTGCGACGAAAGCTGACAAAATGAAGATCCGTACCATCGGCGTCCTCGCGACCGTGGGCGCCGCGCTCGGCGCCGCCCTGCTGACCCCGAACGCCTCCGCCGCACCCGACTACGACCCGGCGATGCTCGCCGCCCTCGCCGCCGACCTGGGCGGCTCACCCCGGGACGCCGCCGCCCGCCTGGACCGGGAGCACCGGCAGACCGACGCGCTGACCGGCCTCCGCGCCCGAGGTGTGCCGACCGACGGCGCGTACTTCGACCGCGACGGCCGCCTGGTCGTCAACACCACCGACACCGCCGCCGTCCGGCAGGCCGGCCTGACCCCGCGCACGGCCGCGCGCGGCGAACGGGCCCTGGACGCGCTGACCGCCCGGGTGGAACGGGCCATCGGCGCGGACCTCGCCCAGGTCCAGGCGTGGGGACCGGACGTCGTCGGCGACCGCGTCCTGGTCACCGTCGAGCCGGACGCCACGTCCGCGCTGGTCGCGAAGCTGTCCGGGATCGACGGCGTGGCCGTGGAACGGGGCGCGGCCCGCGTCGCGCCGCAGGCGGACGTCGTCCCGGGCCGGATCATGGACCTGGTGCCCGGCACGAACTGCTCGCTCGGCTTCCCCGGCACCCGCAACGGGGCGAAGGTGCTGCTCACCGCCGGTCACTGCGTCGAGGGCAACCCGGACATCCTGGACGCCAACGGCACCCACATCGGCAAGGGCATCGCCACCCGGTTCCCGTCCGCCGACATGGGTCTGATGTCGATCGACCCGGAGGACACCGGGCGCGGCTACGTCGACACCCGGATGGGCACGACCGTCGCGGTCCGGGGCATGTCGAAGGCGGCGGTGGGCGCGTCGATCTGCAAGGCGGGCAACACCACCGGTTGGACGTGCGGCAAGGTCTCGGCCTACAACCAGACCGTCCGCTACTCCGGCGAGTCGACGTCCACGCGCGGCCTGGCCCGGTCCACGGTGTGCACCGAGGGCGGCGACAGCGGCGGCGCGTACATTTCCGGCAACAGCGCCCAGGGCATGACGTCGGGTGGTCCGGCGGACGGCCACGACTGCGGTTACAACCAGGGCGCGAACGCCACCGGTTCGTATTCGTACTACCAGCCGGTGGTCGACGCGGCGAACTACTACGGCGTCACCCTGACCACTTCCTGACCATGCCACGGAAATGCGGTGGCCGCGCGGTCACCGCATTTCCGCTCTGTCGCCGGAACGTCTCCGGGGTCGGCGCCGCGCAGGCGACACCACCGGTCTCCGGCGTCTGTGGATCAACACGACCACCCTGGCCTGCGCCGAACGCACCACTCAGACGTGCGCCGAAACGTCGGCTGCGACGTCGTACGGTTCGCACAGCGGCTGCGCGGCCGAGATCACGTGCGGATGCACGTGCACGACCGTGCCCATGATGTGACCAGCGTGTTTCGCCCATCGCGAGCAGCTGCGCGGAACGCCGCCTGGGAGCGTTACCCGTGGCTACACTCCCGACTTTCACAGTTCCGTCGAGGAGGGTGTGGTGGGTGCTCCGGTCAGCATCCGGGACGTGGCGTCGCGGGCGAAGGTGTCGGTGGGCACCGTGTCCAACGTCCTGAACCGGCCCGAGGTGGTCGCGCCGGCCACCCGGGACCGGGTGCTGGGCGCGATCGTCGAACTCGGGTTCGTCCGCAACGACGCCGCCCGCCAGCTGCGCTCCGGCACACCGCGCGCGATCGGCCTGGTCGTGCTGGACGTCGGCAACCCGTTCTTCACCGACGTGGCGCGCGGCGTGGAGGACACCGCCAGCGACGCCGGGCACGCGGTGATCCTGTGCAACAGCGACCTGTCGGCGCAGCGGGAGGCCCGGCACGTCGAGCTGCTGGCCGAGCAGCGCGTGCACGGCGTCCTGATCACCCCGGTGGCCGCCGACCTCGCCCCGGTGCGCCGGCTGCGCGAGCGGGGCCTGTCGGTGGTGCTGCTGGACCACCCGACCGACGACCCGGACCTGTGTTCGGTGGCGGTGGACGACCGGGCGGGCGGTGAGCTGGCCTTGGCGCACCTGCTGGCGGAGGGCTACCGGCGGATCGTGATGGTCAACGGCCCGTCGCGGCAGCACCAGGCGCGGCAACGACACCAGGGCGCGGTCGACGCCGTGCACGACGCCGGCCTGCCCGCCGAGTGCCTGGAGGAGGTCCGGATGCCGTTGATGAACGTGGCCTCCGGCCGCGCCGCCGCCGAGGACCTGCTGGCCCGCCCGAACCGGCCGGACGCCGTGTTCTGCGCCAACGACCTGCTCGCGCTGGGCGTGCTCCAGGTGCTGGTGCGCGCCGGGGTGCGGGTGCCCGACGACATCGCGATCGTCGGCTACGACGACATCGACTTCGCGGCAGCCGCCGCCGTGCCGCTCACGTCGGTGCGCCAGCCTCGGGAGCTGATCGGCCGGACGGCGGCGGACCTGGTGCTGGCCGAGACCCTGACGCCCGACGAGCACGAACACCGGCAGGTCCTGTTCACCCCGGAGTTGGTGGTCCGCGAGTCGAGCACCCGCCGCTGACCGCGCCAACCACCGGACCGCGCCACACACCCGGGCAGGCACGTGCGACGGTAGTTCAGGGGCATGACAATCCGGCCTGTCCGCCCCCGAGACCACTCGCAGCGCAGGCTCTCGCACGCGCCGTCTCGCGGGGGCACGAGTCCGGCAAGGTCGTTCAATGTCGTTCAATGCTCTGTACGCAGCGGGACCACAACAGCGGGACCGAGGACTCAGCGCGCCTGTTTCAAAGCAGGTCTCCACTGGTGTCGGGAACGCTAGTCAACATGACCATATTGTCCGCTTGTCACCACTTCCCGGCCCCGGACGGGCCCGGCGGGGGCGGGTTACGTCGACCACAAGCTCTTCGGGGCACCTCTGTGCACCTCACCCAGTACCCCGCCAGAGCCGCACCCGGCCGGGAACCACGCACGACCGCCCACCCCGGTCCATGCCGTCATCAAGTCCCGAGGGGGCCGGCTCATCGGCACTGATCGGCCCCGAAGAACTTGTGGCCGGGCTGACCCCTCCGCAGCGGGTCCCGTCCGGGGCCGGGAAGGGGTGACAAGCGGATGATGTGGTCCATCCGAGTAGCGTTCCCGACACCAGTGGAGACCTGCGTAGAAGACGGGCGCGTTGAGTCCTCGGTCCCGCTGTCGTGGTCCCGCTGCGTAGAAGAGAAAGTGGAGTCCTCGGTCCGCTGCGTCGAAGACAAGAGTGCGTCGAAGACTAGAGAAGTCGTCGGACGGCGGCGAGCTTCTCCCCGTTCCGACAGCACCCACAGCCAGATCCGCCCTGCCCCGGGCAGGCTCACGCAGAAGTCCCCGCCAGGGGGTCCCCTGCTTTCATTCCACCACAGGGGTACGACAATTCGGCGCGCCGAAGCCGAGAAAGCCTGGCTGGGCCTGGCCTCCGGCCCCCGATTCCATTGTCCCACAACGGTACGACGATTCTGCGGGCCGAAGCTGAGAGTCGACCCCGATCGGCCGGCACAGCCGTCTTCCCAAGCGCCGTCACAGCGGCCGGATCATGCCGGTGGCGACCAGGCGGTCGTAGTCCCGCATGATCGCCTCGGTGACGCGGGCGGTGGTCAGTTCGCCCGGCCCGTAGCGGTCGGCCAGGTCGATGCCGATCTGGATGGCCGCCTGGTCTCCGGGTTGGGTCCGGCCGTTCTCCTTGATATCAGCGAGGTTCGCGCCCGTGTGCAGGATGTAGTCGTCGATGCCCGCCTGCCTGCCGACGTACCCGTAGTGGATGTTCGACCACACGTCGTGCCGGATCTCGGCCGGGACGCCCGGTATCGGCGTGAACCAGTTGTCACCCGTGATGATGTCGCCGATCGGTCCCTTGTGGTCGTACGGCCCACCCGTCTTCACCAGGTTGTACCAGTCGTACAGCCCGGTGATCGTCTTCAGCCCGGCTCCCCGCTCGATCGCGTCCCGGATCCGCTGGACCTCGGTCGAGTTCGAGTTGCGGACCATCTCGTCCAGGATGAACCGGACGATCTCGTCGTACTCGGCGAACGGCTCCGTCGACGGCCGCTGCGCGGTCACCCCCGAGTCGAGCGCCGCCACCGCGCCCGCGCCGTCCGCGAGGTACTTGTTCACGTGCTTCGCCACGCGCCCGACGAAGTCGTCCCGGGCACGCTCCGGCACGGTCGCGTAGACGTCGGCGCAGGTCCCGACGTACTTGCTGATGTCCTCCTTGGTCTGCCGCACGATCCGGGCGAACTCGCTCGCGTGGTTGTGCAGCTGCCGGCAGCTCAACTGCGCGATCTCGGTCCGCTTGGCGTTGTCGCCGACCCGCGTCGCGTAGAGACCGCCCGGACCGTCGCGCCACGCGTGGCGGATGTCGTCGGGCTCCACTTTGACCGCCGGCGTCAAAGCCGGCGACGCGTCCCGCCACGCGACGGCCAGCGAGTTGACGGTGTCCTCGTTCGTGTCCGGCCAGCCGCTGAGCGGCTTCACCCGCGCCCACAACCCGTGCACGTCGTACGGCTCCGGGACGGCCATTACCGGGGAAACCCGCCGGCGGCGGCCCGGTCGGCGGCGTCGTAGACCCGCGCGGCGGACGACCCCGCGTCGCCGAACCGCGACCACCAGCCGGGCAACGGGTCGGCGTACTGCCGCACGGCGTCGGCGGCCGGGGTGTACTCCGCCCGGAACGCCGCGCCCAGCAGGCCCGTGCCGATACCGCCCTCGGCGGTCTGGACGGCGTTGCGGAACCTGGTCCAGTCGCGCTGCATGTCCTCGCCGATCGCGGTCAGTTGCCGCGCGATCCGTTCCACCGCGTCGGTGTCCATGTCGACGGACATCGGCCCCTCCTCTTGATCACCCGCCACCGATGGTGCCGGGATCCGCCCAGGACAGAGCTCCGCCGACCGGTTCCGGCCATCGGCGTCACGGTGCGCCACCGGGCCGCAACGCAACGGTCAACCGACGTCTGCCGTTCACCAAGGGTTCACGTTGTGCTGTCCCGTTCGCGCGTCAAACGAGTTGCGCGGGCTGGAAGATCGCAACGAAATGGGGGACGAGGAGTCAGGTGGACGACGTGAAGCGCCGGTTGTCGATCGGCTTGGCGGTGGTGTTGCTGCTCGCCGTCGGTGCGGTGATCGTGTTCGGACGGGGCGGCGACGGCGCGGCCTCCGGTGAGCTCACCACCGTGCGGGGTGTGATCGGGTCGGAGAAGCAGGCGTTCTTCACCGATCAGCGGGTGGTCGACGCGTTCGCCAAGCACGGCCTGAAGGTCGAGGTGGACACCGCCGGATCCCGGCAGATCGCCACCACGGTCGACCTCGGCAAGTACGAGTTCGCGTTCCCGTCCTCATCGCCGGCCGCGCAGAAGATCCAGCGCGACCGCAAGGTCACCACCGTGCACACGCCGTTCCAGTCGCCGATGGCGGTCGCCACGTTCGAGCCGATCGCGGACCTGCTGACGCAGGCCGGGGCGGTGCGCAAGGGCGCGGGCGACTACCAGGTCCTGGACATCGCGAAGTACCTGCAACTGGCCGCCTCGGGCACCCGCTGGGACCAGCTGCCCGGCAACACCGCCTACCCGGCGCGCAAGAACGTCCTGGTGACCACGACCGACCCGCGCGAGTCGAACTCGGCCGCGATGTACCTGTCCATCGTGTCGTTCGTGGCCAACGGCAACACCGTGGTCAGCACCCCGGAGCAGGAGGCGAAGGTGCTGCCGGAGGTGGCGAAGCTGTTCCTGGACCAGGGTTACACCCAGAACAGCACCGAGGGGCCGTTCGAGGACTACCTGTCGGCCGGTATGGGCAAGACGCCGCTGGCGCTGATCTACGAGTCGCAGTACGTGGGCCGCCAGGTCCGCGCGGACGGCTCGATCCGGTCGGACATGCGGCTGCTCTACACCGCGCCCACCGTCTACTCGAAGCACACGCTGGTCCCGTTGTCCGGCAACGGGGACAAGGTCGGCCAGCTGCTGTCCACCGACCCCGAGCTGGGCCGGCTGGCCGCGACGTTCGGGTTCCGCACCAACGACCCGAAGCTGTTCGCCGACGTGGTGGCGCAGGCCAAGGCGTCCGCGCCGGCGGACCTGGTGGACACCGTCGAGCCGCCGACGTTCGAGACCCTGGAACGGATGCTCGACGAGGTGAAGAAGCGCTACTGATGGACGACTTCACCCTCACGCCGCCGGAGCCGGTGGCGGCGATCCCGGTCGAACGCGCCGCCGGTCTGATCGCCCTGGACGAGAGCACCCGCGGCGACATCGCGCGCCGCGCCGGCGAGTTCGCGGCCCGGCTGGAACAGCTCGACGTCCGGTCGCCGGAGTTCACCGCGACCCTGGACGAACTGCTGGCCGTCGGCGAGGCGGACATGCGGGCGGCGGCGGGCGTGGCCGGCGCGATGCTGGACCGCTCGGTCCGCGCGGTGCGGGAAACCGCGTCGCCGCAGGAACACGTCACGACCAGCCTGTCCGGGCTGCGCCGCACGGTCGCCGAACTCGACCCGGCGAAGCTGCCGCTCACCGGCCGCAAACTGCTCGGCATGTTCCCGGCGGCCAACGCCGCGAAGAAGGCCCTTGACCGCTACCGCGCCGCGAACGAGCCGGTGAACGCGCTGGTCGTGGACCTGCGGCAGCGCCAGGACGTGCTGCGCCGCGACAACGCCGTCATCAAGGGCGAACGCGAACGGCTGTGGCGCACCATGGGCCGGCTGGCCGAGGCCGCCGCGTTCGCCGAGGCCGTGGACGCGGCGGTGGACCGGCAGGCGGGCGTGTTCGACCTGACCGACCCGCTGCGGGCGCAGGCGCTGCGGGCCGACGCCCAGTACCCGATCCGGCAGCGCCACCAGGACCTGCTGACCCAGCTCGCGGTCAGCGCCCAGGGCTACCTGGCGCTGGACCTGGTGCGGCGCAACAACGATGAGCTGATCCGGGGCGTGGAGCGGGCGGTGTCCACCACGGTGTCCGCGCTGCGGGTGGCGCTGCTGGTCAGCGGCGCGCTGGCGAGCCAGCGGGACGTGCTGGACGAGGTCGCCGCGCTCCAGGCCACCACGGACGGGCTGATCCGCGCCAACACCGAGCTGCTGGACCTCCAGAGCGCGGAGATCCGCAAGGCGAGCGCCGACCCGGCGGTGGCCGTGGACACGATCAAGGCGTCGTTCGACCGGATCTACGCGGCGATCGACGCCATCGACGGCTTCCGCGCCGACGCGGTGCGGACCATGTCGGTGACCGTCGAGTCGCTGTCCGGCGAGATCCGCCGCGCCGAAGAACACCTGCGCCGCTCGCACGACGCGACGGCCGCCGAGGGGGACCGATGAGGAAAGTGCTCGCGCTCGGACTGGCGGCGCTGCTGCTCGCCGGGTGCTCCGACGAGGCGGGCCCGGCGCAGCCGGTCGGGCCGCCCGAACCCGGCACGCTGCGGGTGCTCGCGGGCAGCGAACTGGCCGACATGCAGGGCGTGCTGGAGGAGGCGGCGAAGGCGACCGGCGTGACCGTGAAGTTCAGCTTCGCGGGCACGCTGGAGGGCGCGGAGCAGTTGGCGACCGGTGCGGCGGACGGCAAGTACGACGCCGTGTGGTTCTCCTCCAACCGGTACCTGTCGGGCATCCCGGACGCGGCCAAGCGGCTGGGCAACCAGGCCAAGATCATGAGCTCGCCGGTGGTGCTGGGCCTGTCCACGTCGACCGCGCAGCGGCTGGGCTGGACGGGGCGGCAGGTCGGCTGGGGCGAGATCGCCGAGCAGGCCGGGCGCAAGGCGTTCAGCTACGGCATGACCGACCCGTCGGCGTCGAACTCCGGGTTCTCGGCCCTGGTGGGCGTGGCGTCGGCGTTGGCGGGTGCGGGCAACGCGGTGGACGCCGGGCAGATCGCGGCGGTGACGCCGAAGCTGAAGGAGTTCTTCAGCGCCCAGTCGTTGTCGGCGGGCTCGTCCGGCTGGCTGTCCGACGCCTACCAGCGGCGCGCGTCCGGCCAGCACCCGGGGCAGAAGATCGACGGGCTGATCAACTACGAGTCGGTGCTGCTGTCGATGAACGCGTCCGGGAAGCTGCCGGAGCCGTTGAGCGTGGTGTACCCGAGCGACGGCGTGATCACCGCCGACTATCCGCTGACGTTGTTGACGGGTGCGAACGACGACGCGCGCGGGGCGCACCAGCGGCTGTCGGACCACCTGCGGACGCCGGACGCGCAGCGCCGGATCATGGAGACCACGCAGCGGCGTCCGGTCGTGCCCGGGGTGGAGTTGGGCGCGCAGTTCGCGAAGAAGGACCTGGTCGAGTTGCCGTTCCCGGCGACCCAGGACGCGGTGGACGCCCTGTTGTCGGCGTACTTCAACAAGATCCGCCGCCCGTCGCGGACGCTGTACGTGGTGGACACGTCGGGGTCGATGGCAGGGGAGCGGATCGACTCGCTGCGGTCCGCGCTGGTCGGGCTGACCGGGGCGGACAGTTCGCTGACCGGACGCTTCCGGCAGTTCCGCAACCGGGAGGAGGTCACCATCCTGCCGTTCAGCTCCGGGCCGCTGGAGCCGCGGGTGTTCACCGTGCCGGAGCAGAACCCGGAGGCGGTGCTGGCCGGGATCAAGGAGTTCGCGCAGGGTCTGCGGGCGGACGGCGGGACGGCGATCTACGACAGCCTGAGCCGGGCGTACGAGATCCTGGAGCCGGTGGTCGCCGCCGACCCGGACCGGTTCAACTCGATCGTGCTGATGACGGACGGGGAGAACGCGAACGGCTCGGACTTCGCGTCGTTCCAGGGGTCGTTCGGCTCGGTGCCCGCGTCGGTGCGGCAGGTGCCGGTGTTCACCGTGCTGTTCGGCGAGGGCAGCAGCGACGAGTTGTCGCAGGTGGCCGGGATGACCGGCGGGAAGGTGTTCGACGCGCGCAAGAGTCCGCTGTCCGAGGTGTTCCAGGAGATCCGCGGCTACCAATGATGCGCTACCTGGGTTCGACGAAGAACCTCGCCGGCTGCGTCGGCGGGCTGGTCGGCCTGGTCCTGTACCTGGCCGGCGTGGTGGGGTCGTGGTGGCCGGTGGTGGTGGTCGCGCTGTACGCCGTCGGCGCGCTGCTCGCGCCGCCGGAGAAGGTGCGGCTCGTGCCGGTCGACGCGGCGACCGAGGCCGGCCGGGTGCGTGACGGGCTGGACGTGCTGGTGCGCGAGGTGGCCGGGCAGGCGTCGCGGATGCCGGAGTCCGCTGTGGACAGTGTGCGGCGGATCGCGGGTGTCCTGGGGGACATGCTGGGGCGGCCGGAGCAGTTGGCGGCCAGTCCGGATCTGCGGCACGACCTGGTCCGGTTGGCGCGGACCGATCTGCCGTTGTCGGTGCAGACGTACCTGAACCTGCCCTGGTGGTTCGCGGTGAAGCGGCGGACGGGTGGGGAGGCCGGCGCCGGGGAGGAACTGGTCACCCAGTTGGGGTTGCTGGAACGGCAGGCGCACCAGTTGGCGGAGCGGTTCTACGCGGGTGACGTCAACCAGCAGGCCGACCACACCCGGTACCTGCGCGATCAGGACGAGTGAGCCGGCGGGGCTGGTTGTGCATGGGCGGGGCGTAACGGGATCGGCGGAAGTCGGCAACCAGTTGGCGTGAGCCGGCCCATGACAGAACCACGAGACCCACCCGGCACCCGACCGCGTGCGGACCCGACCGGCACCGTCGCCGAGTTCGAGGGGATGTACCGGTCCGAAGTCGGCGTGGTGACGTCGTACTTCGCCCGGCGGACCGACGACCCGCAGACGACCGCCGACCTCACGGCCGACACGTTCGTGGCGGCGATCACGTCGTTCGGGACGTTCGACCGGCGGAAGGGCACGCCGCGTGCCTGGCTGCTGGGGATCGCCCGGAGGGTGTTCGCGCAGCACTGCGAGTCGGTCACCCGCAGCCGGGACGTCGTCGTCCGGCTGGACGGTCACCGGGTCCTCGACACCGACGAGATCGCCGAACTGCTCGCCCGCATCGACGCGGAGCGGGTCGGTCGCGGCGTGATCGAGGCGCTCGGGGCGCTGTCGGCGCTCGACCGTGAGGTCATCGAACTGGTGGACATCGTCGGCCTGACGCCGAAGGAAGCGGCGGCGGCGCTCGGCATGTCGCCGGGCGCGCTGCGGATCAGGCTTTTCCGGGTGCGTGGCAAGGTGCGCAGACTCGCCGAGGGTGCAGCGGAAGGTAGTGGTGGTGGCGATGAGTAAGTTCGAAGACAACCTGCTGCACGACCTGATGGGCAGGCACGGGCCGGCGTTGGCCGAGGTCGAGCGTCCGGCGTCGCGTTCGGCCTCCCGACCGTTGTGGGTCACCGGTGGTGCGCTCGCGGTCGCAGGTGCCGTTGCTTTCGCGGTGACGTCGTTCGGCGGCATGTCGGCGGCGTTCGCGGTGACCGAGAACGCGGACGGCTCGGTCACGGTGTCCATTCAGGACATCAAGGCGGTCGACGCGGCGAATGCGAAGCTGCGGGAGTTGGGCGTGCGCGCCAAGGCGGTTCCGATGACGTCGGACTGCGCGGACCTCGATGGCAACGAGATGTACCCGGGCACCGTCAGCGCCCTCAGCATGGGCAAGGACGGCGGGGTCACCATCAGCAACGATGTGCCCGCCGGCTACACCGTGCTGCTGGGTGTGTCCAACCGTCCCGATCGCGGCACGGGTCTCGCCTTCGCCGGTCCGGTGAACGACCCGGCACCGTCCTGCCTGCTGGACCAGGGCTGACTACCGGACCAGTCGATGCCGCTGAGTGCCTGTCCCGGTGAAGTGCCGGCACGATCACGCGTATGGGGATCATCGCGGACGCGCCGGCCAGGCACACCACGACCGTCGTGCTCGCCCGGGGGTTCCTGGCGGGCGGTGTGATCGGGGCGTCGTTGGCCTGCCTGGTCGTGGGCGTGGTCGTCGAGAGCGGGCCGCTGGTCGGCACGGGCGTGGGCGTGTCCGCGGTCTGCGGGCTGCTCTTGTTCCTCACGGGTGTGCGGCGGCGGTCGCGGGAGGCGGCGGTCGCGCCCCGTGTGGCGCTCGCGATGATCGAAAGCCTGGAGGTCGAGGACAGCAGCGAGCCGAGCAGCGACGTGTCGGTGCGATTCGACCTCACCGTCGCACCGGACGACGCGCCGGCGTACCGCGTCGAGATCACGCAGAACATCAACGTTGTCGACCTTCCCGACTACCGGCCACGCGGTGTCCTGGTGGTCCGGTACCCGCCGGACACGCCGTGGCGGGTGCGGATCGTGAAGCGCCCGACGCCCGAGTGGGAGCAACGGGTGGCCGGTGCCCGTCTGGACTCGGCACCCGGGCCGGTCATGGTGAGCGAGCCCTCGGCGGGCGGTACGTCCTGCTTCGTCACTCTCCTGGGTCTGCTGCTCGGTGCAGCCGTCGTGGTCGTGCTGTTCCGCGCGGACCTCTTGGACCAAATCGCCACCCAACCGCCCGCTTCCACGCAGCCGCCCGTCTTCCCCGCGCCGTCGTCCACGGTCGTGTCGTCGTCGTCCGGCACCGTCGTCCTCGGCCCGGACCGGTCGTTCCTCGACCCGGGGGAGCTGGGTCGGGCCGTCGGCTCGCTCGCCCCGGGCGGGGACACGCGTCCGACACTCACCGTCGTCGTGCAGGAACGTCTGCTGACGGTCGTGTTCGCCCCCGCCGGCTCGTCGGCCCCGCAGTTCGACCCCGGTTCCCTGCCCTACGACCGGGTCCCCGCCCTGGTCGAGCAGGCCACCGCGACCCTCGGCGTCCACTCCCCGCAGACCTGGCAGCTCACCGCCGACCGCCTCACCGGCTTCCTCACCATCAGGGTCGGCGTGACCGGCCCCGAAGGCACGGCCACGCTGGAGGCGGACGAACAGGGCCAGGTGGTGCGACGCACCCCGGTACGGTGATCTTCGGTACGGTGACTCCGGAGCCCTCGGGTGATCGGCTGCCCGTCGGCGTCGATGCCGGTGATGTGGCCGGCTCGGGGCCGCTGCCGCACTACCGCGGTCCGGCCGTGCTTCGTCGCCGGACCGGCCACCCGCACCCGCCGAATGCCGCCCCGGACCGGCCACCGGAGCCCCGGCGGGCCGTTTTCCCCGAGTGGCAGGAGACAGACGGATGGACTGGCACGTATGTCTGGCGCTGTGGTGCGGGGTGTTCGGCACGGTGGCGCTGGTCGGTTATGGACGGTCGCTGGCCGGGTCGACCCGGGCCCAGCGGGAGGTCCGGGTCGTCGGACGGATCGAGCGGGTGCGGGAACCCCGGCACGGAAGCTCTCCGAGCGACGGGATAGCCGTGGTCGTCGCCTTCCGCGACCCGTCCACCGGACTGGAACACATCGTGACGAACGACGGTGAGCGCGGCGAGACGATCACCACGGCCTGGACGGGCCGGGAGATCGGAATCCGTTACCCACCCGGGAGGCCGCACGCCTTCCGGTTCACCAGCGACCTCGGCGACGGTGGACGCGGACTCGGCCGGCCGAACTTCGCGGTCTTCCTGGTCTACTTCGGACTGGTGGTCTTCGCCGCGATCGACTGGGGCTGGCCGTGGGCACTGATCGGCTTCGGCGGTCCGTTGGCCATCGTCGTCGCGAACTACCTCCCCGGCGCGGTACGCGCCACGAACCGCCGTCTCGCCAGGCTGGACGCCATGTCCGCCGTCCCCGGCCGCGTCATCGCCGTGCTCAAGAGCGTCAGCACCGACGCGGAGGGCGGCACCTCCACCCGCTTGGTGCCGGTCGTCGCCTTCACCACCCGCGAGGGCACGGCTGTCACCGCCTACCTCCGCTCAGAACTGCCCGACCCCGTCGGCTCGTACGGCCGGACCGTCACGATCCACTACGCGCCCGACGACCCCGAGGTCTTCACCACGGAAATCGAAGCCGAACGGCGCTCGCAGAAGCTGGACCCCGTCCTCGCCGTTCTGTTCCTTCTCGTCACGGTGGTGGTCGTCGTCGTGGGTGTGGTCGCGCTGTGACAACGATGGGCGGCGCGCACGGCGCAGCCGGGTGACCGCGCCGCGTGCGGCCGAGCGGGTGTGAAAGCCGTGGACTGTCTTCCACGGCAGGAAATCCACGGCTGGGAGCGCCACTTGCAGCCGGCCTCGCCATACCCACCACGAGTCACACCGACCGACCGAAGCAATCACCTCGGCCCTCGGCCGACCAGAGCAGGCAAACCGGGTTGGGTGGCCGCGTTGCGCGCGTCGTTGTGCCCTAGTGGTCCACGAGCCCGAAGCGATCTTGCAATAGTAAGATGATCGGTATATAACGGTCTCATGAGTGATGCTCCGCTGCGGGAGCCGACCTTTCTGATCCTGACTGCGCTGGCCGCGCGTCCACAGCATGGGTACGGCATCCAACGTGACGTCGAGGAGATTTCCGACGGTCGGGTCACGCTGCGCGCCGGCACCCTGTATGCCGCGCTGGACCGACTGGGTGCGGACGGTTGGGTGGACGTCGATCGGGAGGAGATCGTGGACGGCCGGCTGCGGCGCTACTACCGGCTGACCGAGCCGGGCGCGGCTCGGCTGGCCGCCGAGGTGGAGAAATTGCAGGCACACACCCGCGCGGCGCGGCAACGCCTGCGCACGCGGCTCACGGGAGGAACAGCATGACGGACCTGGAAAACCGCTACCGTCGACTGGTTGCCCTGTACCCGCGCGACCACCGGGAACGCCATGGCGAGGAGATGCTCGGCGTTCTGCTGGCCGGAGCTGGTGAGCATGCCCGGCCAGGCCTTGGGGAAACCGTCGACCTGCTGTGGAGCGCGGCACGGCTGCACCTGCGGCGAGTGGTGACCCCGAACGGTATTCCCATCCGGGACGTGTTGGCCGGCGTGGCCCTGCTCGGCCCGTTGGCCATGCTGCTCGGTGCCACCGCGGCACTGCACGAGCTGGCCTTGCAGTGGCGCGCGGGCACGCTGACCTCGTTGGTGCAGCCGGCTGAGTTACTCTCACCGACCGCGGACGGCATGCTGTGGCAATGGCAGCTGCCGGACCTACCGGTGTGGATGGTCTGGTTCGTCGTGGCCATGTTCGCCTTGTTCCGGCTGCGGCGCACCGCCGCGTTCGGCGCGTGGCTGGGCACCATCGGCTTCTTCAGCGTCCCGCTCATCGATCCGGACCCGTCGTTCCGGTGGTTGGTGTGGCATGTCGGATCGGTGGTGTCGGGCATCGTGGTGTCCGCCGCCCTGACGTGGTCACCCGGGCCCGCCCGAGGCTGGGAACTGGTGGGTGGCAAGCGTTTCACGCTGTTCGCCGGGGTCGTCGTCACGACCGTCGTGCTTTTTGCCCTGGCGCCTGGGGTGTCCGGTTCCAAGGAGTCGGTACTGACGTCGATCGGTTCGGTCATGCTCATCGGCGGCGCCGTGATGGCCGCTGGAGCTTGGTCCAGGACCGGTCATCGGGCGGCGCTGATGCTGGTGTTACCAGTCGTTTTGCCGGCGGTGCTGCTGTGGGCGCTCCCGCTCGACCTGAGCATCGCCGTGCCGGCGGCGATCTGGTACAGCGTGATGGTGGCCGTGGTACTGGCGGTCGTCGGTACGCCTCGTTGGGCCGGCGCCCGTTCGGCGTGAGCAGATCCGAGGTTGGCGGGTGATGTCCGGATGTCGGCCTGGACCCGCCTGAACAGCACGGAGTGTCCGACCACAGCAAACCAGGCGAGGCAGGTCCCCTGACCACGACCCCTGGGCTGGTGACGATCGCCAGGCCAAGTCGGTCAGGCCCACGCGATCACGGCCGGTGGACCTCCACCAAGATGCCGGACACTCGATCAAAGAGGCCGGTCAGTCTCGATCTTCCGTGGTGGTTCCTGCGACGTAGCGCTGCCAAGCGGCACCGGCTTCGGAGGCCAAGCGGGACCGGGCGGTGGATGCCGGACGCGGCGAAACGCCCGGCGCCCGCCCCTGGCCGGTCCCGGTTCACCTCCGAGATGCAGCCGTGGACGGATTCCGGGTCATCGGTCACACACGGCGGACGGACCGCACGAGATGCTGACGCTGCACGAGGAGGAGCTGATGCGACGGCTGTGCGAGACCGCCGGCCTGGGGCTGGTCCGCCATACGAGCAGTGTCATCGCGGCGGCCGGCGGGGCGGTGGCGATCGGCGACCTGAGCGTGGCAGCCGGTGTCGGCAGCACTCATCTGACACAGTGGTTCAAGGAGCTCGTCGGCGTCACGCCGAAGCGCTGGCCCGCACCTACCGCTTCGCCGCCACCGTGTTCGCGATCAACCCCGCGGGACCGGTCGACTGGGGCGACCTCGTCGGTGGCGCGGGCTATTTCGATCAGGCCCACTTCGGCCACGAGTTCCGGGCGTTCACCGGGCTCACGCCGACCCGGTACGTCGAAGTCCGGCGGCGGTTCCTGCGCGAACATCCCGGCCACGCGCTGGACGGCTGGCCGCTGCCGGCCGATTGATTTCTTACCAGAGCGACAGCTCACGACACGCTAATTTGGGGGCCCCCAAAGCAGAGGAGAGCCCCGTGGGCAAGGTGGTCATGTACAGCTCGGTGTCGGTGGACGGCTTCGTCGCGGACGAGAATGACCAGCCCGGACCGCTGTTCGACTGGTTGTCCGGCGGTGACGTCCCGTTGGACGAGAGCGGCGAGTTGAAGGTGTCGCAGACGTCCTACGACTACACCC